>NZ_JACSMC010000001.1:0-300957 GCF_018618435.1 Exiguobacterium sp. s150 | reverse complement strand
CAGCCATACACCTGGGCATAGGACACCTGATATTGTTCCGCGGTCTGCTGGTAGTTGCGTCCATTCTCCAAACAGTATTTCACGATCTCGAAGCGCTCTTCGAATGTGGTTTTTCTCCCTTTTGTCATAGCTCGATCCATCCCTTTCCTCGAATCTGTTAACTCGCTATGACTAGTATACTTCTTAACCCATCTTTGAAGAACAGACCAACTACTAATGTGATATTTGGAGAGGGTTTCCGTCGCAGTGAGGCCGCCCAGATAGTCACGAGCGGCCGCGATCTTCAGTTCCTTAGTGTAGCGCTTCCATGTCCTCGATTCCTTCAACGCATCGATCCCACCGGTATCGAATTTCACTTTCCACTCCCGAAGGGTATTCTCAGAGACGTTATGGGCCTCCATAATTTCTTTCCAAGTATATGTTTCTTCTTCCATCATGCGCAGCGCGCTCAGTTTTTGTTCGATCGAATGCCGACTTCTCGCCATAAAAAAAACACTCCCCAATCAGATAAACAGATTTGTTATTTTATCTGTCTACCTATTGGGGAGCATATCAGATCGGTTCGTCTTTTTTGTTGGAAATGTGTGAAATCATGCTTTCGATATGCAGAAAGCGGGAATTCATTATGATTGTAAAGCGACGATTTTGTTAAGATTGCTCAAATGTGAACATTTTGCGAACTTGAGCATTGAGACATTACAGCGCCATATAAAATCTTTATGATAAGGTTATCCAATGGAAATCATCATTGATTTGGCGTTTCAGGCAACGGTTTGAAGCGATAGAGAGAGATAGGAGGGTATCAATAGATGTTTCAAGATCCTGTCCTGATGAGTCGAGCGTTAACGGCACTCACGCTGGGCTTCCACGTGATTTTTGCCACACTCGGCGTCGGGGTTCCACTTTTAATTTTATTGGCTGAATTTTTAGGGATTAAAAAGAAAGATCCCAAATACACACTCATGGCCCGACGGTGGTCACGAGGGTATGTCGTGACCGTAGCGGTCGGTGTTGTCACAGGGACGGCCATCGGGCTGCAATTATCCCTATTGTGGCCGAACTTGATGCGCGTGGCCGGTCAGACGATTGCGCTCCCGCTATTCATGGAGACGTTCGCGTTCTTCTTTGAAGCCATCTTCCTCGGTATTTATTTGTACACGTGGGACCGCTTTAAAAACCCATGGCATCATATGCTCGTCGGGATTCCCGTCGCGGTCGGGGCATTGTTCTCCGGTTTCTTCATTACAACGGTGAACAGTTTCATGAACCAACCGGTCGGGTTTGATATCATCGACGGACGACTTGCGAACGTGAGTCCGATTGAGGCGATGTTCAGTCCGGCCATGCCGACGAAGATGTCGCACGTGCTCACGTCGGCCATTTTGACGTCTGCGTTCATTTTGGCGGCAATCGCTGCGGTGCAACTTCTCCGTAGCCATCGCAACCAGCTCGACCAAGCGACGATCGCCTACCATAAGCGCGGGCTTCGCTTGACGATGACGGTCGCGTTGATCTTCGCGATTGCGACAGCGCTCGTCGGTGACTTCTCTGGTAAATATTTGGCGAAGTATCAGCCGGACAAATTGGCGGCTGCGGAATGGCACTTTGAGACGTCGTCTGAGGCCGAGCTCATTTTAGGGGGCTGGCTCGAAGATGACGGACAGGGTGGATACGAAGTGCGCGGGGCCATCAAGATTCCGTATGCGCTCTCGATTTTAGCCGGTGGTGTCCCGGACTATGAAGTGACGGGATTGAACGAGTTCGCGAAAGAGGACCAACCGCCTCTCTTTGTCCACTATCTGTTCGATGCGATGGTCGGGATTGGGATGCTTTTGGCACTCATTTCGTTCCTATTCGTACTCGGACGGTATATTAAACGCTTGAACCAATTCAGTAAACCGATGCTCATCGCCATCGCAGCCGGTGGTCCGCTCGCGATGATGGCCATCGAATTTGGTTGGTTCTTCGCCGAGTTCGGTCGTCAGCCTTGGGCGCTGTATGAACTTATGCGCACGAGTGAAGCGGCGACGACGTCGGCGAACGTTGGTTGGATGCTTGTCGCTTTCGCGATCCTCTATGCGGTTCTTGGCGTGGTCACGGTGCTCGTCTTGACGCGTCTGTTCAAGGACAACCCAGTTGGGAAAGAACTAAAACAATCGGAACATCGCGGTGAAGCGATGTTTACCGATGAAGTGTGATCGGAGGGTATGACATGGAGATTCAAGAATTAGGGATTGCCGTCTTATGGACGTTCTTGTACGGTTATCTCATTGTCGCATCGATTGATTTCGGTGCTGGCTTCTTCGCTTTCTATAGCAAGTACACGAAGCGAGACCATATGGTCAACCGTCTGATTGCACGGTATTTATCGCCGACGTGGGAAGTGACGAACGTGTTTTTCGTCTTCTTCTTCGTCGGGATCGTCGGGTTCTTCCCGGATACGGCCTACTACTACGGGACAGCACTTCTCATCCCGGCCTCGGTCGTGTTGATTCTTTTGGCGATTCGCGGTAGCTTTTATGCGTTCGCGAACTACGGTTCAAAAGAGAGCACGCTCTATATGTTCTTGTATGGGGCGACCGGTTTGTTGATTCCGGCCTCGATGTCGACTGTCCTCACAGTCAGTCAAGGCGGGTTCATCAACGAGACGGAGGCTGGCGTCTTTTTCGACGGCATGAAGTTGTTCACGAACTTCTACTCGTGGACGGTCGTCACGCTCGCCATCGTCTCGGTGCTCTACATCAGTGCGATGTTCCTCTTGTTCTATGCGGATAAAGCCGGGGACAAGACAGCGATGGGGCTCGTCCGGAAATGGGCGCTGTTCTGGAGTGTTCCGACCATCATCGCCTCGGGCCTCGTCTTCTTTGGTCTCAAGTCACAAGCGGCTTGGCACTATGAGCGGATTTTGGCGGGCAACTGGTGGTGGTTCGCGGTAAGTTTCATCTTCTTCGTCGTAGCGGTCGCGCTCGTCTATTTGAAGCGGAACTACGGAATCGCGTTCCTCATGGTCATGGGTCAGTTCTTCATGGCCTGGTTCGGCTACGGATATACGCATTTGCCGTATATCTTGTATCCGTATATTGATATCAACGGAAGCGTCGTCAACGAGTCGATGGCCATCGCGCTCGTCGTCGTCTTCATTCTAGGTTTGTTACTCCTCGTTCCGGCACTATATTTGTTGCTTCGACTGTTCTTGTTCGACAACGATTACGTGCGTGGCAAACGTTCGAGCGGCAAAGCGTAAGACCGGGTCTTCCCGGTCTTTTTTATATAGTTTTTTTTTAGTGAATCGGTTACACTGAACGAAGAATCGAGAACAGAATGCGCGGTTGGAAAGGGATGTATGAATCATGACAGGTGAATTTGCAGTCATCGGGTTAGGACGTTTTGGCGGGTCGATCGTTCGTGAGTTGTCGGCGAACGGATACGATGTCCTCGCCATCGATGCGGACGAAGAACGCGTCAACGAATTTATGGGATTGGCCACGCACGCGGTCATCGCCGATACGACAGACGAGAACGTATTGAAGAGTCTCGGAATTCGTAACTTCGAGCATGTCATCGTGGCGATTGGGGAGAATATCCAAGCGTCGATTTTGACGACGCTCATCTTGAAAGAGCTCGGCGTTCAAATCATCACGGTAAAAGCGACGAACGACTACCATGAGAAAGTGTTGCGCCGCATCGGGGCCGACAATATCGTCCATCCGGAACGTGACATGGGCGTCCGAATCGCCAATGGGTTGATGAGCCAAAGTATTTTGGATTATTTGGAGCTCTCGAACGAACATTCGATCGTGGAGATCAAGGCCGGCGAGAAGCTGTCGAACAAGTCGCTCATCGACTTGGACCTCCGCGCCAAATACGGCGTCAACATCGTGGCGATTCGCCGTGACGACGACGTCCTCATCTCGCCGCAAGCAGACGAGATGATTTTGCCGGAAGACATTCTAATCATCATCGGGAAAGATACCGACCTCGACCGACTCGAACGTACACTTCGGTCCAGATAAAAACGAGAGGCGCGCGCCTCTCGTTTTGTGTTAAATCAAATTCATTTTCTTCAAGCCGTATTCAATCCCGTCGTCGAGGATGGACTTCGTCACGTAATCGGCCGCCTCTTTCGCCTCGACGCGTCCGTTGCCCATCGCGATGCCAGTTCCGACGTATTGGAGCATCGCTAAATCGTTCAGCGCATCACCGAACGCATACGTGTTCTCGAGCCGGTAGCCGTTCGCTTCGATGAAGTGACGAATGCCGTCGGCCTTGCTCGCCCCGCGATTGATGACGTCCATCGCGTGCGGGTGCCAGCGGATGAAGTCGAACTCTTCGTAGGCGTTCACGTAATGGTGCTCATCTTCGGGTGTGCAGTATAGGAGCGTCTGGTAGACGTCTTGTTCTTTATGGAAGTTCGGCGCAAACGAAGGAATCGGTATGTCGAGCTCGCCGAGTGATTGCTCGACGATGGTATCGTTTCGCCGGGTCGCCCCGCCTCGATGCTGACCGAGATAGACGAGCGTATGATCATTTGAATCGGCATGACTGGTCAAACGCGTCAACGCGCTCGTCGGCAACGTGTTCCGATAGACAACTTCTCCGTCATGCACGACGATTTGCCCGTTGTAGCAGACGAAGCTATTGATTCCGACTTGCTCGGGAATGTTCGATAACATCGCCGGTCCACGGCCTGTCGCGATGAACGTCTCGACACCGTTCACCTGTAACTGTTTGATTGCGCGGATGGTCGAGGGCGGGATGTACGTCCCGTCGTGAAGAAGGGTCCCGTCAATGTCGAAAAAGACAACTTTCTGATCTTCCATGTTCATTCACCATGCTTTCTCTGTCTGATAATGGTCTTGCTATACTCAAAAGCATAACATGAAATCGCGAAACAACCCTCAATCTGACGTCATTAGTGAAATATTGACACAATATGAGCTATAATGAAGAAAGAATCTTACGGAACGTAACCATACTGCGAGAATCACTTATGTTTCACATAGATGAAATCAACTATTTTAGTAAGGAGAGATTAAATGAAGTTTGTAAAGAACCACCAAACGGCCGTGTTCGCACTAGGCGGACTCGGTGAAATCGGGAAGAACACGTACGTCGTTCAATTCCAAGACGAGATTATCGTCATCGATGCCGGTATCATGTTCCCGGAGGACGATTTGCTTGGAATCGACTACGTCATTCCGGATTACACTTATCTGATTAAAAACAAAGATAAAGTCAAAGGGGTATTCATCACCCATGGACACGAAGACCATATCGGCGGCATCCCGTTTCTCTTGAAGCAAGTGAAACTGCCGATTTATGCGACGAAGCTCGCGCTTGGCCTCATCAAAGTGAAGCTTGAAGAGCACGGATTGCTTCGCGAAGCAGAACTCCACGAGATTGACGAGGATGCGATCGTCAAATTCCGTAAGACGAGCATCTCGTTCTTCCGGACGACCCACTCGATTCCGAACTCGCTCGGTGTCGTCGTCAAGACGCCGCAAGGGAACATCGTTCATACGGGCGATTTCAAGTTCGACTTCACGCCAGTCGGTGAACCGGCCGACCTCGCCAAGATGGCGGAAATCGGGAAAGAGGGCGTCCTTTGTCTCTTATCCGACTCGACGAACGCGGAAGTCGAGGGGTTCACGATGAGTGAACGTGTCGTCGGCGGCACGATCAGTGAGACGTTCCGCAAAGCGGAAGGACGCATCATTTTCGCGACGTTCGCTTCGAACATCTATCGCCTGCAACAAGTCATCGACGCATGCGCCGAGACAGGACGTCACTTGCTCATCTTCGGCCGTTCGATGGAGAAGGTCATGACGATCGGGCAAGAGCTCGGATTCATCAACGTCCCGAAAGGCATGATCATCGAGGCGAACCAAATGCGCAACTATGACCCGAACGAAGTGGCGATTCTTTGTACCGGTTCACAAGGGGAGCCGATGGCAGCCCTTAGCCGAATCGCGAACGGGACGCACCGCCAAGTGTCCATCATCCCAGGTGACACGGTCATCTTCTCGTCGTCACCGATCCCAGGTAACGCTATCTCGGTCGGGAAAACGATTGACCAGCTGTATAAAGCGGGCGCGGACGTCGTCTATGGCAAGTTGACGAACATCCATACGTCAGGTCACGGCTCACAACAAGAGCAGTTGCTCATGATTCGATTGCTCAACCCGAAATTCTTCATGCCGATTCACGGCGAGTATCGAATGTTGAAGAAACACGCCGAACTCGCTGAATCGGTCGGGATCCCGAAAGAGAACAGTTTCGTCATGGATAACGGGGAAGTGCTCGCGGTCGACGCCGACTCGGCAGCCGTAACCGGCAAGATTTCCGCGAACGCCGTTTATATCGACGGGAACGGCATCGGGGATATCGGCAACATCGTCTTGCGCGACCGTCGCATCCTCTCAGAGGACGGGCTCGTCGTCGTCGTCATCAGCATTGACGGCAAGACACGTAAACTCGTCTCCGGGCCAGACATCATCTCGCGCGGTTTCGTCTACATGCGTGAGTCGGGTAGCTTAATTCGTGACGGTGAGCGTCTGTTGAAGAAGACGGTCGAACAAGGCCTCACGAACAAGCAGATGAAATGGTCAGAGTTGAAACAACTCGTTTCCGATACGCTTACACCATATTTGGCACAAAAAACGAGAAGACACCCAATGGTTCTTCCGATTATTATGGAAGTATGATCGAACGGGCTGTAGGAGACTACGGCCCGTTTTTTGAACCGAACAATAAGGAGCGGGTGCAGATGGCAGAGAAAAAGAGGAGACGTGGATGGGTGAAGTGGGGCGTTGCCGTGCTACTCGTCCTCTTCCTTATTACGATGATTTATCACCAAGTCAAGCCGTTACCAGAAGGCGTATCACGGGCGTCAGAACCGGTCGCGATTTCAGACGACCAAATCGATTTCCTGTTTGACTTGACGTACCAAGGCGAGGACACGGAAGTGAACGAAATGGAGATTTTTCAAGACGTCGAACGATCGATTCGTGAGGCGCGCGAGTATGTCGTCATGGACTTTTTCTTATTTAATCCTTATTCAAATGAAGATCGACAATATCCGACGATCACGGCTCGTTTGACGGCGGCGCTCCTCGAGCAGATGGAGGCGTATCCGGATTTGAACGTCGTCGTCATCACCGATGAAATCAACACGACGTATAACGGCCATCCTGCCGACCATCTCGATTTGTTAGAGGAAGCGGGCGCTGAAATCGTCTATACAAATTTAGATGCCCTTCGCGATCCAAACATCCTGTATTCCACTGTGTATCGGATGGCTTTCCAATGGTTTGGGGATAGCCAGAACGGCTGGCTCCCGAACCCGATGGCAAAGTCGGCACCGGACATCACCATCCGGTCCTATTTACGACTGTTGAACGTGAAGGCGAACCATCGGAAAGTCATGGTGACCGAGAACGAAGGGTTTGTCTTGTCGGCGAATCCGCATGACGCGAGCGGGTATCATTCGAACGTCGGGGTCCGCCTTGACGGTCCAATCCTCGCTGATATTTTAGAAGGGGAAGAGGCCATTGCCCGATTCTCGAAAGGCGACGAGGCGAGGTTCCCGGATGAAGAGAAGTTAGCGAACCTGCGGGAAGAAGACTCGGACGGCCCGATGCAAATCCGATACGTGACCGAGTCGAAGATTGAAGAGGCGGTCATCGACGGGATGGATCAGGCGAAAGCGGGGGAGACGATTTGGGTCGGCATGTTCTATTTGGCTGACCGAGACATCATCCATGCCATTCACCGGGCCGCAGAGCGGGGCGTCTTCGTCAAACTGATCCTCGACCCGAACACGAATGCGTTTGGGCGGGACAAGTCGGGTCTACCGAACTTGCCGGTGACAGCCGAACTGAACACGGTCAACCCTGATCAAATCGAGATTCGGTGGTACGAAGTCGGTGACGAACAGTATCATCCGAAACTGTTGTATGTGGAAGGGGAACGACAAGTCGTCGTCATCGGTTCTGGGAACTATACGGCGCGTAACATGAACGACTACAATTTAGAAGCCGATGTCGAAGTCGTCGCGACGACCGAGACGGAGTTTATGATCGAAGTCGACGGCTACTTCAAACGGTTGTGGAACAATGAAGAAGGAACGTATACGCTCGCGTACGAAGAGATTCAAACGGACTTGCCGATTGGTAAGTACTTGATTTACTGGTTGCAAAAACTGACGTGGACGATGACGTACTAACAAAGAAACCCGCCTTCGTGAAGAGGGCGGGTTCAGACTGTAGACAAAACATTGTCTGCAGTTTTTTTATTTGTCCGACCGGGCACAGCTCGCTTTTCTGGGGGTAAGCAGGGAGCCGCATCGCTTAACGCTGCTGGGTCTCCCAATGCTTGCTATTCCCCTAGAAGTCTCGCCGTGCCATCGGTCGGTCCACGCCTCCATCCCTCTTTCGTACCCCGTTCCTTTTTTAATCGAGAGGTAGAGAAACATTCACGAAGGCGGGCTTTCGTCAGTTTGTTTCGACCGGGTTGAACTCGTTCGTATACTCGTACAGGAATCGTCCCGTATCGCGGAGCACGTCCGTCTTCCGATGGAGCGAGAAGTGGTCGTACGGGACGGTCTCCGTCGTGATGTTGTTCGTATAGTCTTCGAGGAGGAGGGAGCTCGAGGGCTCGATCAAATTGAACTCCCCACCGCGCCCGGCGAACGACAACACTTGAACGGAACGCGGCCACGTCTCGAGCTTCGACTGGAACGCCACAAGTCCGTCCGATGTTGGGGACAAGTCCCGGATGGCGGCACTCCCTGTGTTGACGCCGAAGTTGCTCGCCGATAGACCGAAGTTGGCGAGGCGAGTGCCGGCGAACGGGCTGTCGAACGAGACGAATTTATCAATCAAGTACTCGTCTTGGTTCAAGATATAGTTCGCGGCCGCGACGCCGCCCATACTATGGCCGATCAAATACATTCGCTCGAACGACTTGTTGCGTTCGGCCTTATACGTCTCAATCGCCGCGTTCAACCATTTCGTCTGATTGTTCAGCGAAGCCTCGGCGTCTTCGTATTCGATGCGGACGATCGGACGGTTCGAGCTATAGTCGTTGATGACGCAGTCGACCTCGCTCTCTGTCGAAACGGTACAGAGGGCGCCATCCTTGGCGAGGCCACGCTGCTCCATGAACTGGGAGAAGCGCAGGAACGTCCGGTCCGTCCCGAGCAGACCATGGACGGCGAACGTCGGGATGAACTCGTCGGTCTGGGCCGCTTGGCGCACCGCCTCGGCTTTCCGTTCGGTCGTCAACTCTTCCCGGACGGTCACGATGATGATGGAGAGTGCCAAGACGACGATGAGCACACCGAGTAGACGCGAGCGAATGGACGTTTTGTTCGGGTCGCCGGCGTTCTGTCGATATTTCCGCCAAATGAAGAAACTGGCGAGGCTAACGACGACGAAAGCGACGACCGTGATGATCCACGCCTTCACGTTCGGCACATGGGCGACGAGTGTCATATTGTTTTGTCGGCCTCCGTACACTTGCCATTCGACATGCTTCATCGAACGGAGGTCGAGCCCGGTGCCGTCTTCAACAAACACACCCGTCGGTACGGTTAAGTTGAAACGAATATCGGCTTGACGGACATAGCGCTCGGCGAGCTGTTTCGGTGAGCCGCTCAAGTTGAGGCCTGGTAGCTCGATTCGGTCCAGACGTAAATCCAGGTTCGTGTTGAGCACATAGGAGTCGAACCAAATGCCTTCTTCTTTTTGCACATCGAACTCCATGTCAGGCGGGACGAGGATACCGGCTGGACCGGTCTTCCATTCTTCTTTAATGTTTTGTAACTCATCGACATTGTCGAACGTCTTCTTAAGCACCATGCCCTCGTAATCGTCTTCGCTCGAGTAGTCACGTGTCGCGTAACCGTTATCGTTCGCTTGTTGCTTCCACGTATCCCAATCGAGCCGCAAATTGAGCAGCTTCATGACGGGGTGGTCGCGAAACGCATACGTCGTCTCGAGCGTGACCGATTGATCATAATGAACAGTGGCGTCATATTCGATGCGGACACATCCCCCGATTAAAAGAAATAAAAATGGGAATACTAACAACAGCGCCTTTTTTTTCACGTTCGTCACCTCAGATTGGCTCACCATAAGTCTCAAGCGGATTGGTCGGGTTGATGCGGTCGTAGAACATGACGCCGTCTAAGTGGTCGAGCTCGTGTTGGCAGACGATGGCCCGCATGCCACGAAGGCGCAATTTGATTGGGTTGCCGTCACGATCGAACCCTTCGAGGGTGATACGGCGATGGCGCGGCACATTTCCGTTGACGACACGGTCGACAGACAAGCACCCTTCACCGCCGTTCAAGTACGTCTGCTCCACCGAGTGGCTCGTAATCCTTGGGTTGAAAATGGACAGCTTGAACGTCTCGTCTTCCTCTTGCAACAGGACGGTGAAGAAGCGGCGATTGACGCCGAGTTGCGGTGCCGCAATTCCGACGCCTCCGCGAAGCTCATATTTTTCGCTAATCTCCGGGTCCTGGCTATTGACGAGGAACGTCTCCATCTCGTCAAGAAGCTCCAAATCTTCAGCCGTAGGAGGGATTGGGACTTCTGTCGAGCGAAGGCGAAGTCGGTCGTCCCCTTCACGAATCACATCTTTCATCGTTAACATGTACAACTTCCTTTCCAATTTCGATATGCCTCATTATATCATATTTAATGGGGAAATCCTCGAGATGGTACAGAAGGTGAAACGAAAATGATACAGAGGCGAAATGAGTGAAAAGATGTGTTCATGTAAGCGTTCTTATAAGGTAAGCATATTTTTTGCGTTATTATAACAACCCGTTTTATACTGTCTAAGAAACGGCAGGAACAGAATTACTTTCCTGTATCACGTTAATACAGATTGCTTTTTTGGACAGATACACTTAAGATTTGAGGTAGTGTTTGATCACAAAAAAGACAATTGTCTCATAGTTGAAAGGATGAGGTGAAACGAATGAACAACGTTCAGGTACTTCAAAACGTGGAAGAAAACTTCCAAACGTTCCGTATTCTCGACGAGAAGGGCGAAGTCGTCAACCAAGACGCTATGCCCGACGTAACGGACGAGCAACTTCAGGAGCTTATGCGCCGCATGGTCTATACTCGAATCTGGGACCAACGTGCAATCTCACTTAACCGTCAAGGTCGCCTAGGTTTCTACGCGCCAGTGGCGGGTCAAGAAGCAACGATGATCGGGACGCAATACGCGCTCGACAAACAAGACTGGATCCTTCCAGGCTACCGTGATATCCCACAACTCGTATTCCACGGACTTCCGCTTTATCAAGCGTTCTTGTTCTCACGTGGACACGTTGCAGGGAACCGCATCCCTGAAGACGTCAACGTTTTGATGCCACAAATCATCATCGGCGCACAAATCATCCAAGCAGCGGGCGTGGCCATGGGCCTTAAACGCAACGGCAACACAAACGTCGCCATTACTTACACGGGTGACGGTGGTTCATCACAAGGTGACTTCTACGAAGGTTTGAACTTTGCAGGTGCATTCAAATCACCAGCCATCTTCGTCGTTCAAAACAACCGCTTCGCGATCTCGACTCCTGTCGAGAAGCAAACTGCAGCTAAAACGATCGCGCAAAAAGCTGTCGCAGCGGGCATCAACGGAATCCAAGTTGACGGAATGGACGTTCTCGCTGTCCTCGCCGCAACGCAACAAGCGCGTAAAGACGCACTTGACGGAACGCCGACGCTCATCGAAGCACTCACATACCGCTACGGACCACATACGCTCGCTGGGGATGACCCAACACGTTACCGTACGAAAGAACTCGACACAGAGTATCAAGAAAAAGATCCACTCGTACGCTTCCGTCTCTTCCTCGAAGGCAAAAAGCTTTGGAACGAAGACATGGAGAACGAAGTGATCGAGCAAGCGAAAGCTGACGTGAAAGAAGCAATCAGCCTCGCTGACAAAGAACCAAAACAAAAAGTTTCGGACTTCATCAACAACATGTTCGAAGAACTTCCTGCTAACTTGAAAGAGCAGCTCGAAGAATATACTGCAAAGGAGTCGAAGTAAGTTATGGCTCAAATGACAATGATCCAAGCGATTACTGATGCGATGCGCGTTGAAATGAAGCGCGACGAGAAAGTACTTCTTTTCGGAGAAGACGTTGGTAAAAACGGTGGGGTATTCCGTGCGACAGAAGGCCTCCAAGACGAGCTCGGCGAAGACCGCGTCTTCGACACGCCGCTTGCTGAGTCTGGTATCGGTGGTCTTGCCATCGGTCTCGGTCTCACTGGTTTCCGTCCAATCATGGAAGTTCAATTCTTCGGTTTCGTATTCGAAGTATTTGACTCAATCGCAGCTCAAATGGCGCGGATGCGTTACCGTTCAGGCGGCGCTTACAGCCAGCCAATCACAATCCGTTCACCATTCGGTGGCGGTGTAAAAACACCTGAACTTCATGCGGATAGCCTCGAAGGCTTGATGGCTCAGACACCTGGTCTTAAAGTCGTCATCCCGTCGACTCCGTACGATGCAAAAGGACTCTTGATCGCGTCAATCCGCGACAACGACCCTGTCGTTTTCCTCGAGCACATGAAGCTTTACCGTTCATTCCGTGGCGAAGTACCTGAAGGCGAATACACGATCGAGCTTGGAAAAGCAGACGTGAAGCGTGAAGGAACTGACGTTTCAATCATCACATACGGTGCGATGGTCCACACGTCACTCAAAGCAGCGGAAGAACTCGAAAAAGAAAACATCAACATAGAAGTCATCGACCTCATGACAGTGAGCCCGCTTGATATCGATACAATCGTCGAGTCTGTTAAAAAGACTGGCCGTGCGATCGTCGTTCAAGAGGCACAGCGTCAAGCAGGTATCGCGGCAAACGTTGTAACTGAAATTCAAGAACGCGCAATTCTTCACCTCGAAGCACCAGTGCTTCGTGTGACTGCACCTGACACAGTTTTCGCCTTCGCACAAGGAGAAGACGCATGGTTACCTGACCATAAAGATGTCGTTGCAAAAGTTAAGGAAGTTATCAACTTCTGATCGTGTTCATTTGGCGATGAGGGAGAATTGTCTCCCTCGTCGTGTTTACATGATTATTTGATGGGAGGAAAAACCAGTGGCAGTATTTGAATTTAAATTACCAGACATCGGTGAAGGAATTCACGAAGGTGAAATCGTCAAGTGGTTCGTAAAAGACGGGGACACAGTAAAAGAGGATGATATCCTCCTCGAAGTACAAAACGACAAGGCTGTCGTTGAAATCCCAGCTCCAGTTGATGGAACAGTCAAAGAAGTCAAAGTCTCTGAAGGAACAGTTGCCGTCGTCGGTGACGTCCTCATCACGTTCGACATCGAAGGTGACGCGCCAGCAGGCGAAGAGGAAGCAGCTCCTGAACAGCCAAAAGCTGAAGAGAAGACTGAAGAGACAGTTCAAGCTGACGTGAAAGAAGACGGCCCGCGTGAAGTTCAACTTCACAAGTCGGAGCGTGTCATCGCGATGCCTTCGATTCGCAAGTACGCTCGCGAAAAAGGCGTCGACATCCGTGAAGTCAAAGGTTCAGGCGATAACGGTCGCGTCTTGAAAGAAGACATCGATGCGTTCGCTAACGGTGAAGCACCAGCAGCAGAAGCTACAACAGAGAAAACAGAATCTGTAGCTCCGGCAGCGGCAGCGAAAACGGAAATCAAGCCTTACGAGTCAGCTACACCTGAACTCGAAACGCGTGAGAAGATCCGTGGAATCCGTAAAGCGATCTCGAAAGCGATGGTCAACTCGAAACACACAGCGCCACACGTTACACTCATGGACGAAGTCGACGTCACGAAACTCGTCGCACTCCGTAAAGAGTTCAAACAAGTCGCGGCTGACCAAGGCGTGAAACTCACGTACTTGCCGTTCGTCGTGAAAGCATTGACAGCTGCAGCGAAAGCTTACCCAGCGATCAACGCATCAATCGACGATGTGAACGAAGAAATCGTCTACAAAAACTACTACAACATCGGTATCGCTGCTGACACGGACAACGGCCTCGTCGTTCCTGTCGTCAAAGAAGCAGACCGTAAATCAATCTATGCACTCGCTACAAACATCAATGAGCTTGCCGGTAAAGCACGTGAAGGTAAACTCGCTGGGGACGACATGAAAGGCGGATCGATCACAATCACGAACATCGGTTCTGCTGGTGGACAATGGTTCACACCTGTCATCAATCACCCAGAAGTTGCGATTCTTGGTATCGGCCGCATCGCTGAAAAAGCTGTCGTCAAAGACGGCGAAATCGTTGCAGCACCAGTGCTCGCGCTTTCATTCAGCTTTGACCACCGCCTCATCGACGGTGCGACTGCTCAAAACGCACTCAACATGGTGAAACGTTTGCTTCAAGATCCAGCACTTCTAATGATGGAGGGATAAGAACATGGTAGTAGGAGAATTCGCACAAGAAACTGATTTAATCGTCATCGGTGCCGGTCCTGGCGGATACGTCGCAGCCATCCGTGGCGCGCAACTCGGCCTCAAAGTGACGATCGTCGAGAAGGGTAACTTCGGCGGCGTCTGCTTGAACGTCGGATGTATCCCGTCAAAAGCGTTAATCACGGCTGGTCACAACTTCCAGCACGCGAAAGGTCACTCATCAATGGGGATCACGTCGGATAACGTTGCTGTCGACTTCACGAAAGTCCAAGACTGGAAACAGTCGGTCGTCAACAAGTTGACTGGCGGCGTTAAAGGCCTCTTGAAAGGCAACAAGATTGAAATCGTTCAAGGGGAAGCGTTCTTCGCATCTGAAGACACAGTCCGTGTCATCACAGAAGACAGCTCGACTCCTTACAAGTTCAAAAAAGCGATCATCGCGACTGGTTCGACACCAATCGAGATTCCATCGTTCAAATGGTCAAAACGCGTCCTTTCTTCAACTGGCGCATTGGCGCTTCCAGAAGTACCGAAAAAGCTCGTCGTCATCGGCGGCGGATACATCGGTATGGAGCTTGGAACAGCGTACGCGAACTTCGATACAGAAGTCGTCGTCGTTGAAGGCGCTAGCGACATCTTGTCTGGCTTCGAGCCGCAAATGACGCAAATCGTCAAGAAGAAGCTCAAACAAAAAGGGAACGTCACGATTCACACGAACGCGCTTGCAAAAGGCGTCGAAGAGACAGAAGACGGCGTAACCGTTAAGTTTGAAGTGAACGGCGAAGAGCAATCTGTGGAAGCGGACTACGTCCTCGTCACAGTCGGCCGTCGTCCAAACACTGGTGATATCGGTCTTGAGAACGCGGAAGTGAAAGTCAGCGACCGCGGCATCATCGAAATCGACGACCAGTGCAAGACGTCTAACGAAAACATCTACGCGATCGGTGACATCGTACCGGGACCACCGCTCGCGCACAAAGCTTCGTATGAAGCGAAAATCGCGGCAGAAGCAGCTGCAGGCAAGCCTGCGTACCTCGACTATTCAGCAATCCCAGCGGTCGTCTTCACTGACCCTGAGCTCGCGACAGTCGGTTACACAGAGCCGCTCGCAAAAGAAGAAGGACTCGACATCACAGTGTCGAAATTCCCATTCGCTGCAAACGGTCGTGCCCTCGCTCTCGACGAGCCAGACGGCTTCATGAAGCTCATCACGCGTAAAGAGGACGGTCTCTTGATCGGTGCTCAAATCGCGGGTACAGGCGCTTCTGATATGATCGCCGAGCTCGGCCTCGCCATCGAAGCAGGTATGACGGCTGAAGATATCGCACTTACAATCCACGCTCACCCATCACTCGGTGAGATGGCAATGGAAGCTGCAGAAATCGCAATCGGTATGCCAATCCACGTCGTCAAGTAACGACAAAAAATCTCTCGCTATTCGTAGCGAGAGATTTTTTTAATGTAATGGACCGTCCGCTCGACCTCTTCAAAGCCGAGACGCTCGTGAAACTGTTGGCTACCTGTATTGTCAATCTCGGTATCCGAGGCGAGCTCATAGCAACCGTTCGAGCGGGCAAACTTTGTAGCCGTCTCGATCAGTTGCGTCGCCACGTCGTTGCCTCGTTCCGGACCGATGACGTAAATCCCTTCGATGAATGCCGTCGGTTCTTCCGTGGCCCCAGGGACATAGTCATATCGAAAGCTCAGTTGGCAAAATCCGATCGGCTCCTCCGTGATGGCGAGGAAGTAATGCATCTTGTCGGAACGAAGGCCAAGTCGGACTTCGGCCGACAGCTCGGCGACTGGCGCATCCGGCCAAAGCTGATGCATCAAACGGACTAGGGTGTGTACGTCACGTGACGTCGCCTTTTTAATCTGCATCGCGCCACCTCCTTTTAGGTTTCATACATCAAGTATAAAGGAAAAATATATAGAGATGTTAGAAAGGAGGGACTCCATGATGGCGTTCGATGAAGAACTCTTATATACGGTCTCTGAGACGAGCCGTGTCCGTTTCACGGGCATCGAGACGGAGAGGGCCCGCTACGATTTCGGTTTCGTCTATACGCATCAATTCATGGGCAAGGTACTCGTCGTCTGCATGCAGACCGGCCAGTCCGCGCTTCTCGATCAACATGCATTAGAAGAGCCGAGACAGCTGTACCCGATGCTCGGGATTGCATTACGAGACACGGATCATGTCGCTGAGTTTTTGCGGTTATGTTTAGAAGAAAAAGAAATAGACTCGGAAGAATCTTCTCTTGAAAAAATGTAAGCGTTTTCTTATAATGGGTGAAGGGGAAGCAATTCGATCATCATAAGCCACCTTTTCTTTTGATGACAACAAAGCGCACCGGTCAATCGACCGGTGCGCTTTCGTGTTAACGGATGGCTTTCGTCTGTTGAATCACTTTAATCATTTGGAGCGACTCGTCCTCGAGTCCTTGGACCGGAAGGCCTGCCTCGATGTTCGCCATGATATACTCGAGCGTCGATGCGGTGATGAGCTCGCCCGGGATGATGATTGGGATTCCTGGCGGGTAGACCATGATAAACTCGGCCGAGATGCGCCCGACGGCGTTCTCGAGCGGAATCGTCTCCGTCTCTTCGTAGAACGCGTCACGCGGGCTGAGCGCGAGCGGTGGAATCTCCGGGAGCATGATGGACAACGAATCGTTGTCAGACGTGTTATACACCGAAACGACGTCGCGCATCGCGTCAATCAATGCTTGGATCGTCGATTCGTCGTCCGCGCTCGTCACGATGAAGAGGACGTTCAATAAATCGGACATCTCGACTTCAATCTGATGCTTCTCACGTAAATACTTCTCAATCTCGAAGCCGGTAATTCCGAGCTCTCTGACCGAGACGAGCACTTTCGTCTCGTCAAGGGCGTACGTCGACTCAGAATGCAGTTCGGCGTGGCCGTATACGGATAGGTGCGGCATGTTATTGATGGCCGAACGCGCTGTACGAGCGAGCGAGAGGGCACGGTTGTTCATCGCCTCACCTTTCGTCGCGAGTTGTCGCCGGGCCGCGTCGAGCGAGGCGAGCAACAAATAAGACGTCGATGTCGTCGTGATCATCGACAACATCGCGTGAATTCGCTCAGGTGAGACGAGGCCCCGACGGACGTTCAAAATTGAGCTTCCCGTCATCGAACCTCCGAGCTTATGCACGCTCGTCGCCGCGACGTCAGCCCCAGCTTGCATGGCCGAGAGCGGCAATTCGTCATGAAACGGCAAGTGGACGCCGTGCGCCTCATCGACGAGGACAGGCACGTCCTGAGCGTGCGCGACCGCGACGATGCGCTCTAAGTCACCGGCTACCCCGAAGTATGTCGGGTTGATGACGAGGACGGCTTTCGTGTCCGGGTGCAACTCGAGCGCACGTTCGACAGCGCTCGCCGTGATGCCGTGGGCGATGCCGTACGTCTCGTCAAACTCCGGATGGATGAAGACCGGGTGGGCTCCTGTCAAAACGAGCGCCGACATGACAGACTTATGCACGTTGCGCGGGACGATAATCTTTTCGTTCGGTCCGACGACACCCATGATCATCGCCATGATGGCGCTTGACGTCCCTTGCACCGAGAAGAATGTCTCGTCAGCACGGAACGCGTCGGCGGCAAGTCGTTCCGCTTCAGCGATAGCTGCTTTCGGGTGATGCAAGTCATCGAGCGGTGCGATGTTGATTAAATCGATTTTGAGTGCGTTCTCGCCGATGAAGTCGCGAAACGCAGGATCCATTCCTTTTCCGCCTTTATGGCCAGGAATGTGGAATGCGATTGGATTCGTGTCGACGTGTTTGAGCAACGTGTCAAAAAGCGGTGTCTCGAGCTGTGTGGCAGCTTTCAATTTCAATAGTGAGCCCTCCTTGGAATCAGTTTGTAGGTGAGGTCGGTCAATAAAATCAAACTATATGTCTTTCCCCAATTGACGTTTAGGAACTAGTGATAAAAATGATGCAACAAAAAAACTATAGAGATTTCCAACCCAACTTGCAATAGTTTTTTTTGTTGATACAATGAGTGACGAGGTGAACAATATGCAAATCAACTATCCAATCAATCCGGACTGGACGACCGAGGAGTTAATCGACGTCGTCGAGTTCTATAACCAAGTCGCACTCGCGAACGAAGGTGGCGTCGAACGGGAGGCATTTTTAGACGCGTATCGGACGTTCAAACGAATCGTGACGTCGAAGTCCGAGGAAAAACAATTGAGTGCCGTCCACGATGAACAGACCGGATACTCCACCTATCGTACGGTCCAAGCGGCATTAAAATCAAATACAAAGATTTTAAAAGTGTGAGTGTAGAAAGTGTGAGGAGACGCAACCGTTTTCTCATGCTTTTTTTGTTAATTCCTGCAGAAATAGGGTACATATCACTAACAGTTAAATCAGGTTTAGGACCGGTTGAAGTGGGAATATACTCTCTAAGATAAAAAATTCAAAATAGTCAGACAATTCTCTTTCTTTTTTGAATCTCATCTGATATACTCAATTCAACTCACTAAACCGTAACTTGTAGCCCAACTAAAGGAGTGTGGCATCTCATGAAACAAGTGATCGAGGCATTCAAAAGAAAAGACGCAGAAAAACGGATTCCGGTGCTGCGCTTAGAGATTGATTATGAATTGGCAACGCTCTTCGATGCAATGGCGTCACAAGATGATGCCACTGTCCAGGCTAGCAAGCATCGGTTAGAGAAATACCGCCAAGAACTTTTGCGTCTCGAAGCCTGACCCACAACCACCCATTCAACCAGTATTCCATGCGAATACTGGTTTTTGTTTGGTACAATGCAGATAGAGGTGATATACATGTTGGAATGGTTTGCAATCGACTTAATCAAGCAAGCGGGGGAATATATTCGGCAACAGATTGACGAGCGGTACGAGATTGAGCGAAAGACCGGGAAAGGCGACTTGGTAACGGAGATCGACCGGGCCGTCGAACAGCTGATTGTCGACCGGATCCAAGACGCCTATCCGAACCATCATATTGTAGGCGAAGAGGGCATCTCAACCGGACCGGCCGACTTGACGGGGACGGTTTGGTTCGTCGACCCGATTGACGGCACGCTGAACTTTATCCATCAAAAGCGGATGTTCGCCATCTCGGTCGCTATCATGATTGACGAGGTCGTCGAATATGGGTTCGTCTACGATGTGATGGCGGACGAACTGTTCGTCGCGCGTCGAAATCAGGGGGCGACGTTAAACGGTAGGATCTTGCCTGCCATCAGAGAGCATTACGTAAGAGATGCATTCCTCAGCATGAACGCGACGTGGGTGACGCCGAACCGACAAATCGCACCGGAAGTGTTGGCGCCGATCGTCAAAGATTCGGTCGGGACACGTGCGCACGGTGCCGCCTCGCTCGAACTGGCGTGGCTTGCGGCAGGTCGCGTCGACGGCTATATCACAATGCGCAACATGCCCTGGGATTATGCGGCCGGTAAGTTGCTTGTCGAAGAAGTAGGTGGACGGGTCGCTTCCTTATATGGGGAGCCGATTCGTTACGATGGCAAGACGTCGGTCCTCGCCGGAAGCGAGACGTTCGTCAACGATGTCGTCAAGCATTACGTCATCGCCAAAGGCGCGACGCCGGAAGTACGGCCTGACTTAGAGATTCAGCCACAGGCGTCTTACAAAGATGTCGAGACGTTACTGCTTTTGGCAAACCCGCAGGAAGCGATGATTCAAGAACAGTTCAAAGCGGGGGAGACGTATGTCGCGATGCTCGGAGGCGAACTCGTCGGGGCATACATGCTCGTTCGGCGCAGCGACGAGTTGATTGAGCTCGTCAACATCGCCGTCAAGCCGGAACGCCAAAATCAGACGATTGGCCAACGATTGCTCCAAGACGCGATTCGGCGATCGAAGGGGAGCGGTGCAAAGCGGATGCTCGTCTGCACGGGCAACTCGAGTGTCGTCCAGCTCCGTTTCTATCAACAAGCCGGTTTTCGTTTCGAATCGGTCGAACGCGATTACTTCCCGAACCATGGGTACGCGGCGATTGAAGAGGACGGTCTCCCACTTCTCGACCGAATCTGTTTGACGCGAGATTTATAAATTGGAAAAGCCCGGGCATCGACTGTGCCCGGGCTTTTGTCATGATTGTTGGTTCGAGAGGATGCGACGGCGTAAGTTGATTCCGAAATACGTGGCGACCGCGCTTAACGCGAGGCTACCGATGATGATGGCGGCACTTCTTTCGGCGACGCCGACCCCGATACCGACAAACCCGGCAACGACGGCGATGGCGATGAGCACGAACAGCTTTTGCATGGAGATTCCCCCTTATTGTCTAATCTCCTCTATTGTATGCAAAAAAGATGATAAATGGAAACGGTAACAGTCGATAACGCTCGACAAAGGTAGTGGGACGTGTGCTATACTCTTAAAGTTGAATAAAAGATGAAACTTTTTTAAATAAGAGAGGACTAACTACATGAACGTAAGAACAAACCTTCGGAACGTAGCCATCATCGCCCACGTTGACCACGGTAAAACAACGCTAGTCGATGAATTGTTGAAACAGTCTGGGACATTCCGGACAAATGAAATGGTCGCTGAGCGCGCCATGGACTCGAACGATATCGAACGTGAGCGCGGAATCACGATTCTCGCGAAAAACACGGCAATCGATTATAAAGACACACGCATCAACATCGTAGATACGCCAGGTCACGCCGATTTCGGTGGAGAAGTTGAGCGAATCATGCGTATGGTTGACGGCGTTATCCTCGTCGTCGACGCGCGTGAAGGCTGCATGCCGCAAACGCGTTTCGTATTGAAGAAAGCACTCGACCAAGGTCTCCGTCCAATCGTCGTCGTCAACAAGATTGACAAGCCGATGGTACGTCCACTCGACGTCGTCGATGAAGTTGTCGACTTGTTGATTGACCTTGGAGCAGATGAAGATCAACTTGAATTCCCTGTCGTCTATACGTCTGCAGTCAGCGGTTCAAGTTCGTTCGATCCTGATCCAGAGAAGCAAGAAGATACGATCACGTACGTGCTCGACACAATCCTTGAGAACACGCCAGCGCCAATCGACAACTCGGATGAGCCGCTTCAGTTCCAAGTCACGATGCTCGACTACGACAACTACCTCGGCCGGATCGGTGTCGGTCGCGTCTTCCGTGGAAAAATCAAAGTCGGCGAGTCTGTGTCACTTTGCAAAACAGACGGTTCAATCAAGCAACTTCGTGTAACGAAATTGTTCGGTTACTTCGGCCTCAAGCGCGTTGAAATCGACGAAGCGAAAGCCGGTGACTTGATTGCCATCGCCGGGATGGAAGACATCAACGTCGGGGAGACGGTCACACCGGTCGGAAAAGAAGAGCCGCTTCCGCTCCTCCGCATTGATGAGCCGACGCTTCAAATGCGCTTCATGACAAACAACTCACCGTTCGCAGGACGCGAAGGCGATTTCGTGACAGCACGTAAAATCGAAGAGCGTTTGATGAAACAACTCGAGACGGACGTTTCGCTCCGTGTCGAAAACACAGACTCACCTGACCAATGGATCGTTTCAGGCCGTGGTGAACTTCACCTCGGGATCTTGATCGAGAACATGCGTCGTGAAGGGTATGAGCTTCAAGTTTCGAAGCCACAAGTTATCATCCGTGAGGACGAAGATGGTACGAAAATCGAGCCGTTCGAGCGCGTCATCATCGACGTGCCAGAAGAGTACACAGGTTCAGTCATGGAGTCGATCGGTCTCCGTAAAGGTGAACTTGCGAACATGAACACGAACGACAACGGTCAGACGCGTATGGAATTCATCGTTCCTTCACGTGGGCTCATCGGATACCGTAACGAGTTCTTGTCAGCGACACGCGGATACGGAATCTTGAACCACACGTTCGAAGAATACCGTCCGTTCATCTCTGCTGACATCGGCGGCCGCCGTAGCGGTGTCATGGTTTGTATCGAACCTGGTAAGTCGACGGCTTACTCAATCGGTGCGCTTGAAGACCGTGGAACGATCTTCATCGAGCCAGGTACGGATGTGTACGAGGGAATGATCATCGGTGAATGTAACCGTGACGTCGACCTCGCCATCAACGCCGTCAAAGGGAAGCAGTTAACGAACATGCGTGCGTCATCAAAAGACTCGACACAAGTCTTGAAGCGTCCACGCGTCTTCTCACTCGAAGAGTCGCTCACATTCTTGAACGACGACGAGTACTGCGAAATCACGCCGGAGTCAATTCGTCTCCGTAAGAAAGTCTTGAACAAGAACGAACGCGAGAAAGCTGACAAGCGTCGTAAACTTGGTAAAGAATAATGAAATGGGAGCGCCTCGGCGTTCCCTTTTGTTTTGGATAGTGTAGAATGGATGTGTATGAAGTAAAGGGGGATTATCAGCTTGAAAGCTTCTCAAACGATGGACATCACACAAATCGATGTGCCGTGGATTGCCTCGCTCCTCGGCGTCGGCAGTGACGCGAACGACTTTTCGGTCGGGTTTAACGCGTTGATTATCACGGTCATCTTACTTACGATTCTCGTGTTCAAACTAGGTTTTGCCAAACAGTTGACGTGGTGGAAATCACTCGTCGTCTACATTCTCTTGTCACTCGGTGCCGGAACGATGGCGCTCGTCTTCTTCACGTGGCCGATTCCCGAAGTGCTTCTCGTCATGGCGATCGTCTTGGCGATTTATCGAGGACGCCTTTGGTGGAACCGCCGCCAAGGGATCGAATCCCACTAAAAAAATGACGTCCCGCACTATGCGGGGCGTCATTTTTGATTACCATCTCCGCTTTTGGCGGAACGACGGATATAAGTTGAAGTGACCGGTCGCATTCCGCTCTGCCGTTCGTTCGGAAATACGTTCTTGGCACGTTTGGCACATATACGTTTTGGCGGGTTTGTTGCGAAGCCGTTTCGCTTCAAACGACCACGAGTCAATCGTTTCGACTTTATCACAAAGAGAGCACTTTACGCGCATGGTCTCACCTTCCTCTTTCTCGATTATAGCATGATTTCACAATAGAAAAGCAGGGAATGAATGAGGTAAGGGCGAAAGCAATTCATATACCCGTGGAGGAGGGGAGTGTATGGCAAGTAAAGCGATGTTTGAGCTGTCTGACGCGCAACAGGGTGCGTTGAACGACATGCCGTTATCGATATTAGTCGCGTTCGACGAAGCGAAGCGATGGCCGACGACACATGCCATCAGTTGGGTGCAAGCCCCGACGCGACAGACGATTCGGTTCGCCCTGACGAAAAACTCACATTTAATCACGCTATTACAGCAAGAGAGAACAGCGAGCCTCGTCTTTATCGAAGACGGCTCGGCGTACAACGCGACGTTATCTCCGGTCGCGGAGTTTGAACCTAGTATCGTTCCGGCGCTACACCTTCGCTTTTTCGAAGGGCGGATCGAGGAAGTTCGAAACATCTCGTTTTACGGCGCCATGTTCGGGCAACCGGAAATCATCAAGACGTACGATGTGGAAGCAGCAGAAAAGTTGGACCGTGAAGTCAAGGAAAGCTTGAACTCCTGATCACCAACAATTTGCGAGGGGCGGCAAAGTCTATGAAAAAAACATATGTGCTCGATACGAACGTACTCTTACACGATCCACTCTCTTTATTTCAATTTGATGAGCACGATGTCGTCATCCCGGCGATCGTCTTAGAGGAACTCGATGGGAAGAAGCGAAACATGGATGAGGTCGGTCGCAACGCCCGAGAGACGGCGCGTGTCCTCGACCAACTTCGGACGACCGCGAAACTGCACGACGGGGTGCCGCTCGAAAACGGAGGCCGGTTGTTCGTCGAGATCGGCCATGAACATTCGGTCGATTTTCCGTTCGACGTCATGACGAATGACAACCGGATCTTGACCGTCGCATTAGGACTTATGAAACAATACGAGCACGACCCGAACCGAAAAGTCGTGGTCGTGTCGAAAGATATACTCGTCCGTGTCAAAGCGGACGCCATCGGCATCGAAGCCGAGGACTATTTGACGGACCATATCGTCGATACGACGAACCTGTATGCCGGGTACCGCGAATTTGAGGTCGACCAAACGCTCATCGACGAATTCTATAAAGTGCGTCAATTGCCTGTGTCGGCCATTTCGAAAAATCAGCTGTATCCGAACTCGTTCGTCGTCTTGAAAAGCAACGTCTCGAAAGCGAGCGTTCTCGCCGTCGTCGACGCGTTGCAACCGATCATCCGGCCTTTATCGCTCGATGCCGACCATGTTTGGGGCATCCACCCGCGTAACGTCCAACAACGGATGGCACTCGATTTACTGCTCCGTGATGACATCCCGTTCGTCACGCTGCTCGGTAAAGCCGGGACCGGGAAGACGTTGCTCGCGCTCGCGGCGGGCCTCTCCCTCGTCGAGGACGAACATCGCTTCAACAAGCTCGTCGTCGCGCGGCCGGTCGTCCCGATGGGGAACGATATCGGGTATCTACCGGGCGAGATGGAAGAGAAACTCCGTCCGTGGATGCAACCGATTTATGATAACTTGGAATTTTTATTCAACGCCAATTCAAAAGACGAACTCGGCAATATCTTGGCCGGCATCAAATCGATTCAACTCGAGGCGCTCACGTATATTCGCGGACGCAGCATGCCGGACCAGTTCATCATCATCGATGAGGCGCAGAACTTGACGAAGCATGAGATTAAGACGATTTTAACCCGTGTCGGCGAAAACTCGAAAATCGTCCTCGTCGGCGATCCGTATCAAATCGACCATCCGTACTTGGATGAGTATTCGAACGGGTTGACGTATGCGGTCGAACGATTCAAAGGACAAAACGTGTTCGGTCACGTCCAACTCGTCAAAGGGGAGCGTTCGTCGCTCGCCCGGTTGGCCGCCGACTTGCTATAACAAAAAACGCCGAGCGCGCGCTCGGCGTTTTCAGCTTGTTGACTAACATCAATCGAATCGCTCGTCCTTCCGGCGTCCACGCTTTCCGCAGGCAATCCCGGAGCCGCATCGCGACTAGCGTCGCTGCTGGGTCTCCGTCGGATTGCTCTCCTGCAGGAGTCGGGGCGCCGTCGGACGAGCAACGCAAACGGTCGCCATCTGACGGCCGTTTTTCTATTTCTGTCGCCATGATAGCCGAAACGAACGTCGACATCGTACGTCATCCATTCCGTGTCGGGGTGAGTAGATTGAACTCGTTGAACACAAAAAAGACGAATCAAATCGCAAGGGGCGACTTGGTTCGTCAACATCCTGCGCCGAGTTAACGTTCGGCGTTTTATTTTGGCTTTGCAACAAGTGAACGAACGTTTGATTTCTCTAATAATGCGTTCATCAACATGATGAGCCCGGTGACGACGAACAAAGCCGAAAATCCAAAATGGACGACGATTTGAGATCCGAACAACGGACCGAGCAAGTTCCCCATAAACTGGGCGGACTGATTGTATGAGAAGATTCGACCTGTGGCGAAGCTCGGCGTATGTTGCCGCAGCAACGACTGTACGGACGGCAGGAGCGCCGCTGCCGCGAACCCGAGACCGAAGCGCAAGAAGACGAGCTGTGTTGTCGATGTGACGAACGCCTGTGGGATGAGGAGCGCGCTATAGACGATGAGCGCCCAAAACAAGATGCGTTCCGCGCCGAATCGGTCCGACCATTGGCCGAGCCGCGGCGCCGAAATCAGGGCGGCGACTCCCGGGGCCGAGGCGACGATTCCAGCAAGAAATGCGAGCGACGTCGTGTATGGGTTCAACTCGCGGACGTATAGCGTCAACAACGGACCGATCGATTGTGTCGAGAACGTGATTAAGAACGTCGTGAGAAACAAGCTGAGAATCAATTGCGGGTGACGCACGGAGCGGATAATCGATTTCGTCGAATCGAGTTTTTCGCCCGCCACGGGCACGAAGTCTTCTTTGACGAAGACGAGCGTAATGAGGAACGTCAAGAAGAGCGCGCTTCCGGTAAAGAGAAAAACGGATCGAAGCCCAACCCAGTCAGCGAGCAGTCCGCCAATCAACGGACCGAGGAGACCACCGGTGATGCCGCCGGTCGACAACGTACCGAGCGCCCAGCCACTTTTCTCTTTTGGTGTTTGTGAAGCGACAAGCGTGATGCCGGCCGAGATGAACCCGGAGACGGCACCCATCAAGAGCCGAAGCCCGACGAGCTGATAGACGTCTTGGACGAAGCTGATGAGCGTCATGACCGTTGCCATCCCGAGGCTTGCCCGGATGAGCATCAACTTGCGCCCTTTTTGGTCGGCGAGCCGTCCCCACAGCGGGGAGACGATTGCGGCGACGAGGAACGTGGCACCGAACGCGATGGCCGACCACGTGACGACGTCGTCCGGGTCGTGCACACCCAGCTCTTCAATGAAGAGCGGCAGGAACGGCAACACGAGACTCATCGAAGCGGCCGTCAAGAAACTCCCGAGCCAAACGATGAGTAGATTCTTTTTCCACAGTGGCACCGTGAGCGTCACTTCCTTTCCATCATATTCTACATACGGTATATCTTACACTTTATGAAGTAAAAAGTCTAAAAAAAAGAGAAGGCCGAAGCCTCCTCATCCATTGCTCCGGACGACGATATGGTCGACCGAGCGAATGCACTGATTGTCATAGAGCACATATACAGGCCCGTCTGTGAGCACTTTGCCGTCCTTTGAGAATTGAAGATAGACGGTGCGCGCTTCTGCGAGCGAAAGCGTCAACGTCGTCTCCCCGTAAAAGCTGACGTGGGTCGCCGTCGTGAGCGGTTCGGCGTTTTGCAAAAACGGAGCGAACGGCATGGCGAACGAATCGCGGAGCGCAGCATCTTTATCGGCGCGTGACATCGGCTTGTTGTGGTCAATCCGAGCGCCTTGGGTCAGTCCCTCGTCCCATGCCTTCCCCATTTTGGCATAGTAGGCGTCCTGATCGCTTTCGAGTTCAGAATCAAGTGCTTCGACATTTCGCTTGCGTTCGTCAAAAATCCAAACGGTCGGGTCGATCGTCAACGCGTGACGCACGGCCCCGTCCAACGGAAAAATCATTGGTAGTCCCCCTTTATTCACGATACACTGTTCATTATACAAGGTTTGGCATCAATTTGGGAACAAGACAGAAACTCGCTTTGAATCACGACTGTTCATTGAATTATGATGAAATATAATGTACAGTTGAGTTATGACAAACAGTCTGTCATTGTACGGAGGAGGGGTCGTAGTGGCGACAAATTTGGCTGCAGTCCAACGGGAGCAAGCGCTTCAATTACTTGAAGCCGATGCGGAGAAAATCCGTTGTTTGATTGAAGTGCAGTTAGAAAACCTAAAAATGCCGAAGTGCCCGCTTTATGAAGAGGTGCTTGATACACATATGTTCGGTCTATCACGCCAAATTGATTTCGCGGTCCGTCTTGGACTCATTTCAGACATTGAAGGTAAAGGACTGCTCGATTCATTGGAACAAAAGTTATCCGCGCTCGCGGAAGCTTCAGAACTATGAACCTTATACTCAAACTGTGCAAGCGGCGCTGTTTGAGTATTTTTTTATAATGGTCAATCGGATTGCTGTACATAAGGAAGTGAACAGATGAAAACGAGATTTCAGTATTTTGATTTTACGTTGTTTATCGCCGTGCTCATGCTCGTTGGCATCAGCTCGGTCATGATTTACAGTGCCAGTGTGTGGAACCGCGGGGATTATGCGAATAGTGGTCTGTTTTACCGACAACTCGTCTACGCCGGAATCGGGATCGTCGTCTATTTGGTGGCGACGCTATTCCGCTATGAGAACTTTCGGAAACCACATATCCTGTATGGGCTGTATGCGTTAACGGTCATCCTGTTGTTCGTCACATGGGCGATGCCGCCACTAAACGGGGCTCGGGCGTGGCTCGTCGTCGGCGGCTTCACGATGCAGCCGGTCGAGATCGCCAAGTTCGCGCTCATCTTGCTCTTGGCGAACTATTATCACCGCCTGTGGAACGATGACCTCAAAGGTCTCCCGGGCCGAATCGGACGGGCCGCCATCGTCAAAAAAGGGTGGCGTGCTCAAATCGGCGCATTTTTCTTGATTCCGATCATTTACTTTTTCCTACCGTACGCCATCGCCATCAATGGTCAGCCGGACCATGGGGGGCTGTTCGTCCTCGGGGCCATCATGTTCATGATGTGGCTCGCTGTCGGTTCACCGCTTCGGATTATCGTCCCGGCAATCTTGGCGGGGATCGGCTTCGTCTATGCGATGTATACGTTCGTCTTCACCGATAACCAAGTGAGTCGCGTCGACGTCGTGTTCAATCCGTTCATGGACCCGGAAGGTTACGGACATCAGTTGCTCATGTCGATCATCTCCATCGTCCATGGGGGCTTGACGGGCGTCGGGCTCGGCAACAGTTATCAGAAGTACGGGTACTTGCCGGAGCCGGAGACGGACTATATTATGTCCATCATCGCGGAAGAGCTCGGTTTTGTCGGCGTGGTCGCCGTCTTGACGCTACTCTTTTTCATCGCGTTCCGGGCCATCAACATCGCCAACCATTCGGACAACCATTTCGCCATGTTCGTCTCGTTCGGGATTGCGGCCCAGTTGATGGTTCAAACGGCCATCAATATCGGGGCGATGTCCGGCTGGTTCCCGGGTACCGGGGTCACACTTCCGCTCGTCAGTTACGGGGGGACGTCACTCATCATGACGATGGGCATCCTCGGCGTATTGAGTAGCATCTCGATGCGAAACCGGCATCGCGAAGCGACGAGACGGGCTGAGATTCGAGAAAAGTCAGCAGAAAACGTTCAAAGCTCGTCGTTGCATGTAGTAAGGTAAGACTGAAAGGACTACTTTAATGGGGGGAATTCATTTGAAACCAATTAGCAAATTACTAGTAGCCAACCGTGGGGAAATCGCCATTCGCGTATTTCGTGCCGCCACAGAGTTAGGGATGCGCACTGTCGCCATCTATTCACAAGAAGACAGCGGGTCGTTACACCGTTTTAAAGCGGACGAAGCGTACTTGGTCGGTCTGGATAAAAAGCCGATCGATGCGTACCTCGATATCGAGGACGTGATTCGAATCGCGAAACAGTCGGGGGCTGACGCGATTCACCCAGGCTACGGCTTCTTGTCGGAGAACATTGAACTCGCACGTCGTTGCCGCGAAGAAGGGATCATCTTTGTCGGACCGAACGAAGCGCATTTGCATGCGTTCGGCGACAAAGTGCGCGCCCGTCAAAATGCGATTGCGGCCGGGCTTCCGGTCATTCCGGGTTCAGATGGGCCGCTCACATCATATGAAGACGCCTTGGCGTTCTCAAACGAACACGGCTTCCCGCTCATGGTCAAAGCCGCGATGGGCGGAGGCGGACGGGGGATGCGTGTCATCCGTTCAGAAGCCGAGATGAAAGATTTGATTGAACGTGCCAAGTCAGAAGCGAAGCAAGCGTTCGGTTCGGACGAAGTGTACATAGAGAAACTGGTCGAACGACCAAAACATATCGAGGTCCAAATCCTCGGTGATGACCACGGTAACATCATCCACTTGTTCGAACGCGACTGCTCGGTCCAGCGCCGTCACCAAAAAGTTGTCGAAGTCGCACCGTGTGTGACGCTCTCGGAGGAGTCGCGCCAAGCGATTTGCGACGCGGCCGTCCAGCTGATGCGCCATGTCGGCTACGTGAACGCCGGGACGGTCGAGTTCCTCGTCACAGAAGACGAGTCGTTCTACTTCATCGAGGTCAACCCGCGCATCCAAGTCGAGCATACAATCACCGAGATGGTGACCGGATTCGATATCGTCCAGACGCAACTCATGATCGCGCAAGGCGAGTCGCTCCACGGTGAAATGATTCACATGCCGAAGCAAGAAGATATCAAGTTGCTCGGTTTCGCGATTCAATCGCGCGTCACGTCAGAAGACCCGGCCAACAGTTTCATGCCGGACACCGGGAAGATCATGGCGTATCGTTCACCGGGCGGTTTCGGGGTTCGCCTTGACGGCGGGAACGCTTATGTCGGGGCTGAAATCTCACCATATTATGACTCGCTCCTCGTCAAGTTGTCGACGCATGGGATGACGTTCGAACAAGCTGCTTCGAAGATGGTCCGTAACTTGAACGAGTTCCGGATTCGCGGCATCAAGACGAACATCCCGTTCTTGATTAACGTGATGAAGCACCAGAACTTTATTAGCGGTGACTATAACACGTCGTTCATCGATGAAACGCCGGAACTGTTCGTCTTCCCGAAACGGAAAGACCGTGGAACGAAGTTACTCAACTATATCGGCGACGTCACGGTGAACGGATTCCCGGGCGTCGGATTGAAAGACAAACCAATCAGTCGCTCGGTCCGGATTCCGCACGACCTTCCGGCCGAGGCGAAGCCGGGCTCGAAACAAATCTTGACGGAGCTCGGTCCGACCGGTCTCGCCGATTGGGTCAAACGTCAGCCTGAGCTGTTATTGACCGATACGACGATGCGCGACGCCCATCAGTCGCTCCTCGCGACCCGGATGCGCACGCAAGACATCTTAAATATCGCGGAGCCGACGAGCAAGCTCATGCCGGAACTGTTCTCGGTCGAGGCGTGGGGCGGGGCGACGTTCGATGTGGCGTACCGTTTCTTGTCAGAAGACCCATGGGTCCGACTCATGCGCCTGCGTGAACGGATGCCGAACGTCTTGATTCAAATGCTCTTACGTGGGGCGAACGCCGTCGGCTATAAAAACTATGCCGACAACGTCATCGAGAAGTTCGTGCACGAGGCGGCGTATGCCGGTGTCGACGTCTTCCGGATCTTCGACAGCTTGAACAATATCGAATCGATTCAACTCGCCATCGATGCGACGCTTCCGACTGGGAAAGTCGCCGAGGCGGCCATCTGTTATACGGGTGACTTGTACGACGGCAACCGTCCGAAGTATCACTTGCCGTATTACGTCGACCTTGCGAAGCAACTCGAAGCGAGCGGCGCCCACATCTTGGCGATTAAAGATATGGCGGGTCTCTTGAAGCCGGAGTCCGCGTACGCGCTCGTCTCGGCATTGAAAGACGCCGTCGATTTACCAATCCACTTGCACACGCACGATGCTTCCGGCAACGGGATCTTCACGTACGCGCGGGCGACGGATGCAGGTGTCGATATCGTCGACGTCGCCGCTAGCTCGATGTCAGGGATGACGTCGCAACCTTCAGGTGGCAGTTTGATCTATGCGCTCGACCATCACGAACGCCAGCCGAAAGTCGATGTGAAACATTACGAGGTCATCAGCGACTACTGGCAAGACGTGCGCCACAACTACGAGCCGTTCGAGAGCGATATGCGCGCGCCGCATCCATCCGTGTATGAGCACGAGATGCCGGGCGGCCAGTACTCGAACTTGCAACAGCAGGCGAAAGCCGTCGGTCTCGGCGACCGCTGGGGCGAGGTGAAGGCGATGTACGCTCGGGTGAACATGTTGTTCGGAGATATCGTCAAAGTGACCCCGTCGTCGAAAGTCGTCGGCGATATGGCGCTCTTCATGGTCCAACACGACTTGAATGAACAAGATGTGATTGACCGTGGCCACCAACTCGACTTCCCGGATTCGGTCGTCGAGATGATGCGTGGCGAGCTCGGGACGCCTCCGGGTGGTTTCCCGACCGATGTGCAACAAGCGATCTTGAAAGGGGAGAACCCGCTCGAGGTTCGTCCTGGCAAGTTGATTGAACCGTATAATTTCGAAGCGGCGCGGACGGAGCTGTTCGAGAAGTTCGAACGTCCGGTCACAGACTTCGAGTTGCTCGCCCATGCGCTTTATCCGAAAGTGTATGACGACTACGTCAAACATACGAACACGTACGGTGACGTCTCGGTGCTCGACACGTTAACGTTCTTCTACGGATTGAACGTCGGTGAGACGATTCAAGTCGAGATTGAGACAGGGAAAACGCTCATCATCAAGCTCGTCCAGGTGAGTGCGCCGAACGAGGATGGCATCCGTCTCGTCTCGTACGAGATGAACGGGGTACCGCGTGAAATCGAGATTAAAGACGTGAACGTAAAATCGGCGACGACGAGCCGTCCGAAAGTCGACCGCTCGAACCCGAAACAAGTCGGGGCCTCGATGCCAGGCTCGGTGTTGAAAGTGCTCGTCGAGCCAGGAAGTCGCGTCCACCGGGGCGAGCAGCTGCTCGTCACGGAAGCGATGAAGATGGAAACGACCGTCCAAGCCGCCCAGGACGGAGAGATTAAAGCCATCCACATCAAGGAAGGCGACACAATACAAAGTGACGACTTGTTAATCGAGTTCGTATAATGGGAAGAAGCATAGCATGGCTATGCTTCTTTTTTAGATGGGAGAGGGAAAGATGAGACGAGTTTGTTGGTTCCGGTCCGATTTTCGGTTGCATGACAACCATATGCTGCATCGCGCTTTGAAAGACGCGGAAGAAGGGGACGAGGTAGCGTTCGTGTTTTGGCTGAACCCGAAATATTGCGACCCGTTCGACACGCGACACGATTATTACTTCTCAACGATGCGCCATTTCATGGATGACCTCGACGAACACGGCCTCGGCCTTCACGTAATCGTGGCTGAGACGGAAGATGATTTTGTCGACCAACTCGGAGCGGTGGGGGCGCTTTACTTCAATGCGGAGTATGTCGAGCCGTTCAAACAACGGGACGACAACGTCATCAAGTTACTCGGGGATGAGGTGCTCGTCGTCCGGTTGCTCGATCGACACTTGTTCGCACCGAACGCCTTCACGAAAAAAGACGGTGATCCCTATAAAGTGTACACTCCGTTCAAAAAGGCGGCCTATGAAGAGGTGCCGCCAAAACCGTATGAAGTGAGTCGTGACCGTTTGAAACGACTTGTGACGTCAAAAAACGAGGTACCGCCTGAACTGAAGAAACAGTTCGACCGGTGCGAGCGGGAATGGAAAGCGCTCGGGGAAACGGCTGCGAAACGCCGGTTGACCGACTTCGTGAACGAACGGATCAACCAGTATGACGAGGACCGTGACGTTCCGTCCATCGCCGGGACGAGCCGTCTGTCCCCGTATTTACGGACCGGCGTCTTATCGATTCGGACCGTCGCCGACGCCGTCTTGTCGGCACCGAAGTCGAAAGGACGTGACACGTATTACGACGAACTGTTGTGGCGCGAGTTCTACTACATGATTATGGTCCAATTCCCAGGGCTGAAAGACCGGCCGTTCAACGACAAGTATAAACACCTCGACTGGGAGGACAACGACGAACAGTTCGACCGCTGGTGCCGAGGGGAGACCGGTTATCCGATCGTCGATGCGGCGATGCGCCAAATGAACGAGACGGGTTGGATGCACAACCGTTTACGGATGATTGTCGCCTCGTTCTTATCAAAACATTTGCTCATCGATTGGCGTAAAGGTGAACGCTACTTTGAACAGAAGTTGATCGACTATGAGGCCGCCTCGAACATCGGCGGATGGCAATGGGCCGCCTCGGTCGGAACGGACGCCGTACCGTACTTCCGCATCTTTAACCCGACGACGCAGTCGGAGAAGTTCGACAAAGACGGGACGTTCATCCGGAAGTTTGTGCCTGAGCTGGACCATCTCGACGCGAAGGCGATTCATTTCCCTGATGCAAGCGAACGGGACGGGTACGTCGACCCGGTCGTCGACCATAAAGAAGCACGGGCAAGGGCGCTCGAACGATTTAAAGAGGCGCAATAAAAAAGGCCTTCCGACGTGTCGGAAGGCGAGATACGAACCAGGTCGCGAAAGCGGCTTGGTTCGTTTTCGTATTAACTGATCTGTTGTTTCGAGGCGTCGTTACGTGCTTGGGCTCGGTACGCATGATACGCCAAGTACGAGATAATCCCGAAATAGCATGTGATCAAGAAAGCGTGAAGGAGTGGAACGTATGTCGCGTGCCCCCCGAGGACGATCCAAGCGCCAGTGCCGACTTGCAGCATGATGAAGAAGAGCGAGGCCCACATGCCACGTTCAACGAGACGGTTCGTCTCCCGGCGTGCCAAGTACAGGACGTATAGCGTATAGAAAACGAGCAACGCGGCCATGGCACGGTGGCCCATTTGGACCCAGGATTCGAACGTCCACACTTCTTGTGCGCAAATCGGCCAGCCGACGCATGAGTACGTGGCGCCGAGGTGACGGACGTAAGCGCCGGTGTAGACGACGACCATCGTGTAAATCGTCAAGCCGTACAGATGGATCTTTAATTTTTCAGACACGGTCTTATGAACCCGCTCACCCTCAAATAAAAGAATCGTCAAGATGAGTAAGGATGCGAACGAGACGAGCGAGATGCCGAAATGGAGGGCGAGAATCGCATCCGACTGTTGCCAGATGACGGCACCGGCTCCGATGATCGACTGAATCAACATGAAGATGAACGCGAGGAACGCGAACACTTTGACGTCGAAGCGGTTTTTCACGACCGCGAACGTCCAAATCGTCAAGGCGATGATGAGAAGCCCTTCAATCCCGGAGACGACCCGGTGACTGTATTCAATCATCGTCTCGATGCTCGGGTTCGTCGGAATCAGTTTTCCGTGACAGAGCGGCCAGTCCGTGCCGCAGCCGTCACCCGAGTCCGTCTTCGTCACGGTTCCACCCATGATGAGGACGAGCATCATCCCGAGGGTGACAAACCCAGAGAAGAGTGCGAGTTTTTTATGCATTCGTTACCACCTGCTTTTGAGAAAAATCACGACAATTGCGCCTTGTAAGTTGTTATTTTTTTCGCCATACTTATTATACGGGTTTCGATCCAAAAAACGAAACGGAAAAGCTTGCAATCGCTATCAAAATCGTTATTCTAGTATTAGTAATGGGTTTTTGGTGTGACAATTATCACACGTTCGTCACAAAAAACTCGCTATTTTACAAGCATAAACGACGTATTCTTTTTAAAAATATGGTATCTTTGTTATGAGTTAGGTGTACTTTGCTTATATTGTGTTTTTTTTGTGAAAAGAATACGAGGATTTCGTGATTATGTGGGGGGGTCAGTATGACAAAAGTCAACCCAAGAATGATGGCAGAAGTAGAATATACAGAATCCGCCTCATTCCGTGACTATGTTGCTCTCGCAAAAATGGGAATCGTCCGTGCTAACTTATTGTTAGTGTTTGCCGGTTTCTTTGTAGCAGCAACATATCAGAGCGACACGCCTGTGCTTTATTTATTTGAAGTATGGCCACAGCTCTTATTAACCATGTTAGGCAGCGCACTCGTCATCTCCGGGAGTTGTTACCTAAACAACTTCGTGGACCGAGATATCGATTACTTGATGGGACGTACAGACAATCGACCGAGTGTCACCGGAAAAATTTCAGGAGAACGCATTTTACTCCTCGGATTGACGCAACTTGCGGTCGGGACATTCATGCTTTTGATTGTGTCGTATGTGGCAGCAGTATTCGGTTTAATCGGGGCATTTTTTTATGTCGTCATCTATACGATGTGGCTGAAACGGACGCACACGTTGAACACGGTCGTTGGTAGCATTTCGGGAGCGGTCCCACCGCTTATCGGATGGGCAGCAATCGACCCGGCGCTTCATATCGATGCGTGGCTTATGTTCCTCGTCATGTTCTTGTGGCAACCGCCGCACTTCCTCGCGCTCGCGATGCGTCGCGTCGAGGAATATCGCGCAGCTGGCATCCCGATGCTACCTGTCGTGAACGGATTCGCCATTACGAAACGCCAAATCATTTGGTGGATCGCAACGCTCATTCCGGCATCGCTTCTCTTCATGCACTACGGTACAGTCTACGTGATTATCGCGGCCGTACTCGGGGGGTACTGGTTGTATCTCGGTTTGAAAGGGTTTAAAGCCGATGACGAAATCAAGTGGGCCAATAAAATGTTCTTTTATTCATTAATTTATTTAGTCGTGTGGATTGTCGCCCTCATGTTGACGGCATTGCCTTCATCGTGACGGCAAGTTTTAATCGCACTCACTATATAGATACTTTTGCACATCATTTTGGGAGAAAGTGGGGATTGTTGTGAAATCATTTAAGAAGCTTCTGTTTGGCATCGTCCCGATGATGATGTTTGCACTCCTGTTATCAGGGTGTGGCGTTGAGGGATTGTCTGCATTGCGGCCGATGGGAGAAGGGGCTGAGATTCAGCTTCGAATCATTCTCATCAGTTTGGCAATCATGCTCTTCGTACTCGTCATCGTTACGGTTATTTACGTGTACGTCCTTATGAAATTCCGTCGGAAAGATGATTCGATTCCGAAACAGGTAGAAGGAAGCAGTACACTCGAATTGATTTGGACAGTCGTTCCAATCATCTTGCTTATCATTCTCGCTGTCCCGACGATCACGACGACCGTCGAACTCGCGAAAGCGAAAGAAGCGAAAAAAGAAGAAGAAATCAACGTCACGGCGAACCTTTATTGGTGGGAATTCGAGTACCCGAACGCGGGCGTCGTCACTGGTCAAGAACTCGTCATCCCGACAGGCAAGCGTGTCGGCATCAACTTGACGTCAAAAGATGTCATTCACTCGTTCTGGGTTCCGGCATTGTCTGGTAAAACGGATACGAACCCTGGACTCGACAACGAAATGTGGCTCCATGCAAACGAACCAGGTACGTTTTACGGGAAGTGTGCCGAGCTTTGCGGTCCGTCACACGCACTCATGGACTTTAAAGTCATCGCGCTCGATCAAGCGGATTACGATCAATGGCTTGAGGACATGAAAGCGAAGCAAGATGAAGATGCGGAACGCCTCACAGCGAACAACGAAAATCTCACAGTCGGCGAAGCCGTATACGTCGAGAGCTGCTTGAGCTGTCACGGTGGTGGGAAAGTTGCGCCGAGTTTGACGAACTATGGGGATCGCGAATGGTTGGCTGGCTACCTCGAGAACAACGAGGAAGAGTTGAAGCAATGGATTCGTGACCCGCAAAGCTTGAAACAAGGCGCGCTCATGCCTGGCTTCACGGAAGGCCAAATCAGTGATGAAGAGTTAGACGCACTCGTTGACTTCTTGTACGATCAGAAGATTGACTAACGGGAAAAGGGGGATTTCACGTGGCACAGACCACTGCATTGCAGCAATCGCGTAAATACAATGGCCTTATGGACTGGATTACGACGGTTGACCACAAAAAGATCGGTATTTTGTATTTGTTCTCAGGGATTTTCTTCCTCCTTCTCGGTGGAATTGAAGCGTTACTCATTCGTTGGCAACTCGTTCGTCCGATGAACGACTTCGTCAGCGGTGAGACGTTTAACCAATTGATCACAATGCACGGAACGACGATGATTTTCCTAGCGGCGATGCCGATGCTCTTCGGTTTCATGAACGCCGTCGTACCGCTTCAAATCGGGGCACGCGACGTCGCGTTCCCGTTCATTAACTCACTTGGATTCTGGTTGTTCTTCTTCGGTGGCGTCATGCTCAACTTGAGCTGGTTCTTCGGCGCTGCACCGAACGCAGGGTGGACGGCTTATGCGCCGCTCTCGACACAACCGGAAGCGACGGGCGTTGACTTCTATGCGCTCGGTCTTCAAATTTCAGGTTTTGGTTCACTCATGGCCGGGATTAACTTCCTCGTCACGATTTTAAACATGCGTGCACCGGGCATGAAGCTCATGCGCATGCCGCTCTTCACATGGACGACGTTCGTCGCTTCGGCTTTGATCGTCTTCGCATTCCCGCCACTTACGGTCGGATTGTTCATGTTGATGTTCGAACGACTGTTCGGAGCCGTTTACTTCAACCCGGCGATGGGCGGAAACGTCATCATCTGGGAACACCTCTTCTGGATTTTCGGTCACCCGGAAGTATACATTTTGATTTTACCGGCTTTCGGTATTTTCTCGGAAATCATCCCGACGTTCGCACGTAAACGCCTCTTCGGTTACACGACGATGGTATTTGCGACGATGCTCATCGGGTTCTTAGGATTCATGGTTTGGGTCCACCATATGTTCACAGTCGGTCTCGGACCGGTTGCCAACTCAATCTTCGCGGTCGCGACGATGGCGATCGCTGTCCCGACCGGGGTTAAAATCTTTAACTGGTTGTTCACGCTATGGGGCGGCCAAATTAAGTTCAACGTCGCGATGCTTTATTCGGTCGCATTCATTCCATCGTTTCTCGTCGGAGGGATGACAGGGGTCATGCTCTCGGTTGCACCGGCGGATTATCAGTACCATGATAGTTACTTCGTTGTCGCTCACTTCCACTACGTAATCGTAGGTGGGGTCGTCTACGGACTGTTTGCTGGACTTTACTACTGGTTCCCGCTCATGTTCGGTAAGGCACTCTCTGAGAAGCTCGGCTATTGGCAGTTCTGGTTGTTCTTTATTGGCTTCCACTTGACGTTCTTCCCTCAACACTTCCTCGGATTGTTCGGGATGCCACGCCGCGTCTTCACATACCTTCCGAACCAAGGGTTTGAAACGATGAACTTACTGTCGACAATCGGTGCCTTCTTCATGGGTGTGTCGACGATCATCTTGCTCGTCGCAGTCGTGAAAGCATTCATGTCGAAACAAGTTGTCAAACCAGACCATTGGGAAGACGGTCGTACATTGGAGTGGACACTTCCCGTGCCGACGCCAGAGTACAACTTCGCGCAAACGCCACTCGTCAAAGGTCTCGATACGTTCTGGCTCGAGAAGATGGCTGGCAACAAACGGGTGTCTGTCTCTGAACCGGTGACAGACATTCACATGCCGAACAACTCGTTGATTCCGTTCTTCATGTCACTTGGACTGTTCATCGCCGGTCTTGGCGCGATTTTCCAAAAGGAAAACATGATCATCGGTTGGTCGCTCATCGCATTCGGTTTACTCATGACATTCGTATCGATGTTCCTCCGTTCATGGATCGACGATCACGGGTACTACATTCCAAAATCACAAGTCGAAGCGGATTTGAAAGCGATTCGTGAGAAAGGAGAACAATAAATGGCACATGCAGTTGAAAAACACCCGGTAACCGGCCTTCCGGCCAATCCAGAGAAAGCCACGCTGGATGGGAAAAATAAATATGTGGCCTTCTGGTTCTTCCTTGGTGGAGAGACCGTTCTCTTCGCCTCGCTATTCGGAACGTATGTCGGCCTATTGAACTCTGGTGCGCCAGAGGAACTCCGCTCGTACAATATCTTTGAGATGGGGCTCGTCTTCTTCATGACGATGCTCCTCCTCACGAGTTCGCTTACGAGCGTGCTCGCGATGATGAATATGAAAGCGAACAACCCTGGCCGCATGAAGTTCTGGTTGATCGTCACGCTCGTTCTCGGTGCGGGCTTCCTTGCAGCTGAGATTTACGAGTTCATTCACTACTACCATATCGGTCATACGTTCACGTCGAGCGCGTTCGGTTCAGCGTTCTACACGCTCGTCGGATTCCACGGCGCGCACGTCACGTTCGGTCTATTCTGGATTGGGACGCTTCTCATCCGGAACTGGAACCGTCCAATCGATGTGTACAACGCACCGAAGTTTTATGTGTCGAGCCTGTATTGGCACTTCATCGATGTCGTCTGGGTTTTCATCTTCTCGATCGTCTATCTCCTAGGGATGGTGAGCTAATATGGAAAAACGTCCAATGAACGAATCGCACAAGCAGTTAGAGCTCGAAGTAAAAGCCGAGTCGAAACGCGAATATCAGCTCCAGTTGATCAGTTTCGCCATGATGATTTTACTCACATTCCTAGCGTTCGGCGCTGTGTACGCTGAACTCATGCCGGTGTGGGCGGCGGGTGGTTTCTTGATTATCCTCGCCATCATTCAAGTGTTCTTGCAGTTGTACATGTTCATGCATATGAACAACCGTGGTAACACATGGATCGTTGGGATGATGTGGCTCGGCATTTTTGTCGCCGTCATCACGGTAGCGGCACTTCGTTTGCTCATTTGGTAAATGTGACAAAGGATTGAACATCTGTGGAAACACAGATGATTCGGTCCTTTTTGCTTTACTTCAAAAATAAAGGAATAGTAATCTTGAAGTGAACGGTTTCATCGGTTTGGGAGAGAGAGAAAAGGGGTGAAGGGATGCTCTGGAATACATCAGAGCTACTCAGGCAGTTCGATTGGATGACGCTTTGGAGTCCATTCTTCGGATTGCTCATGGTAGGACTGTACGTCCTGTACGCGGTCGTCACAGAGAAAATGGCGAAGCGGGGATATGAGTCGACCACGTTGTTGCAAAAGTTCAGTATGCTATTTGCCATCGTTTTGTATTACATCGGATTCGGAAGCCCGGTCGACGTGCTCGCGCACATCATCTTCTCGGTGCATATGTTCCAAATGGTGCTCGTCTACGTGCTCGCACCGGCGCTCGTCGTCTACGGGTTGCCGTATTGGGTATTTGAAAAATTATTTAGCTATAAAGTGATTGGGCCGACACTCAAGTTCATGACGAAGCCGCTCATCGCGCTCATCTTGTTCAACGCGTTATTCACGTTGTATCATATGCCATTCATCTTCGATTACGTGTTGACGAATTATGAAGTCCACCGTATTTTCCACGGTGCGCTCCTCGTCTTCAGTTTGACGATGTGGTATCCGGTGATCGCACCGTTCCTCTCAGAGGAAGAAGAAGGCATGTCCGATTTGAAACGGATGGTATACATCATCGCCAACGGGGTGCTTTTGACGCCCGCATGTGCGCTCATCATCTTTAGTCATAATATCCTTTACGATGCGTACACGGACGTCGAGACGTTCGCGACAGTACTCGGCTACTGTATGCCGAACGGCGACGTGTCAGGACTCGATTTGAACGCGCTCATGGGTGCGACGAATAGTGCGCTAGAAGACCAACGCTTCGGCGGGGTATTGATGAAGCTTGGTCAAGAACTCGTCTACGGCTTCTTCTTCGGTTGGACGTTCTTTGGCTGGGTTCGCCGGACGAAGTCGCTCGCGCTCGAGGAAGGCATGTCGTTCTCGCCGCAAGAGCAACAAGAGAAAAAATGAGTTAAGGCAAAGGGGAAACAACGATGAATTATCTTGCATTGATTAGTGTTTCATTCATTGTGCTCAGCGCGATTTTAGTCGCCATCGGCTGGGTCATCATCGCACGGGACCGCCGTGACATCGAGAAGCACAAAAAAGTCATGACGGCCGCAGCGGTGGCCGCCACGACGTTCTTCATTCTTTACGTGTCACGCACCATCTTCGTCGGCAACACGGCGTTCGGCGGTCCGGACAGCATCAAACCATATTATTTGGCGTTCATGATTTTCCATATCTTACTCGCGACGACGGGGGGCGTGCTCGGTTTGATCACGCTCTACCTCGGTTATAAAAACAAAGTCGCAAAACACCGCAAGATTGCCCCGAAAGCCTCGGTCGTCTGGTTCTTCACGGCGATTACCGGTGTCACGGTATACGTTCTCCTCTATGTCGCGTTCGAGCCGGGTGAGACGACGAACGTCTTCCGCGCCATTATCGGAGGGTGACCCAAGAGAGGGGGATGAGGATGAAACGGAACAGTTATATGACGGTCGGTTTGACGGTAGCCGTCCTAATCACCATCGGCGTCGCATCTTATTTCTTATTCTTTAAACAGGACGATTTGCCGGTCATTCAAGAACCGACACCGTTCACACTCACGAATGCACTAGATGGTGAGACGTACAACTCCGACAACGGGAAAGTAAAAGTGATTACGTTCTTTTACACGAACTGTCCGGACATCTGTCCGCTCACGCTCCGGGACTTTATGAAACTCGAGCAAGAGTTGAAGGCCGACGGATTGTATGGGACCGATGTCGAACTCGTCGCCATCACGGTCGACCCGGAAGTCGATACGGTACCGGTGCTTGAAAATTACGGTGCCGCCTTTCAAGCGGAACCTACAGGATGGAAAGTGTTGACGGGTGAGAAAGCGGACATCGACCGCATCACGCGCCAGCTTCAATTCTATTATTCGAAGGCGAACAGCGGGCTCGTCACGCACGCCACGACGATGTATATCGTCGATCGACAGCATGACGTGCGGGCCGTCGCGCAAATGGCGACGACAGGAGATCAGCCGGTCGATATAGAATCTATCATGGAGGACGTGAACGTGCTCGTTGCTGAAAAGGAGTGAAGACGATGAACGATACGATGGCTGTGATTGGGAACGATTATTCGTATGGAGATGTGACGATTGCGGAACGGGCGATTGAGGATTTGATTGCATGTAGTGCAATCGAGTTCGGCTTGGCTGAAGTGAAAGTCGTTTCTTTGTCGAAAGATCGCTACGATTATCAAGTGATCGCACCGCTCTCGCTCGCAGAGGCGGAACGGTTGTACCGTTACATCCGAGATCAATTCGATTTGTTGCTCGGGCAAGTCGATGTGACGTTGAACGTCATCGCGAGGTAACGACAACGGAGGGCCGCGTTGCGGTCCTCCGTTTGTTGACGAACAGAATGTTTTCACTCATCCTCTTGGCGTCTCCGCTCTTAGGGCGAGCAGGGAGCCGCATCGGGTAACGCTGCCGGGTCTCCCTCCGCTCGCTATTGTCTACGGCGCCGTCGGATGAGCGCCGCGAGAGGCCGCCTTTGTGCGGCCTCTCGTCTTTGCGTTTCTTCAATTTTTATGTCGGGCCGTGCGCCTCGGGACCATTGAACCCAAAGAAGACGAACCGAATCGCAGGTCACGATTCGTCTCATCCACAGCTCGAGGGCAACAACGCAGTCCTGTTTTCTTTGTACCTATATTTTCCATAAGTGAACTCTGTTATGATTAGGAAAAGAAAAGACTACCGAGCCATTTGTTCGATATGAGGAGGAAAGAGGATGGGAAAAGAAGCGTTAGTCGTCATTGATCTTCAAAACGATATTACGAAAAATTACAAAACCGTGATTGAAAACGTCAATCACTCGATTGATTGGGCCGTCGAGCATGACGTGCCGGTCGTCTACATCCGTCATGAGAATCTCTCGGCAGGGACGAGGACGTTTAAAACGGGTACGCGCGGGGCCGAGCTCGTCCCGGACTTGAAGGTGGTGTCTGACCACGTCTTCACGAAATATAAAGGAAACGCGTTAACGAGCGAAGCGTTCGCAACCTTCATCGAGCAGCATGAAGTCGAGACGTTCTACATCACCGGGGCGGATGCCATCGCCTGCGTGAAGTCGACGTGTTACAACATGCGAAAATCAAACTATGATGTTCAAGTCTTGTCCGATTGTATAACAAGTTATGATCAAAAGAAGATTGCCGAGATGATTCAGTATTATGAAGGGAAAGGCTGCAAGATTATTCGAGTGGAGGACTTACCTGCTTGACTTGGGGGTTGAACATGACAGGATACGGACTCTATAGGGGGTCCTTTTTCGTTGACAGACATATGTCTTCAAATGAAAAACCCCTTTACGATTAAAGGGGTTTGACTTCTAATGTGTCGGCGAGAGCCGTCAAGCGACGCTCGCAGTCGCGGACAATCTCTTCCGGAAACTCTTCGTCATATTCGACGCCGTGTGGGTAATAGTGTTTTCCGAGAATCGGTGTCAACATTTTTACGACAGCGTGACGGTCCTCGATTTGGCCTTCAATCGCGTAGACCGGTAAGCGAAGGTAGAACGTCTCGCCCGTCGATTGCTTCTCGTATTTCATATCATACGTCGCACGCTCATAGTCCCAAGCGCCTTCACGGATGAAATGATGATGATCCATGATCGTCTCGAGCAAACCGAAGCGGATCTCTTTTCCCTCGATGTGGAACTGCTCAAATTTCATCATAATCCCCCTTTTTTCAATAAACCTCATATGTCATCATATCATATCCAAAAACATTGTTGGAATAACGTGTGTTCAAATTGTGAAAAAAAGATGAACGGTCAACGAAGCGTCTCGAGGTAGGCGTCAATCTTCTCTGCCAAGCGGACTCCGAGCGGCATCAGGCCTTCTGAACCGAAGAAGACGTTGAACTCGAGGATATAAAAGCCTTCGGCGGTGACGATGACATCGAACGCCGCGTGGTTGATGTGCAGCGTCTTCGCAATCTCGAGCACTTCGTCGACGACGTCTTGCGGGATATCGTCATATGAGAAGTGAGCGCCTTGGGCGACGTTGTTTAGGAACGCCTCGCTGACACGCCAGTAGGCGCCGGCGACGTCTTCGCCGATGATGATGATGCGAAGGTCACGGTCGTTCGGGATGTATTCCTGTACGTAAAACGTATCGTGTTTCTCGACATACTCGAGCCAGTCTTGCTCCTGTTTGATGAGCCAGACGCCTTGCCCCATCGACGATTTTGCCGTCTTGGCGACGAACGGATAGGTGAACTCCTCGAGCACGCGTTCAATCGTGTACGCGTTCTTTCCGTAAATGAGGGTCTTTGGGATGCGGTCCGGGAACGTCGCCTTGAACGCCCGCGTCATCTCGATTTTATCGTGGCCGAGGTGATACGTCGCTGGAGACGGATAAATCGGTTTATTTAAACCGTAGATGATGGAATTGACCATCCAATATTCGGGGAACAAGACGAGTTCAGCGGCGCGTACTTTATCGAGTTGGTCAAAGTAGTATTCTGGTTTCGCGTAGTCGGTTTTGATGCCGGCCGAGCGAATCATATTGAACGAGACTTTTTTCATCGGACACCGTGCAGGCACGGTGATTCACTTCCTTTCTGTTCTGAACGCATGAGTCACATTCAATTATAAAGCCGATTGCTCACAGAGGGAATCAATTGTGGTAAAATCATGTCAGAAAGGGTGAAAGCCATGATTATCACTGAACAGACGATCGCACTTCTCGACCAGGCCGAAACGTTGGCCGAATGGATTGAGTCGAGCGAGTCGTTCCAAACATATATCACGACGAAGCGGGCACGCCTGGCGTCAGACGAGGCGCGTGACGTAGAGCGTGAGTTTTTACGCATGAAAGAAGATTACGAGTACGTGCAGCGGTTCGGCAAACATCACCCGGACCATGACCGCATCAAAAAAGAGATGCATCTCGTCAAGCGTCGGCTCGACGTCCAACCGGAAGTGGCCGCTTTCAAGAAAGCGGAGCGGAATTTGGACAAACTGCTCGGGGAAGTGAGCGGCTTACTGGCCCACTCCGTATCCCCGAAAATAAAAGTCCCGACGGGCAACCCGTTCTTCGATGAGGGTGGCTGTTCCGGCGGAGGAAGCTGTGGCGGAGGAGGCGGAAGCTGTGGATGTGCTGTCTAACTCGTTTGAGCTGAACGGACGCATCGGCCTTGTCGTGTACGTCCAGTCGCTTAAACAAGTGAAAGTGCTCAGACGATACGCGAACTTGTATTATGTGTCGAAACGGGAGAAGTATGCCTTTTTGTATACGGACTTGGACGGACACGAGGCGGTCATCGAGCAAATGCGGGCGTTGCCGTTCGTCGAGGACGTCGTGCGTAGCGAACGGCCGTTCATCGCCGAGACGTATGCGCCGAAACAGAAATAAAACGAAACAAGATGAAGGTGGCGACACCTTCATCTTTTCTGGTGGGGGAGAGAACCATGCGCGTCATTTCAGGAGAACGCAAAGGGACACGATTAAAAGCGGTCCCGGGGTCGGCGACACGTCCGACGACAGATAAAGTAAAAGAATCGTTATTTAACATCATCGGTCCTTATTTCGCGGGGGGAGACGCGCTCGATTTGTATGCCGGAAGTGGCGGGCTCGGAATCGAAGCGCTCTCCCGTGGCTGTGACCACGCGGTGTTCGTCGACAAGCAGACGAAGGCGATTCAGACGATTCAAGAGAACTTGCGCGTCACTCGCTACGAAGCGAATGCGACCGTTTATCGTCAAGATGCACGACAAGCGCTCGACGAGCTGATCACGAGCGGACGAGAATTCAAGCTCATTTTCATGGATCCACCGTATCACGCCGAAGCACATGAGACGTTTTTACAGCTCATCGAGGCGAACCACCTCCTGACCGATAACGGGGTCGTCGTCTGCGAACATGGGAGTGAGGCCGAGTTGCCGGAACGTGTCGGGCGACTCGAAAAAATAAAAGTTCAGCGCTACTCAGACGTGATCACGATCAGTTTTTATGAGTACGCATCAACTGAGGAGTGAGAACATGTCCAAACGCATCGCCATCTGTCCAGGAAGCTTTGACCCGATTACGAACGGTCATTTAGATATCATCGAGCGCGCCGCGGCCATCTTTGACGAAGTGATTGTCGCCGTCCTCGAAAACTCGAGCAAAGCACCGTTATTTGACGTCGAGGAGCGGCTCACGCTCATCCGTGACGTGACGATACATTTGCCGAACGTGACGGCCGACGCGTTCGGCGGTTTGCTCGTCGAATACGCCGCCGAGCGGGAAGCGGCGACAATCGTCCGAGGCTTGCGTGCCGTTTCCGACTTTGAGTATGAGTTGCAAATCGCGTCCATTAACAAAAAGTTGAACGAAGACGTCGAGACACTTTTCATGATGACGAACAGTCAATACTCGTTCCTCAGCTCTTCCATCGTCAAAGAAGTCGCGAAATACGGGGCTTCCGTCAATGAGCTCGTTCCGGTTCAAGTAGAAGAGGCGCTCCGCAGAAAGTTTGAAGCGAGCCGACAACCATGAAGTCGCTCAAAATCGGATTCGGCTTACTCGTCGCCGTACTCATGTTCTTGTTCGTCCCGTTACCGTATTACATCACGTATCCGGGCGAGGCGACATCGATTGAACGGTTCATGACGGTCGAAGATGGAGAGAAAGAGCCGGGCGAGCTCATGATGGTCACCATCTCGCAGCGACGGGCGACACCACTCTGGCTCGTCGGGAGCTGGTTCACACCGTTCACCGAAGCGAGCCCATCGAGCCGTTATTTATATGACGGGGAAGGTGAACAGGACTACGAACGGCGTCAACAACTGCTCATGGCTTCATCGCAACAAGCGGCGATCCAATATGCCTACGCGCTCGCCGAGGCGGACGTAGACGTCGATTTCAATGGCATGTACGTCTCGGCCCCAATCACCGGGTCGCTCGCTTCGAACGTATTGAAGCCCGGCGACGTGATCACGGCCATCGACGGCCGCGCCTTCATGTCACGACTTGATTTTCTCGATCAAGTGGCGACGTTTGAGGCAGGCGACGAGGTAACACTCACGATTGAACGGGACGGGCGGGAACGGGTCGTCACCACGCTCGTCCAACCGCTCGACCGCTCCGGCGATCGGGTCGGTATCGGCATCTATGAACCGTTGCCGGTCCAGGACGTCGTCACCGACCCGTCCGTCGCCTTTGAACTCACGAACGTCGGGGGGCCGTCGGCCGGTCTCATGTTCACGCTTGAGATTTATGATCAATTGACGCCGGGTGACTTGGCGAACGGAGAGAGGATTGCCGGTACCGGTACGGTCGATGAGGAAGGGAACGTCGGACCAATTGGTGGGGCGTGGCAAAAGATTGTCGCCGCCGACCGTGCCGGGGCGACCGTGTTCTTCGTGCCGGACGGACCGAACTACGAGGAAGCGAGGTCGTCCCTCGACCGGCTCGAGTCCGACATTGAAGTCGTACCGGTCAAGACGGTCGAAGAGGCGATTCGTTATTTGGAGTCGATGAACTGAGGCGTCTCCCTATATTCGGGCCGGGACAGGCCGAGCGGGAGGCGGTACGCCTCGGTGACGCGCGCCTCGAAGGCGAGGTCAGGATGGTACTTGCTGAGAAGCGGTACCGTCTTTTTTAATTCGTTCAAGACGCGTCGGCCGACCGGATTGAAGGCGAGGGGACGCACGTAAGGGACGTCATCGAAACGGACGGGCAACTCTGTCCGCTCGAAGTGGATGAGCACCGAGACGAGCGCCCGCTGAATCGCCGTCCGCGTATACCGGCGCGTCAGCATCTTCGAGAGGGCCCGTTCGAACGTCGGTTCCATCCCGGCCTCGATGAGACGCGGCGAGAGCGAGGCGTCGATGCCGACGAGCTGCTCGAGCACGTATTTTGGCGTCGTCCGTAGCTTATATTGAAGCATCGGCCAATAGAGCGACCAATGCGCCATCGACTGACGTTCAAACAGCCTCCGCGTGGCCTCAGGCACCGCTCGCACGCTTCCGGCCTCAAGGTAATGAGCGCGGACGCCCGTGGCCGACATGACGTCCGAGACGCCGGTGTCGTGATAACCGGCCCCGAGACGCCGGACGGTATGAAGATTGATGGAACTGGCCGCTTGCGCGTAGTGGTAGGCCAAAATATTGTTCGGGAGCGTCAAGTCAAAATCGGGATACAGGGAAGCGAACGCCGTACTCGATGCCTTCGCCGGGGACGATCCTTCCTTTAACGCAGATTGGAACGCGTCACGATAGGCCGGTGTCGATTCGACCTCGGACTTGGCGGCCTGCTGAATCGCCGATACGTCACCGCTCTCGCTTCCGAACGACAGTGTCTGGCAATCCATCCGCTCGGCGAGATGGACGGCTGCGCTCGCGAAGCGGTCGGCGCGTTGAACGCCGTAGCGGGTCGGGAGTTCGACGACGAGGTCGATTGCCCCGGTCTCGACCGCCGCTCGAGCCCGTGACCACTTGTCGAAGGCGGCCGGTTCGCCGCGCTGGGTGAACTGTCCACTCATGATGGCGATGACGGCTTCGGCCTCGGTCTCGAGCCGGGCGGTTTCCGCTTGATACAGGTGACCGTTGTGAAACGGATTATACTCGGCGATGATGGCCGTCTTTTGCATAAAATTACTCCTTTGCAATGTCGATTGGATTGGTGTAAGATGGATAAGTACGCTTTGACAAAGCGCCGTCGTCAACTGATTTTAGTGTAAAGAAAAAACATTGACAAAACAAGTTGGCCTATCTATAATTCATATTGTTGCAATTGAGGTGATTCGGATGAAATGGTCTATTGCACAGCTACTTAAGCTTCGAAACCAAGGTGACAGTTTTATCGTCGATGAGACGGTCGAACTTCCGGAGCTGACTCAGCTCCATCCGGATATCCGATCGATTCGCCCAGTGCATGTGCACGGGGATGCGTCGTTCACATCTAATCAAGTTACATTCAATCTGAAGATTCAAGGTGACCTGACGTTGCCAGATGCGCGTACGTTAGACGATGTCATGTATGAATTCGATATTGAATCACTCGAGCCTTTCTTTTTGGAGAACGGGCGTTACACGGAGCAATTCGATGACGTCAATTTGCCAGAAGGAAATACGATTGATCTGCGACCGATCGTACGTGAGCTCATCATGTTAGACGTCCCGATGCAAGTGTTCGGGAACGAAACAGACAAAACTCAGGTTGAAGGGGAAGGCTGGGCCCTCGTAGAGGACCAGCTGGACGACCAACCAAAAATTGACCCGCGCCTCGCGGGACTTGCCGATTTGTTCTCGAAAAAAGAGGACGAGAAAGGCTAACTTTTCAAGGAGGTGGACAACGATGGCAGTACCATTCCGTAGAACGTCGAAAACTCGCAAACGTCTTCGTCGTACTCACTTCAAACTCAACGTACCTGGTATGAACGAGTGCCCGAACTGTGGCGAAATGAAACTTTCACACCGTGTTTGCAAATCTTGCGGACATTACAACGGTAAAGAAGTAACAAGCAAATAATGCTTGAAGAAGCGGTCTCTTAGGAGGCCGCTTCTTTTTTTATGGTCATCGATTCGGATTGTGGTAAACTCTTTTTGTGTATGACGAGAAGGAGGGTTGCCGATGCGACCGATTGAACGGATAGGCATCATCGGGAACGGAGCCGTCGGCATGTTGATGGCGTCGTTCCTCGCAGAAGAGTATACGGTGACGTTATACGGTCGAAACGGCGAACACGGTGACGTCACAATCGAACGCGTTGGGGTGACGAGCGGGACGGCACGTGTCGTGTCCAAACCGATTCATCTGCTTGACGAGACGGAAGCGGACGTCTTTTTTGTGACGACAAAAGCGCATCACGTGGAAGCGGCGACCGAGCGGTTGACGGGGAACGTGCCCGTGTTTATCTGTGCGAACGGGATTGCCCATCTCGATTATGCAGAACGGCGTGGGTTTCAGCTTGGAGTCGTCGAACACGGCGTGACACGTGACGGGACGACCATCCGCCATAGCGGACTCGGGCGTGTCCGAATCGGCAGCCTGACAGGTATGGAGCCGCTCGTTTTTAGCGCGTCCCCGTTACAGATCGTCTGGGAATCCGATATCCGGCACGTCGTCGTCGAGAAGTTGTTCGCGAACGCCATCATCAATCCGATCACGGCGCTTTGTCGGGTGCCAAACGGTATGGTCGGGCAACCGCCGTGCCGAGACGTCGCACTCGCGATTTATAAGGAATTGACGTCGCTGTTCGACGAGTCCGTACCCTATACATATATCGAGTCGATCATCGAGAAAACGGCGACCAATCGCTCCTCGATGTTACGGGACATAGAAGCCGGCCGGCCGACCGAAGTAGACGCTATCCTGACGCCGCTCTTGAAACGGGCGGAGACGCGAGGGGTCGAACTGACGGCCATCCCGCTCATGCAAAAATTGATTATAGGGGCGAGCGCATCGTGTTAGTGTATATCGTTTCATTTCCACTCATCATTTGGTTTATGGTGTATATGATACTTAGAAAAATTATGCCGAAATCGGTCAATACGTTCAAGCTGGTTTGTGATGTCGGCGTCGTGCTCTGGTTTTATGCGTGCGCCGTCCTGTTAGAGGCGATTGTCGGGGATGACCTGTTTTGGTTGTTGCTCGCCGCGTGCGTTGCCATTTTTCCGATAAACGCGATTTGGCAGCGGGTGAGGCACGAGGAGGTCATCTTCACGAAGATGTTTATCCATGGTTGGCGCTTGCTCTTTTTATTGCTCGTCCCGACCCATGCCGTCTTGTTCATCGTCGGCATCGCCAAGCATATGATGTATTGATTGATTGAAAGGAAGTCGTTATACGTGAGGATAGAGTCGCTTGATGCCATGTATGCCTCGTCTTCTCCGATGATTCAAATCGAGGAAGGGTATGCAGATTGGCTTGATTATAAAGGAATGGGTGAGTTGAAGGCGCGGGCAGAAGAGCTCGATGGACGGACGTATCCGCATCGAGAAGCGCTCGCGTCAATCTTACGAACCCAACAAGCCGAGTACGGCCCGCTATCAGAAGCGATGGAACGAAAGCTTGAAGCGTTCGCGAACGGTGACGCGTATACGATGGTGACCGGACAACAAGTCGGTGTGTTCGGCGGTCCATTGTTCGCGGTGTACAAGCTGTTGACCGTGCTCAAACGGGCCAAACAAGCCGAGGCCGTGTTGAATAAACCGGTATTGCCGATTTTCTGGATGGCGACGGAGGACCATGATTACGCCGAAATCAACCATGTCTTCGTCCCGCAACCGATGTCCCGTCAGTTCCGTAAAGAAACACTCTCGGTCGTCCCGCTTGCCGGAAAGGCTTCGGTCGGAGAGCTCGAGTTCGATCGGTTGAAAATTGAACTCGTTCAAATGCTACAGCGCATGCTCCTCGCCGAGACGGAGACGGTCCACACCCCTTCCCTCTATCGTGAGCTCGTGGACGTGTTGCAACAGTCGCATTCGTTCGCCCAATTTTTCGGGAAGATGATGCGTCGCTTTGTCGGTCAGGAGTTCCTCCTCTTCGACCCGCACCAAAAAGAAGTGCGGACACTCGGACAGACGGCGTTCGGTCGGCTCATCAAAGGGCACGACGAAGTAAAACAGGCTTTCCTGCAGGCGTACGAACCGGGGATGCCGGAAGTGGAGCTGAACCGAGAAGCGGCACACGTCTTCTATCATGACGGGACGCGTGAGCTGTTGACGAAAGAAGGTGATGTCTTCACGACGAAGCGGGGACATCGTTTCACAGAGGCGGAGCTGCTCGCAGAAATCGAAGCGCACCCGGAGCGGTTCTCGAACAACGTCGTCTCGCGTCCGCTCATGCAAGACTATCTGTTCCCGACGCTCGCCTATGTCGCCGGGCCAGGTGAGATCGCCTATTGGCTTCAGTTGCGTCCGTTGTTCCACGTCTTCGGCTGGAAGATGCCGATCCTGCTTCCGCGGCTCGGTGCGGTCCTCCTCTCATCAAATGATGAGAAGAAGTTACGGCAAGAAGGGGTCGACCTCGCGGAATACTTGGCAACGCCGCTCCCGGACCATGCGTTCGACGATGCGGCTTTCGATGAACAACTGTATAGCTATCGGGCGTTAGCCGCGGCGGTCGGCAAAGAAGCGGGGCGTCACGGTCATCGGTTTGAATCGAGCGCGAAACAATTGCTCGAGCGGCTCGCCGACGAGATGCGGGCCGAGGCGAAGCGTGAACAGTACCGGTTGAACGATCGTCGCATCCATCTGTCGACACGTCTCGTCCCGATGAATGCGCCGCAAGAGCGGATTTGGTCGATGGTGCCGATGTTGAACCGGCACGGTCTCGATTTGTTCAAACGTCTGTTCCGTGCGTATGAAACCTCTGAAATTGAGCGATGTTTAGTTAAATTGTAAGAAAAAGGATGTTTATAATTTGATTCCCTTGAAAACAGGGAATCTTTTTTCGTTTGTTACCTTTTTGTTTCCTCTTTTCGCTAAAAACGAATGCGGTGCTTGACATTTTTATGATAAAGTAAGTGTAATAAAACAGTTGAAATTTGTAGGTTGAGAGGGTTTTTGTATGTTTGAGCATGAAACGGTTTTAAAAATGGAGTCCATCGAAGGATTGAACATCAAACCGGACGGCATTTATGTCGACTGTACATTAGGTGGAGCGGGTCATAGCGAAGAGATTGTGAAGCGATTGACGACCGGTCATCTGTACGCGTTCGACCAAGATGACGTCGCACTCGCACATGCGAAAGAGCGATTGGCTCCATATGAAGACCGGGTTACTTTTATAAAGAGCAACTTCGTCCATTTGAAAGACGAGCTTCTCAGTCGCGGTGTGACACAAGTTGACGGCGTCTTATTTGACCTCGGCGTCTCCTCGCCACAACTCGACGAGGCGGAACGAGGGTTCAGTTACAACTTTGACGCGCCGCTCGACATGCGAATGGATCGCTCGAAGCCGTTTTCGGCTTATCACGTCGTAAATGAATGGGCGTTCGGGGACCTTGCCCGCATCTTCTTTACATATGGGGAAGAGAAGTTCTCGAAACAGATTGCCCGAAAGATTGAGCAGGCACGTGCCGAAAAACCGATTGAGACGACGTTCGAACTCGTCGACTTGATTAAAGATGCGATCCCGGCACCGGCACGACGCAAAGGCGGACATCCTGCCAAGCGGACGTTCCAAGCGATTCGTATCGCGGTCAACGATGAATTGAACGTGTTCGACCGCGCCGTGCAAGACGCGATTGACATGCTCGCCATCAACGGCCGCATCTGTGTCATCACGTTCCACTCATTAGAGGACCGGATTTGTAAACAAGTCTTTAAAGAGAAAAGTCAGCACCCGCCGCTTCCGCCAGGGTTGCCGGTCATTCCGAAAGAGTTTGAACCTGAACTTAAACTCATCACCCGAAAGCCGATTACGGCCGGCGGGGAAGAGCTCGAAGACAACCGCCGCGCCCGCTCTGCGAAACTGCGCGTCGCTGAAAAACAAAAATAGACTGTACGTAGGAGGGATACCTGATGCCAGAAGCTGCCCGCAAGGCTTTGCAGCCTCACATTTCACCGAATCGAAATCCGATTCCGCAAGAACGACCGATACCTGCTCCAAAACGACGTACGTTAACTTTGTTCGAAGCTATTTTGTATCCGACCATGATTGGTTCTGTCGTCTTGTTCGGTGGCATCACGGTGTCGAAACATAACGAAGCGTACAACATCATGCGCGACACGGCGTTAATCACGCAAGAGACGAACGCCCTCGCCAAAGAAAATGAAGAATTGAAATATGAGATCGCCCAATTAAGCTCGCCAGAGAGAATCTATGCGATAGCTGAAAAGCTCGGAATGCAGTTCAACGAAAAGAACGTCAAGGTGATTGACAGATGAACTCTCTACAACAGAGTAAAAAAAGAGTGGCGTGGGTAGCGATTGTTTGCTTCACACCACTCTTTTTATTTTTTGTCGGTTGGTTCTTCTATCTATCTGTCTTTCAAACGTACAAAGGTGAGAATATGCTCGCGTTCGCCGAAGAAGAACGGTGGAAAGCGGTCAGCACGTTGAAAGCAGAACGTGGCGAAATCTTTGACCGGTTCGGTCAGCCGATTGCCATCAACATCCCGTCTTACCGGGTCGTGGCGGTCTTGAAGCTCGGCGGCGAGCGCGTCGAAGGAAAGACACTCATGCCCGAAGAGTTTCCAGAAGCCGCACGCGAACTCGCGAGCGTCATTCCGATGACCGAAGCGGACATCTTAAAACGGCTCGAACAAAACGTCGACCGTGGACAAATCGAGTTCGGTGTCCCCGGACGTGATTTGACGGTCGAGCAAAAAGAAGAGCTTGAAGCATTCGAGATTCCAGGCATCACGTTCGTCGAGGAACCGAAACGCTATTACCCGAACAAAGTGTTCGCATCAAGCGTCATCGGGTATGCGCAAAAAATCGATCAGAACGGACGAATCGAACTCGTCGGCGAACTCGGGATTGAGAAGTCACTAAACGACATCTTGAGCGAGTCGTATGGACTGACCCGGTTCGAGAAAGATTTGGCCGGTCGTCCGCTCATCGCGAGCGACGAGCAGCTGCGAATCGAGCCGGAAGACGGGGCCGACGTCCAGTTGACGATCGACCACCGGATTCAGCAACTACTCGACACGAAGATGGATGAATTGTATAAAGAGTACGCACCGAAAAATGCGACGGCCATCATCATGGACCCGAAGACGGGTGAGATCGTCGCCTTGTCTGACCGGCCGTCGTTCGACCCGAACACGCGTGAAATCACGTCGTACAGCAACTTTTCCGTCTCGTCACGTTTCGAGCCGGGATCGACGATGAAAATCTTCACCCTCGCCGCGGCGATCAACGAAGGCGTGTTCGATCCGAACGAACTGTACAAGTCCGGCTCTTACACGTATGGACGGACGACGTTCAATGATTACAATATTACCGGATGGGGTACCATCCCTATGGTAGAAGGTGTCTGGCATTCGTCGAACGTCGCATTCTCCATCATGGCAAACGAACGGCTCGGTCTCGGGCGTTACGAAGACTACTTCAACGCCTTCAAGTTCGACCAACGAACAGGCGTCGATTTGCCGGGCGAGGTCAACAGTCAATACGACTTCGACAGCCCGCTCAACGTGCTCATCACCGCATGGGGACAATCGACCGCGGTGACGCCGATGCAAATCTTGCAAGCGACGTCGGCGATTGCGACGGATGGGACGATGAAACAGCCCCACGTCATTAAAAAAGTCGTCAATCGCGAGACCGGTGAGACGATTCGGACGACGAACCCGAAAGTCGTCGGACAACCGATTACGGCCGAGGCGGCCCAAAAGACGCGAGAAGCACTCGACGGGGTCGTCAACAGCGACCTCGGTACCGGGCAACTGTACGCCCTCGAAAACTACCGCGTCATCGGGAAGACGGGAACGGCCCAGATTGCCGAGAACGGGAAGTATTTGAGTGGCCAGTACATTGACTCGTTCGTCGGCATGGCCCCAGAAGAGGATCCGGAGCTCGTCATGTATATCGCCGTCGATCGTCCGAACAGCGACTCGTCGACGACCGGTCCGCGGATCATGGCCCCGTTGTTCAAGGACGTCATGGACGTGGCGCTCCGCTATCGGAGCGTCGAGCCGGAGAAGCAAGAGAAAGCGGTCGAGGCCTCAGCGAAGACGACTGCATCCTACATCGACCTCAGTCGGAAGGAAGCAGTCGACACGTCGCGAGCAGCTGCGTTCGCACCGGTCCTTCTCGGCAGTGGCGGTAGTGTGACGGCCCAAAGCCCAGTCGAAGGTCAGTCGTACGTCACGGGCGAACGGTTATTGCTCAAGACCGACGATACGTTCGCGATGCCGAACTTGTCGGGTTGGTCACTCCGAGATGTGAAACGATTGGCAACGTTGTATCAATTGAATTTAGAAATCGACGGGACCGGCTTCGTCACTTCCCAGTCTATCGGGAAAGACAAGCCTGTCAAAACCGGGGCGACACTTAAGGTGAAGCTCCAATCCCCGTCGAATTAACGCAACAGGATCAAGAGGGCCTCGGCTCTCTTTTCCTTTGTCACAGGAGGAAATACGATGGAACAACTAACGATTCAAACATTGGCCAGCTGGTTCGGTGTGACGATTGAAGACACACGGGAAGTACGCCGAGTGGCGACGGACTCGCGTGATGAGAACGGCGACGGACTATTCGTCCCAATCATCGGGGCGCGCGTCGACGGGCACGACTTTATTGACAAGGCGATCGAGCAAGGCGCCATCGTCACGTTTTGGGAAGAAGGACGGGAACGACCGGAAGGGATCATTGTCATCCCGGTGCCGTCACCGCTCAAGGCACTCCAAGAAGCGGCAGCCCGCTATTTGGCAGAAATCGATCCGCTCGTCGTCGCCATCACCGGTTCGAACGGCAAGACGTCGACGAAAGATATGGTCGCGGTCGTGCTCGAGGAAAAGTTCAAGACGCACAAGACGGCCGGAAACTTTAACTCGGACGTCGGCTTGCCGCTCACGGTGCTCCGCATGCCACGCGATACCGAAGTGGCCGTCCTCGAGATGGGCATGAACGGGTTCGGGCAAATCGAACTGTTGTCGAACATCGCGAAGCCGGACGTCGCGTTCGTCACGAATATCGGTGAGTCGCACGGGGAACAAGTCGGGGGCCGTCAAGGCATCGCGAAAGCGAAACTTGAAATCAAGGCCGGGTTGAAAGAACAAGGCCTCTTGATTGTCGATGCGGATGAGCCGCTTCTATCTGATCAAGGGTTCCGCGTCGGCTACGCTGACGATGCCGACGGGAAGATCGAGGTCGTCGAGACGACGTTCGACGCGTCGATTTTCCGGTATGATGGCGAGTTGTTCGAACTGAAAGTGCTCGGTGCCCATCAGATTCGAAACGCCGCGTACGCGATTGCGTGTGGCCGTCAGTTCGGGCTCGACCATGCCATGATCCAACGCGGTCTCGACCGGGTCAAGCTGACGACGATGCGCATGGAGAAACAGATGTTCGGGGATGCGCACTTGATCAACGATGCTTACAATGCGAGTCCGACCTCGATGATTGCGGCGATTGAGACGGTAAAGTCGCTCGTTGGATTCTCGCGCCGTGTCCTCGTGCTCGGCGACATGTATGAGCTCGGTGCCGACGAACAGGCGCAACACGTAAAAGTCGGGCATGCCATCACGGCCCCGGTGACGGATGTCATTTTGATTGGCGACAAGGCGAAATGGATTGCCGAAGAGATTTCGGACGCGTCCGTCAACGTGACGCACGTCGGGACGGTTGAAGAGGCGAAACCGCTCCTTGGCAGTTATCAACGACCACAGACTGTGATATTGTTAAAGGCATCGCGAGGACTGGCGCTCGAGCGTCTAGTTCAATAATAGAGAGTAGTGAGGTACGAACATGTTAATTAGTTTAATCGTCTTAATCAGTTCATTATTGACCGTTTTGGTCGTCATGCCGCGCGCGATTCCCGCGCTCCGGCAGCTGAAGTTCGGTCAAGAGATTCGGGATGAAGGTCCGGATTGGCATCAAAAGAAATCGGGAACGCCGACGATGGGCGGGATTGTCATCTTGCTCGCGCTCGTCATCGGATTCATCGTCTCGCTCATCTTCGGAGACGCGGTCGCGGGTTTCGGCACGCTCTTGTTCGTCACGCTCGCGTTCGGTGTGATCGGCTTCCTCGACGACTATATTAAAGTCGTGAACAAACGAAACCTCGGTCTGACATCACTCCAAAAGTTGATTGGACAAATTGTCGTCTCGGTCTTGTTCGTCTGGTTCTTGTCACTCGGAGACGGCTTGGATACGACGATTCAAATCCCGTTCACTTCGATCGCGTTTGATACGGGTTGGTTGTATGTCGCCATCGTCATCTTCTGGCTCGTCGGATTCTCGAATGCCGTCAACTTGACGGACGGTCTCGATGGTCTCGTCTCGTTCTCGGCCATCCCGACGTTCGCGTTCTTCGGGATTTATGCGCTTGGGCAAGACGAGGCCGGAATCGCCTGGTTCGCCTTCAGTGCGGTCGGGGCACTTCTCGGATTCCTCGTCTTCAACAAATATCCGGCGAAAATCTTCATGGGTGACACGGGATCGCTCGCACTTGGTGGCGCGGTCGCCGGACTTGCGCTCATGTTGAAGCTCGAGCTGTTGCTCGTCTTCGTCGGAATCATCTTCGTCATCGAGACGCTCAGCGTCATCTTGCAAGTCATCTCATTTAAGACGACCGGGAAGCGCATCTTCAAGATGAGCCCGATTCATCACCACTTTGAAATGGTCGGATGGTCGGAATGGCGCATCGTCTTGACGTTCGGTGGAATCAGCTTGATCACGGCAGTGTTGTCGTTACTTCTTATGTAATGGATGGTGGAACAAATGGAAGCACAGTGGAAAGGTAAGCGCGTACTCGTCCTCGGCGCCGCACGCAGCGGCATCGCCGCCGCCACTTATTTGGTAGGTGTCGGGGTGATCGTGACGATGAACACAGGTTCGGAGCCGTCGACAGAAGAGCGGACGAAAGTTGAGCAGTTGGGCATCACGTCGGTGTTCGGCTCGCACCCACTCGACTTATTGGATGACACAGACGTCATCGTCAAAAATCCGGGAATCCCGTACCATATCCCGCTCCTCCAAGCAGCGATGGATCGAGGCATCCCGATTTATACAGAAGTCGAACTCGCTTATATGGCGACAGACGCTGCGTTCGTCGCCATCACCGGGTCGAACGGGAAGACGACGACGACAACGCTCGTCCACGAACTGTTAAAAGGCGGTGACCGTCCAGTGCACGTGGCGGGAAACATCGGCTTCCCAGCAATCGAGGTGGCGACCCGCGCCAAGCCGGATGATCTCATCGTCATCGAACTGTCGAGCTTTCAACTGATGGGCGTCGAGACGTTCCATCCGAAAGCAGCGGCGCTACTGAACTTATCGGAAGCGCACCTTGATTATCACGGCGACTTTGATTCCTATGCCGATGCGAAGGCAAACTTGTTCCGCAACATGACTTCTTCGGACCGAATCGTCGTCAAAGGAGCCGACGAAGAAGTGATGAAGCGTGTCCCTGACGCGTTACACGCATCGACGTTCGGTTATGATGCCGGCGATGCTTCCGTACGAGACGGCTGGATTACACTTCATGGGGACAACATCATCCGCGTGTCTGAACTCGCGCTCGGCGGTGCCCATAACGTGGAAAACGTCTTGGCTGCACTGCTCCTCGTCGAACCATTCAACATCCCGCGTGAACATGTTGAGCGTGTGTTGCGCACGTTCGGCGGGGTCGCCCACCGGACGGAGAACGTCGGCCGCGTGCTTGGCCGCCGAGTTTACAACGACTCGAAAGCGACGAACAACGTGGCGACCGAAGCGGCACTTGCCGGTTTCGATGCGCCAATCGTCTGGCTTTGCGGCGGACTCGAGCGAGGCGCTGACTTGTCTTCACTCGTCCCGGCGATGTCACGTGTCAAAGCGGTCGTCGCGTACGGGGAGACGGCCGAACGGTTCAAGACGCTCGGAGAATCCCAAGGAGTCCCGGCCTTTGCTGTCGAAACATTAGAAGAAGCCGTACCGCTCGCGTTCGAGCAGTCGGCAGAAGAAGACGTGATCTTATTATCGCCAGCTTGCGCAAGTTGGGATCAATACAAGACGTTCGAGGAACGCGGTGCCCATTTCGTCGACCTCGTCCGTTCAATCGAGGAGGCGAGTCGATGAGAGTCATCATTTCAGGAGGCGGGACGGGAGGCCATATTTATCCGGCCCTCGCATTGCTCGACACGTTAAAGGCGCGTCACGACGATTTAGAGGTGCTCTATATCGGAACCGAGAACGGACTCGAGGCCGATCTCGTGCCACGGGCCGGCATCCCGTTCAAATCGATTCGAATCGCCGGGTTGAAGCGGTCATTGTCGCTTGAGAACGTGAAGACGGGCTATTGGTTCTTGAAATCGGTCCGTCAGCTAAGAAAAGAAATGAAGGCGTTCCGTCCGGACGTCGTCATCGGGACAGGCGGTTTCGTGTCCGGGCCGGTCGTGTTCACGGCCCAGCAGTTGGGCATCCCGACAATCCTTCACGAACAAAACAGCATCCCAGGGCTGACGAACAAGTTCTTATCGAAGAAAGCTGACCGTGTCGCGCTGTCGTTCGCCGGGTCCGAGTCACAGTTCCCGGGGGCGAACGTTCGCGTCATCGGTAACCCGCGCGGGAGCGAAGTGTTACAGACAGTCGCCGACCCGACTCAAATCCGAGCGACGTACGGAATCGATGAGCGTCCGATTATCGTCATCTATGGCGGGAGCCGTGGGGCCGAGGCGATCAACCGGGCCGTGCTCGAAGCGATTCCGGAACTGAGCCAACAACCGGTCAACGTACTGTATGTGACCGGGAACGTGCACTATGAGGCGGTCGTCGCCGAAGCGAAGCCGGCGGAAAACGTCCATATCTTGCCATACGTTTACGATATGCCTGCCCTGCTCGCCTGTGCGACGCTCGTCGTGTCACGGGCGGGCGCATCGACCATTTCTGAATTGACGGCGCTCGGTTTGCCGAGCATTTTGATTCCGAGCCCGTATGTCACGGCCGACCATCAAACGAAAAATGCTTCGACACTCGTTGAGAGCGGAGCTGCCGTCTTGATTCGAGAAGCGGACTTGACGGGCAAAACGCTCGTCGAGAAGATACAGCACGTCTTGGAAAACGAACAACAGATGGCGGAAGCGTCGAAACGGTTAGGGTTCCCGCAGGCCGCGGAATCCCTCGCCGCGCTTGTAGAAGAAGTAAGTCGCTAAAGGAGAGGAAGCATGGAGACACGTCAGAACACCGTCCGTAGTTTGGAAGACCGGATTCCATATATGAAAGATCAGCGACGGAAGAAGGCGAACCGTCGATTGTCTGCGATTTTGCTGCTGTTCGCCGTATTGATCGCCCTCGTCGTCTATATGCAGACGTCGGTGTCTGACGTGAAGGCGGTGAACGTGTCTGGCTTGGCTTGGTTGACCGAGTCTTACGTGTTGGAACAAATCGACCTAGACACGACGTCAAAAATCGTCGAAGTGTCTCCTAGCCGACTCGAGACGGCGATTCGTGAACTTCCCGGCGTAAAAGACGTGGAAGTGGATCGAAGTTGGTACAATATCGTCACCATCAAGCTCGAAGAGGAGAAGATGATCGCCTATTCGAGGACGGACGACCGGGAAGTCGTCGTCTTAGCGGACGGCTCGCTTCATCCGACCGGGCAAATCGATGACCCGGCAAAGTTGAAAGACGGGCCGCTCTTGAGACAGTTTGACAAAGAGGCCGATCTTGAGAAAGTGGCCGGTGAGCTCGAGCAGGTCGATGACGCGTTACGGGCGAGAATGTCTGAGATCGTGTTCAAACAACAAGAAGGCGAACCGACACGTTATGAGATTTACATGAACGACGGGAACACATTGCTCACACCGACGTTCAAACTGAGTCAAACGGTGTCCAAGTACGGTGAAATTTTTGAAAATATCCCGAAAGGACAGCGAGGAACGGTCGTCATGGATGGGGGCTATTATTTCGTCCCATATGAAAAATCGGAAGAATAGTCTGAATTTTTACAGCCCTGCGACATGCCGGGGCTGTTTTTTTATCGTTTGTAATCGAATTGACACCCCAAAACCGCTTAATTTGTAGGATTCTACCTTTTCTCACTATCTTATTTGTTGTAAACTTAGACGTGAGATATCTTGCCGGACCTAACAATATTTTTGGATATCTGTAATATTGTAATGGAAGACTGAAACTGAAATTTTAGCGCGGAGGTGTTTCCCTGTTGGAAGCGAACGGTTATGTAGCCGCATTAGATATTGGAACGTCAGAAATTAAGCTTGTCGTGGGTGAATTGCTCGGGGGAACGCTTAATATTTTGGCAGAAGGTTGTGCTCCGTCTGCAGGAGTAAAACGTGGCGCCGTCGTCGACATCGATAAGACGGTTCAAGCCATCAAACAAGCCGTCGAACATGCCGAAGCGGCACTCGGTGATCAAGTTCGTTCGGTATACGTTGCCATCGAAGGGGAACATATCCAAATTGCCCCATGTCATGGAATCGCCTCGGTCAAACGAGAAGACCAAGAAATTACGGATGCCGACGTGATTGAAGTCATCAATTCGGCACAAGTGATGCGTCTACCCGACGAGATGAGCGTGATTGATGTCATTCCGTCCTCGTTCACGGTCGATCAACAGACCGGCGTCGTGGACCCGCGTGGGATGCTCGGCTATCGGTTAGAGATGCACGGGAAGATGGTGACGGGCTCGAAGACGATCTTACATAGCATCCGTCGTTCGATTGAGCGGGCGGGACTGAAGCTCGACGGATTCGTGCTCGGCAATTTGGCGCTCGGCATGAGTGCCGCTTCTGTGGATGAGATTGACCTTGGGATCGGCTTGATCGACATCGGACACGAGAAGACGACTGTATCTGTCTTCTACCGTGGTGACCTCGTCTATTCTTACATCCTTCCAGTCGGGGGCGATCATATGACGCGCGACTTGGTATACAAGCTCAACTGCAAATACCAAGATGCGAAAGTCGCGAAAGAAGAATATGGTCTTGCGCTTGAAGAAATGGCAGATGCGACTGAAGGATTCTCGTTCACGAACATTAACGGGGAAGTGGCGTATGAGCCGCAAGCTGAAATTAGTTATGTTTTAGAGGCGAGAATAGAGGAAATGTTTACATTGGTGTTGAATAGAGTGCAAAAGGTAGGAGTTCCGGCACTGAGCGGAGGCTATTTGCTCTGTGGTGGCGCCGCTGCCTTGCCTGGCATCCAAGAGCTGGCGACCCGTGTCATGGGTCAAAAGACGAGACTTTATCAACCATCGTCCATCGGTGTCAGACATCCGAAATATGCGACAGCTGTCGGCGTTCTCAAGTACGTGCTCATGAGCGATCACCACGTCTCGAAGCAAAACTTGGAGAAGCCGGAAGAACGCGAAGTCGTCTCGTCGACAACGAAGACAGATCGACAACCGGATGCTGGTGACGAGTACGATTCGACAGAACGCGAATCGAAAAACGGATTCGGACGGTTAATGGAAAAATTATTTGGCGTGTAAGCTGATGCGATTCACAATCGGAAATTACGTAGGGGGATACCTGAATGATGTACTTTGATGAGGCGATTGACGCCGTAGCAAAAATTAAAGTAATTGGAGTCGGTGGCGGCGGTTCAAACGCCGTCAACCGCATGATCGAACACGGCGTGCAAGGTGTCGAGTTCATCGCGGTCAACACGGACGCGCAAGCACTCAACATGTCGAAAGCGGACGTGAAGCTCCAACTCGGTGCGAAATTGACACGCGGACTCGGTGCCGGTGCAAATCCTGATATCGGGAAGAAAGCAGCCGAAGAGAGCCGTGAACAGTTGATTGAAGCGCTTGATGGCGCGGACATGGTCTTCGTCACAGCCGGTATGGGTGGCGGAACGGGTACAGGGGCAGCCCCTGTCATCGCAGAGATTTCGAAAGAAATCGGCGCCTTGACGGTCGGTGTCGTCACGAAACCGTTCATGTTCGAAGGACGCAAGCGGATGCAACATGCCCAACACGGCATTCAAGCGTTCAAAGAAAAAGTTGACACGCTCATCGTCATCCCGAACGACAAGCTTCTTGAAATCGTCGAGCGCAACACGCCGATGATTGAGGCGTTCCGTGAAGCGGATAACGTCTTGCGCCAAGGTGTACAAGGGATCACGGACTTGATTGCTATCCCAGGTCTCATCAACCTCGACTTCGCTGACGTGAAGACGATTATGACTGAAAAAGGCTCGGCCCTTATGGGTGTCGGTGTCGCGACAGGTGAAAACCGTGCCGTTGAAGCCGCGAAGAAAGCCATCTCTTCACCGCTTCTCGAGTCTTCAATCGAAGGCGCGAAAGGCGTGTTGATGAACATCACGGGCGGTCTCAGCCTCAGTCTTTATGAAGTGACGGAAGCGGCTCAAATCGTTCAAAGTGCTGCGGATGAAGAAGTGAACTTGATTTTCGGTTCGGTCATCAACGAAAACTTGAACGACGAGATTATCGTGACGGTCATCGCAACTGAATTTGCAGAAGAAGCACAAGGCTCGAACCCGTTCCTTCAACAGCCGAAGAAACAACCTGAGGCAGAAGTGAAGAAAGAGGCTCAACCGAAAGCGGACTCTGCGCAACAAGAAGAAGGGAACTTCCATAGACCGGTCTATGGTGGTGACGTCCCAGACGAGACGATCAACATCCCAGCGTTCGTAAGACAACGCCGTAACTAAAAAATAGGGGGTGCCGGTTCTCGGCACTCCTTTTTTGTAAAAAAGGAGAACGACATGCGATTGATTCATTCATGGGAAACTGAAACGGAGCGCTACTCGGCCTACGTGACGACCCGCACAGATTGGCACAATGAAGGGAATGTCGGCCTCCACGTCGGAGACGACCGTGCCCTCGTCGTGAAAAACCGAGAACGTTTCTTTATGGACGCCGGTCTTGCGTTAACTGACTCGGTTTGGGCCGACCAAGTTCATGGCAATCGTGTCGCATTCGTCGATACGAACGATCGAGGCAAAGGGGCGTATGATTACGCGGAAGCGATTGAAGCGACAGACGGCCTCGTCACGACGACGGAGGACATGCCGCTCGCCCTCGTCTTCGCCGACTGCGTCCCACTGTTCTTTTGTGCGAAAGATCATGGCGTCATCGGTATGGCCCATGCGGGTTGGAAAGGTACGGTCGGCAACATCGTCGCCTCGATGACCGATGCGTTCGCCAAACTCGGGGTGCCCGCTGATGCGATTGACATGGTCGTCGGGCCGGCCATCACGGCCGACGCGTATGAGGTCGACCAACGAGTGCTCGACGCCGTCAAAGACGTGTCGGAAGCGGCATATGACGCCGCGGTCACAGATGAGCGAGACGGACATGCGCACTTGTCGCTACAACAAGTGAATGAGACGCTCGCCGTCGAAAGAAAACTGGACGTCACCCAATCGAACTTGTCGACCGTCTCGGACCGAACGTTTTTCTCGTATCGGAACGGGGATGCGTTACGTCGATTTGCGGCCGTCCTCGTCAAGGAGAAGAAGTCGTGAGTATAGCGAATAACGTGAAACATGTCAGACAAACCATCGAACAACATCGAGCCGGACAGGACGTGACCCTTATCGCCGTCACGAAATCGGTCGGTCCGGACGTGGCGACCGCCCTTTATGAAGAAGGCGTACGTCATTTCGGAGAAAATCGACCGGAAGGACTGTTGGCAAAGGCAGAAATGTTGCCAGATGATGCGCTCATCCATTTCATCGGAAGCCTGCAGACACGCAAAGTGCGACAAATCATCGACCGCGTCGCGGCCATCCACTCACTCGACCGCTTGTCGCTCGCAGCGGAAATCGATAAGCGAGCGAATCGTGTCATCGACTGTTTCGTCCAAGTGAACGTGTCGGGCGAGGCATCGAAACATGGGATTGAAAAAGAGGAGGTGCACGCCTTCATCGAGAACTGTAAACAGTATCCGCACATCCGGGTGATCGGTCTCATGACCATGGCACCGTTGACAGAAGATGAGTCGGTACTTCGTGACACGTTCCATCAGTTGCGGACGTTACGTGACGACGTGTTGGCGAAAGGGTACGCTCACGCCCCGTGTACGGAACTGTCGATGGGCATGTCGAATGACTATCCGATTGCCGTCGAAGAAGGCGCATCGTTTGTTCGTATTGGAACCATACTTGTGCAATAATATATCTTAAGGAGGAATCCGTTATGTCAATCAAAAACAAGATGAAAGATTTCTTCGGACTCGAAGAAGAAGAACGGAATGCGTATGAAGGTGAAGAGTATGTCGTCGCCGAGACGAAGCAACAGCCGATGACCGAGCAAATCGTCAAGACAGACGATCGCCCGAAAACGTCAAACAATCTCGTCGCGTTCAACTCGAAGAAAAAAGAACGTTCGAAAGTCGTTCTTGCCGAGCCGCGCGTCTTCGCCGAAGCGCAAGACATTAGCGACCAATTGAAAGAAAACCGCGCTGTCATCGTCAACCTTCAACGCATGTCAAAAGAACAATCTCGTCAAGTCGTCAATTTCTTATCGGGTGTCGTCTACGCGCTCGAAGGGACGATGACGTCGATTGGACATAACACGATTCTATGTACTCCGAACAATATCGAGTTGACGGGGTCGATCTCGAACTTGATTTCGGAGGACGAACTCAATAGTAAAGGATGGTAAGTGAATGAATAACGTAGTAGAAGCTTTAGGAAATACGATTGTTACGCTTCTCGGGTATTATAGCTGGGTGTTAATCGCTTATATTTTGTTGTCGTGGTTCCCGAACGCGCGCGAGTCTAAGTTCGGACAAATCTTGTCTTATTTGTGCGAACCGTTTCTCAACCCGTTCCGCCGCATCATCCCGCCAATCGGTGGCATGCTCGATATCTCGCCGATCGTCGCCTTATTCGTACTTCGAATGGCACAGGTTGGGGTGCGAGCGATTTTCGGTCTGTAAATGAGCGTCTTTGACCATTATCGTCCGAGCGAACGGGCGTTCATCGAGCAAGTGCTCGACTGGGTGCAACAAGTCGAGGACAACTACTTGTTCAAATTGACGGACTTTTTAGACCCGCGTGAACACCAAATTGTGAAGCAAATCGTCGGGAAGCGTCTAGCGATTTACGATGACGGTGGTTTTGAAGGAGCAGAACGACGTCGGCTCATTTTGGCGCCGGACTATTATGAACTCGAGCCGAACGATTTTGAAATCGCGATTCGTCAAATCGACTATCCGACAAAGTTTGTCGACTTGACCCATCGTCAAGTGACCGGCACGCTCTTGAACGCCGGGCTGAAACGTCAGAAGTTTGGAGACGTCGTGTTAGAAGACGGGATCGCCCAGTTTGCCACGACCACAGAGGCGGCTAGTTTCATCGAGATGAACGTCGACCGAGTCGGCAAAGCCCGAATTCGCATTTCGGACGTGGCACCTGAAGCCGTACTCGTCGTTCCGGAGACGAAGTGGACGGAAGAGTTCGGAATCGTCTCGTCGCTTCGATTTGATGCCGTCGTGAGCGAAGTGCTCAATTTATCGCGGCAAAAAGCGCAGGCGCTCGTCAAACACGGCGACTGTAAAGTGAACCATAAACAAATCGAGGATGCGAGCTTCATCTTAGAGCCCGATGATTTAATCTCGATTCGCGGTTACGGTCGAGTGAAGTTGACAGCAATTCTCGGCTCGACGAAACGTGAGAAAATAAAAATCCAGTATGGCATCATACGTTAAATTTAGGAGGAAAGTCGAATGGCGTTGACACCGATTGATATTCATAATAAAGAGTTCTCGACTCGTTTTCGCGGGTACGACATCGATGAGGTCAATGAATTTTTAGATCAAATCATCAAAGAGTTCGAACTGTTGATTCGTGAGAATAGAAGGTATGAAGAACTCGTCAACGATATGCAAGCTCGCATTGACTACTTCTCCTCGATGGAAGACACATTGAACAAATCGATTATCGTCGCGCAAGAGGCGGCGGAAGAAGTGAAGACGAACGCTGCGAAAGAGGCGAGCCTCATCTTGAAGCAGGCGGAACGTGAAGCACTCGCGCGTGAAGAGGAAGCGGCACGGAAAGAGCAACTCGCTGAGCGTGAAGTCGTTCAAATGTTGAAGAAAGTCGAGCTGTACCGGACACGTTTCCGCGTTCTCGTCGATGCCCAAATGGAGCTGTTAAATAGTACGGAATGGGATACGATTGTCGGCGAACCACCGGTCCAAACGGTTCTTGACGATACGACCGAACTTACGTATAATGACGACGAAGTCATACCAAACAAACATCACGGATAATACACAATACGTCGACTAGGACACGTCGATAAAGTCATACCTACTAAGCGACTTAGGGAAGGTGCGAGCCTAAGAGAAAGACTTTATTCGGTATCCCCTACGAGTGTCGTGCTGAAACGAGTAAGCGCGACCGCCTGACCCCGTTATCGGTCACCGAGAGCGGTCTCGACCTATGTCGAGACTAGTAGGGTGGTACCGCGAGTCGACCAACTCGTCCCTATTTAGGGGCGGGTTTTTTTGTTGTCAAAAAATGAGGAGGAGTTTCAATGAACTATAAAGACACCCTATTGATGCCTGAAACAGATTTCGCGATGCGCGGAAACCTGCCAAAACGTGAACCACAAATGCAAGAAGCATGGGAACAGATGGACCTTTACAACCGTGTGCTCGAAAAGAATGCGGGCAAACCGCAGTATATCTTGCATGACGGCCCGCCGTACGCGAACGGCGACATCCATATGGGGCACGCCCTCAACAAAGTGTTGAAAGACATCATCGTCCGTTTCAAGTCACTCAACGGCTATCAGTCGCCGATGATTCCGGGCTGGGACACGCACGGTCTTCCAATCGAGAACGCGCTCCAAAAAGCTGGTGTCAACCGTAAAGAGATGACGGTCGCCGAATTCCGTGAGAAATGTGCGGCGTATGCGATGGAACAAGTGAACTCGCAGCGCGAACAGTTCAAACGTCTCGGTTTACTCGCAGACTTTGAGAACCCGTACATCACGCTCCTCCCAGAATATGAGGCGGCCCAGATCCGTCTATTCGGGACGATGGCTGAAAAAGGCTACATCTATAAAGGGAAGAAACCGGTCTATTGGTCACCTTCTTCAGAGTCGGCCCTCGCCGAAGCGGAAATCGAGTACTATGACAAGAAGTCGCCCGCCATCTATGTGGCGTTCCAAGTCGTCGACGGAAAAGGCATCTTGGAGACGACCGACCACTTTGTCATCTGGACAACGACGCCATGGACGATTCCGGCGAACCTCGGGATCGCGGTCAGTAATGAGTTGACGTACACGCGAATCAACCATGACGGCAAAGGCTATATCGTCGCAGAAAGCCTCGTGGAAGACGTGACGACAGCGCTCGGCTGGACCGACTTCACGGTGGACGGGTCGTGGAACGGCCAGGCGTTCGAACATATGACGGCGCAACATCCGCTTTACGACCGGACGTCTCTCGTCATGATTGGTGACCACGTCACGGCTGACGCGACAGGTCTCGTCCATACGGCACCAGGTCACGGGGAAGACGACTATCGTGTCGGACAAGCGTACGGGCTCGACGTCCTCTGCCCGGTCGATGATCGTGGCTACATGACGGACGAGGCACCTGGATTTGAAGGCCTCTTCTATGAAGATGCCAACAAACAAATCGGGATGAAGCTTGAAGAGAACGGCTACCTCCTTAACTTAAAGTTCATCAAACACTCGTACCCGCACGACTGGCGTACGAAAAAACCGGTCATCTTCCGTGCGACGCCGCAATGGTTCGCGTCAATCAAAGACTTCCGGAGTGACTTGCTTCGTGAGATCGAAGAAGTGAACTGGGTGCCGGAATGGGGCATGACGCGTCTTTACAACATGGTCCGTGACCGTGGGGACTGGGTCATCAGCCGTCAACGCGCATGGGGTGTGCCAATCCCGATTTTCTACGCGGAAGACGGCACGGAGATCATCACGAACGAGACGATCGACCACGTCGCGAACTTGTTCCGCGAGCATGGCTCGAACGTCTGGTATGAGCGCGAAGCGAAAGACTTGCTCCCAGCAGGGTTCACGCATCCGAACAGCCCGAACGGGGAGTTCCGTAAAGAGCTCGACATTATGGACGTTTGGTTCGACTCGGGCTCGTCACACGCAGGTGTGCTCGAAGAACGCGCCAACCTTCGCCGTCCGGCCGACCTCTACTTGGAAGGGTCAGACCAGTATCGCGGTTGGTTCAACTCGTCGCTCTCGACGGCTGTCGCGACGACCGGGAAAGCGCCGTATCGTACGGTTCTCAGTCACGGATTCGTGCTTGACGGCGACGGACGTAAGATGTCGAAATCGCTCGGCAACACGATCGCGCCGAACGATCTCGTAAAACAATACGGTGCCGAAATCGTCCGTCTTTGGGTGTCGTCGGTCGATTACCAATCTGACGTACGCGCTTCGCACGACAACTTCAAGCAAGTGTCGGAAGTGTACCGGAAAATCCGCAACACGCTCCGTTTCTTACTCGGGAACTTGAACGGGTTCGACCCGTCGATGCGCGTCGCTTTCGAAGACATGCCAGAAGCCGATCAATTCATGGCGACGAAACTCAAGCAGTTGCAGGCGAAAGTCATCAAAGCATACGACACGTTCGACTTCATGGCCGTCTACCACTTGATTCACAACTTCTGTGTCAACGAGTTGTCTTCGTTCTATCTCGACTTCACGAAAGACATCCTCTACATCGAGCGTGAAGATGACGCACGCCGTCGTGCCGTTCAAACGGTCATGTACGATACGGTCATCGCGCTCACGAAGTTGATCGCGCCAATCCTTCCGCACACGGCGGACGAAGTGTGGCAAGAGATTCCGGCGAAGGCAGCCGATAGCGTCTTCTTGTCGGATCTCGATGAAGTCGTCGCGCTCTCAGAAGAAGAGACGGCGTTACTTGCGAAATGGTCGAAGTTCCTCACGTTCCGTAACGACGTGTTGAAAGCGATTGAGATCGCCCGCGGTGAAAAATTGATTGGGAAACCGCTCGAGGCGAAGTTGCTCGTCGCACCGAAGGGTGAGACGAAAGCGTTGCTCGAGACGATCGACAACGTTCGTCAACTGCTCCAAGTGTCGCAACTCGACTATGTCGCGCACGCGGATGTCGATTATGCGACGGCAGAAATCACCGTCACGAAAGCCGACGGTGCCGCCTGTGCCCGTTGTTGGACGTACTCGACGGAGCTTGGTCAACATGCCGAGCATCCAGAGCTTTGCCCGCGCTGTACGGAAGTCATCGCATAAGCTGGACCGGAGTGGCGAACGTCCACTCCGGTTTCTTATGACGTGAAAGGAGAATTTGATGAAGCGCTATTACGGATTGGCCCTATTTCTCATCGTGCTCGATCAAGTGACGAAGTGGATCGTCGTCCAGACGATGACGATTGGACAGTCAATTGAACTCATTCCAGGCTGGCTCTATTTGACGTCTTACCGCAATAAAGGAGCGGCTTGGGGCATGCTCGAAGGACAGATGACGTTCTTCTTTATCGTCACGGCCATTGTCGTCGTCGGCTTGATTTACTTCCTGCATAAAGAAGTGAACGGATTCAACTTGCTCGGCTATAGCGTCGGGTTACTGCTTGCCGGAGCAATCGGGAACTTCATCGACCGCCTGTTCCGAGGAGAAGTCGTCGATTTCGTCGATACGTATCCGTTCGGCTACAACTTCCCGATTTTTAACGTCGCCGATATGGCGCTCACGTTCGGTGTCATCTTTATGGTCATCGGCGTCTTGTTCGAAGAAAAATTAAACAAAGAAAGGGGACATGCGTAATGGAAACATTCACATTTGTCGCCGAAGAAAAGGCACGAATCGATAAATGGATGAGTGAACGGAGCGATTGGTCCCGTTCGCAAATTCAAGATTGGATTAAAGCGGGCGACCTGCTCGTGAACGGTCAAGCCGTGAAACCGAACTATAAACTACAAATCGGCGACGAGATCATCGTCAACGTACCGGAAGCGGTCGAGCTTGAAGTCTTACCGGAAGACATCCCGCTCGAGATCGTTTATGAGGATGAGGACGTCATCGTCGTCAACAAGGCACGTGGCATGGTCGTCCATCCGGCGGCCGGTCACACGTCAGGGACGCTCGTCAACGCGCTCCTTTACCATTGTGATGACTTGTCAGGCATCAACGGCGTCAAACGTCCCGGCATCGTTCACCGCATCGATAAAGACACGACCGGTCTTTTGATGGTCGCCAAAAACGACTTGGCTCACGAGTCGCTCGCGACGCAGTTGAAAGACCGTAAAATCAAGCGTGAATACATCGCGCTCGTCCACGGGGAACTCGTCCATGAGCTCGGCACGATTGAGGCACCGATCGGACGCGACACGAACGACCGCCAGCGTATGACCGTGACGGATAAGAACGCGAAAGAAGCGGTGACACACTTCCGTCTGCTTGAGCGTTACAAAGACTTCACGCTCGTCGAGTGTAAACTCGAGACGGGACGGACGCACCAAATTCGCGTCCACATGCGCTACATCGGTCACCCGCTCGCCGGAGACCCGAAATATGGGCCGCGCCGGACGATTCAATTGAACGGTCAGGCGCTTCACGCGGCGACGATTGGGTTCTTCCATCCGCGGACGAACGAATGGCTCGAATTCGAGGCGAAGCTCCCGGCCGACTTCGAGACAGAACTTGCCAAATTGGACAAAATCGAGAAAACGCGTTGACATTCCGCTCATTCCGATTTATAGTCTAGAAAGCATAACACCTTTAAACCCAGTCCAGAGAGGCTGTGAAAGGAATGTGGCCGCGGCCACGACACGTCGATTATTTGAGGCAGACGTCTGCCCTCACATATGAAGACTTCCTTTTCCAGCCGGACGAGGAAGTCTTCTTTTTTTGTAGAAAGGAGGAACGCCATGAAACGTTCTACCATTTTAGATGAAGCCGCCATCCGACGCGCGCTCACACGAATCGCCCATGAGATTATCGAACGCAACAAAGGGACGGATAACGTCGTGCTCGTCGGGATAAAAACCCGAGGCGAGACGCTCGCCGACCGGCTCGCACGCCGGATTGAAGAGATTGAAGGCAAGCCGATCGCCCTCGGCAATTTAGACATCACGATGTATCGTGACGACTTGTCGAAAAAGTCGCTCGACCCGGAAGTGAAAGCGACGGAACTTCCGCATGACATTAACGGAAAGACGGTCGTCCTCATCGACGACGTCCTCTACACCGGTCGGACGGTGCGTGCCGCAATGGACGCCCTTGTCGACCACGGTCGCCCAGATTACATCCAACTCGCCGTCTTGATTGACCGCGGACACCGCGAGTTACCGATTCGCCCAGACTTTATCGGAAAAAACGTCCCGACGTCGAAGTCGGAACAAGTCGTCGTTCGACTCAGTGAAGTCGACGCGACAGACGAAGTCTTCATCAATCAGCAATAACCCAATAAACCTTTAAGGTGGTCCAGAGAGGCCAGGAAGGAGAACGACATGAAACAACCTATCCTCAACATCCACGAGCGTCCCGCTCACTTGCCGCAATGGCTGCTCTTCAGCTTGCAACACGTCTTCGCCATGTTCGGAGCGACGATTTTAGTCCCGATTTTGACGGGGCTCAACACATCGGTCGCCCTCGTCGCTTCCGGCGTGGCCACGCTCTCATTCTTAGCCATCACCCGTTTCAAAGTCCCAACGTATCTCGGATCGAGTTTCGCCTACATCGCCCCGATTATCGCCGTCAGTCAACAGTGGGGCGTCGAAGCCGCCTTGTTCGGCGGCATCATCGCCGGCTCGGTATACGGCGTCGTCTCGCTCATCATTTATAAGACGGGCGTCCGCTGGCTGTTACGGCTCTTGCCGCCGGTCGTCGTCGGCCCGGTCATCATGGTCATCGGCTTGTCACTCGCGCCGGTCGCCATCGACATGTCGATGAACGACAACGGGGCGTACAACGGGACGTTCATCACGATCGCACTCCTCACGCTCGGCATCACGATGCTCGCGATGACGAAGCTAAAAGGCGTCTGGGGCGCCGTGCCGATTCTGTTCGGCATCGTCGGAGGGTACGCCATCGCCGCCATGTTCGGGATTATCGACTACTCGGCCATCGGACAAGCGAGCTTGTTCCAACTCCCGGACTTCACGATGGTGTTCGTCGACTACATGCCGATGTGGCAAATCGGGGCACTCCTCGCCATCGTCCCGGTCGCCCTCGTCACGATGACGGAACATATCGGCGACCAGATGGTCACGTCAAAGATTATCGGACGTGAGACGATGAAAGACCCGGGCCTTCACCGCACGCTCCTTGGCGACGGTGTCGGGAAAGCGGTCGCCTCGGCACTCGGTGGCCCACCGTGTACGACGTACGGGGAAAACAACGGTGTCATGGCCATCACGAAAGTATACAGTGTGTACGTGATCGCCGGTGCTGCGCTCATGGCCATCAGCTTCGGCTTCCTCGGTCACGTCGAAGCGTTCATCTCGACGATTCCAAATCCGGTCAAAGGCGGCATCTCGATTCTCTTGTTCGGCGTCATCGCCTCGAACGGACTTCGGACGATGGTCGAAAGCAAAGTCGACCTCGCCGAAAAACGCAACTTGATCATCGCCTCGGTCATCCTCGTCGTCGGTCTCGGTGGGGCGATGGTCCAACTCGGCAGCTTCCCGGTCCAAGGGATGGCACTCGCGACGATCGTCGGCATTTTGTTGAACGCCTTCTTGCCGAAAGAAGAGCCGACGGAATCAGCGAATGAAACAACTGAAGAAACACGACAAGCAAGTAACTTTTAATTCGATCCCGTGAGGTCGGCAAAGTGAAGGCTCGTTTATTTGGGTGTGTCCACCCAAATGAAGGCGTCCCTTCACGTAGGTGAAGAGGCGCCTTTTCTCTTTGCCTTCTATACAAAAGGAGGAGACGAACATGAACTTGATTCAACAACAACCGAAACATTTTGTCAGTCTCGACACGCTCGCACTCGATGAGATCATGGGCTTGATTGAAGAGTCGCTCCGCTATAAGCAAGGCGACATGCCGCCGCTGTTTGACGGGAAGACGGTCGCGAACTTGTTCTTTGAAAACTCCACGCGGACGAAGAACTCGTTTCAAATGGCCGAGCGTCACTTGAACATCCAAGAGATCCCGTTCGACGTGGCGACATCGTCGGTGACGAAAGGCGAGACGCTTTACGACACGTGCAAGACGCTCGAGGCGATCGGCATCAATGCGCTCGTCATCCGCCATCCGGAAGCGGGCTATTATCACGAACTCGTCGAGAGATTGAACATCCCGGTCTTAAACGGCGGGGACGGGAGCGGGGAACATCCGTCCCAGTCGCTCCTCGACCTCGTCACGATTTACGAGGAGTTCAAGACGTTCCAAGGATTGAACGTCGCCATCTGTGGCGACCTCGTCCATAGCCGTGTCGCCCGATCGAACGCCTCGGTCTTGCGACGGCTCGGCGCGAACGTCGTCGGCTGCAGCCCGGAGTCGTGGTGGGACGAGTCGATGGGACTCGAGCGGCGAAACATCGACGACGTGTTACACGAGAGTGACGTCATCATGTTGCTCCGGGTCCAACACGAGCGTCACATCATGGGCGACATCTTCTCGAAAGAAGACTATCACACCCAGTTCGGCTTGACGGTCGATCGGGTCGAACGGATGAAACCGGACGCAATCATCATGCATCCGGCACCGGTCAACCGGGACGTCGAGATTGCCGGCAGTTTGATTGAACACGAAAAGTCACGCATCTTTCCACAGATGACGAACGGCGTATACGCCCGGATGGCCATCTTACATCGAGCATTAGGGGGACAATCATGATACTTCAACACGCAACCTGGTATGACGGGAACACAAAACGGACGACGAACATCTTAATCGAACACGGCGAGATTCGCGCTGTCGACTATGACGGCACGACCGATGGCCACGAAGTCATCGACGCGAGCGGAAAGCTCCTCATCCCGGGACTCGTCGACGTCCACGTCCATCTGCGCGAACCGGGCGGGGAGAAGAAAGAGACGATTAAGACCGGGACCGAAGCCGCGGCAGCTGGTGGTTTCACCACAATCTGTGCGATGCCGAACACGCGCCCTGTCCCAGACGACCGCGAGACGATGGATCGACTGGTTCGTAAAATCGAAGAAGACGCCATCGTCCGTGTCCTTCCGTACGCTGCCATCACGAAGCGGCAACTCGGAACCGAACAAGTCGACATGGATTCGCTTAAGGACGCGTTCGCCTTCACCGATGACGGGGTCGGCGTACAGTCTGCCGCGATGATGCGTCAGGCGATGCGGGAAGCGAAACGACTCGGCAAGGCAGTCGTCGCCCACTGTGAGGACAATACGCTGAAGGCCGGTTCGGTTCACGAAGGTCGCTTCAGTGAAGAACACGGCATCCAAGGCATTCCGAGCCTCGCCGAGAGTATCCATATCGCCCGCGACGTTTTAATCGCCGAAGAGACGGGCTGTCACTATCACGTCTGTCACGTCTCGTCACGGCAATCGGTCCGCGTCATCCGGGACGCCAAACGTGCCGGCATCCACGTCACGGCCGAAGTGACCCCACACCACCTCGTCCTCTGTGAAGACGACATCCCGGGTCTTGATCCAAACTTCAAGATGAACCCGCCGCTCCGAAGTGCGGACGACCGTGCGGCGCTTATCGAAGGGTTGATGGACGGGACGATTGACATGATTGCGACCGATCACGCTCCGCATACGGCAGCAGAGAAAGCAGAAGGAATGGAGCGGGCCCCGTTCGGCATCACCGGATTCGAGACGGCGTTCCCGCTTCTATACACGACGTTCGTCAAGACGGGACAGCTAGAAGAAGTCGCGCTCATCGAGTGGATGACGAAACGTCCGAGTGACGTATTCGGATTGCCGTACGGTGCGATCGAAGTCGGACGAGCGGCGGACCTCGTCCTCGTTGACACGGAGACGGAACGGGTCGTCGACCCGACGACGTTCAAGTCGAAAGGAAAGAACACACCGTTCGCAGGGAAACACTTGGTCGGCTGGCCGGTCTTGACGATCGTGGCCGGAGAAATCGTATATAAGGGGAGATTCGATGAAACGAACATTATGGCTTGAAGACGGGACTTCATTTGTAGGGACAGCGTTTGGTGCTGACATCGAGACGACCGGGGAAGTCGTCTTTCAGACTGGGATGACCGGATATCAAGAGATGTTGTCCGATCCATCCTATTGTGATCAACTCATCGTGCTGACGAATCCGTTGATTGGGAACTATGGCGTCAACCGTGAAGATTTCGAGACGACCGTTCCGATGGCAAAAGGTCTCATCGTCAAGGAAGTGTGCGATGCACCTTCAAACTTCCGCTCGACGGCGACGTTATCGGATACGCTCAAACGATTCAACATTCCAGGTCTTGCGGGCGTCGACACACGGATGCTCACACGTCACTTACGTTCTCGCGGTGTCATGCGCGGCGTCATGGTCGACGGAGAATCGACGTGGGACCTCGTCAAAGACCGCTTCGACGGTCTGCTTCCGACCGACCAAGTCGAACGCGTCTCGACGAAGCGGGCCTATGTGACGACCGGCAGCGGTCCCCGCATCGCCCTCATCGATTTCGGGGCGAAGCTCGGGATTATGCGCGAACTCGTCAAACGTGACTGTGAAGTCGTCGTCTTGCCGCACGACGTGACGGCGGAAGAAGTTTTGCGCTACGAACCGGACGGCATCATGTTGTCGAACGGACCGGGGGACCCGAAAGACGTCCCGACGGCGCTCCCGCTCATCGAGACGCTCATGCCGAAGTTACCGCTGTTTGGCATCTGTCTCGGCCATCAATTGATTAGCCTCGCCGGCGGGGCAGACACGTTCAAACTCCCGTTCGGCCATCGCGGTGCCAACCATCCCGTGCTCGAACTAGAGACCGGGGCGGTGACGATCACGTCCCAAAACCACGGCTACGCCGTCGATGAGTCGTCACTCGCGACAACTGGGCTCGTCGTCACGCACCGTGCCGTCAACGACGGGACCGTCGAAGGCGTCAAACATCTCCACTATCCGACGTTCTCGGTCCAATACCACCCTGAGGCGGCACCTGGACCGTACGACGCTAACGATTTATTCGACCGTTTCATGCAACTCGTTCAAGAAAACAAACAGAAAGTAGGAATGTGACATGCCAAAACGACCAGATATTCAGAAAATCCTCGTCATCGGATCAGGCCCCATCGTCATCGGACAGGCGGCAGAATTTGACTATGCTGGTACACAGGCATGTCTTGCCTTGAAAGAAGAAGGCTACGAAGTCATCCTCGTCAACTCGAACCCCGCTACGATCATGACCGACCCGACGACGGCGGACCGTGTCTATATCGAACCGCTCGAACCGGAGTTCGTCGAACGGATCATTCGTCAAGAGCGTCCCGACGCGCTTCTCGCCACACTCGGTGGCCAGACCGGACTCAACTTGGCGATGGAACTGGACCGTCGCGGTGTCTTGGCGGACTGCGGTGTCGAATTGCTCGGGACGAAACTGTCGGCCATCGAACAAGCGGAGGACCGGGAACAGTTCCGCGACTTGATGTACAAGCTCGGCCACGGGGTACCGGAAAGCGAGATCGTCCAGTCGCTCGACGCGGCCTGGGGCTTCGCGGAGCAAATCGGGTATCCGATCATCATCCGTCCGGCGTACACGCTCGGAGGAACCGGTGGCGGGATCGCCCATGACCGGGCGTCGTTCGAGCAAATCGTCGAGTCAGGTCTCAAGGCGAGCCCGGTGACACAAGTGTTGCTCGAGAAGTCGATCGCCGGGATGAAAGAAGTCGAATATGAGGTCATGCGCGACTCGAGCGACCAGGCGATCATCGTCTGTGCGATGGAAAACTTTGATCCGGTCGGGGTCCATACGGGCGACTCGATCGTCTTCGCCCCGACTCAGACGTTGTCGGATCGCGACTATCAGATGCTCCGTAGCGTCTCGCTCGACATCATCCGCGCCCTCGGCATCGAAGGGGGATGCAACATCCAGTTCGCCCTCGACCCGGACAGCTTCACGTACTACGTCATCGAAGTCAACCCGCGCGTGTCGCGCAGTTCGGCGCTCGCCTCGAAAGCGACGGGCTACCCGATTGCCAAGCTCGCGGCCAAGGTCGCCGTCGGCTATAAGCTGTCGGAGCTGAAGAACCCGGTGACGGAGACGAGTTACGCCTCGTTCGAACCGGCGCTCGACTACGTCGTCGCCAAAATTCCGCGCTTCGCCTTCGACAAGTTCGAATCGGCTGACCGCCGTCTCGGCACGCAAATGAAAGCGACTGGGGAAGTGATGGCGATCGGGCGTAACGTCGAAGAGGCGCTCCTCAAGGCCGTCCGCTCACTCGAACTCGGGATAGAGGACATGGCCGTGCCGCGACTCGCACAATTGAGTCAACATGAACTTGAACGCGAGTTGACGACGCCGACCGACGAGCGGTTATGGATGCTGTATGAGGCGCTTCGTCGCGGGTATTCGCCAGAGCAGTTACATGAGTTGACGAAAATCGACCGCTTCTTCCTGTCGAAACTCGCCCGCATTTGGCAACAGGAAGCGACGCTCCGGCGTGAACCGCTCACACCAGCCAGCCTCGTCGAGTCGAAACGACTCGGCTTCAGCGACAAGATGATCGCCCGGATCGTGAACGAGAATGTGGAGACGATCACATCGCTCCGGAACGACTGGGGTGTCCGGCCAGTGTATAAGATGGTGGATACGTGTGCCGCCGAGTTCGCCTCGGAGACGCCGTACTTTTATGGGACGTACGAAGTCGAGAACGAGGCCGTGAAGACCGAAAAACCGTCGATTCTCGTCCTCGGCTCGGGTCCGATCCGCATCGGACAAGGCGTCGAGTTCGACTATGCGACCGTCCACTCGATTCAGACGATTCGTGACGCGGGCTATGAAGCAATCATCATCAACAACAACCCGGAGACGGTGTCCACCGACTTCTCCATCTCGGACCGGCTCTACTTCGAACCGCTCACGACCGAAGACGTGCTCGAAGTCATTCGGAACGAACAGCCGCTCGGCGTCATCGTCCAGTTCGGCGGTCAGACGGCCATCAACTTGGCGGCCTCGCTCGAAGCGGAAGGCGTCAAGATTTTAGGGACGTCACTCGAGGACCTCGACCGCGCCGAAGACCGGAAAGCGTTCGAGGCGACGTTGACAAAAGAAGGACTCGCCCAGCCACCAGGGAAGACAGCGGTGACGGTCGAAGAAGCCGTCGCCTGTGCCGACATGCTCGGCTATCCGGTCCTCGTCCGACCGTCCTACGTGCTCGGCGGACGGGCGATGGAAATCGTGTATGAGCAGTCGGAGCTCGAACGCTACATGCGCCATGCCGTCGTCGCCTCAAAAGAGCGCCCGGTACTCATCGACCGCTACTTGACAGGCATCGAGATTGAAGTCGACGCCATCTGTGACGGGACGGACGTCTATATCCCGGGCATCATGGAACATATCGAGCGGGCTGGCGTTCACTCGGGCGACTCAATCGCCGTCTATCCACCACAGCGACTCTCTGACGAGTTGAAACGACAAGTCGTCGACTACACGATTAAACTTGCCAAGGCGTTCCGCATAAAAGGGCTGCTCAACATCCAGTTCGTCTATGCCGACGACTTATACGTCATCGAGGTCAATCCACGGGCGAGCCGGACCGTCCCGTTCATCTCGAAAGTGACAGGCCTCCCGGTCGCGCGCATCGCCACGCAGGCGATTCTCGGGACGAGTTTGAAAGACCTCGGGCTTGGGACCGGCTTGCATCCGGAAGCGGACGCCATCTCGGTCAAAGTACCGGTATTCAGTTTCGCAAAACTAAAAGAAGTCGATCCAACGCTCGGGCCGGAAATGAAGTCGACCGGTGAAGTCATGGCGACCGACCGGACGCTCGAGAAGGCGCTGTATAAAGGGCTCGTCGCCGCCGGCATGACGATTGCCTTGAAAGGGAACGTCCTGTTGACAATCGCCGATCAAGATAAAGCCGAAGCGCTCGACATCGCGCGGCGGTTCCATCGTCTCGGATTCCGATTGATGGCGACGAGCGGTACGGCACACGCTCTCGAGCAAGCGGCACTTCCAGTAAAACGGGTCGGGAAAATCAGTGAGGAAGGCGAGACGATGCTGAGCGTCATCGAACGTGGTGTCGACATCGTCTTGAACACGACGACACGCGACGCCCTCACGACGAAAGACGGGTTCATCATCCGTCGGGCCGCGGCCGAGCAAGGGGTGCTCTGCCTGACGTCGCTCGATACGGTGAAGGCGCTGCTCCAAGTCATCGAGAGCCTCTCGTTCCAGACGACGAGCCTGCCGGCATTCACCGAGTTCGGAGTGACCGTATGAGACAGTTCGCAACCGTATTGTCGAATCATCCAATCGCAAAAGGGGCGATGGAGATGAAAGTGTCGGTCGAGGACAGCGTGATCGCGCCAGGGACGTTCTTCCATGTGAAGACGTCCGAGTTACTCCGGCGCCCGCTGTCGGTCGCGAACGTCGAGGGGGACGTCGTGACCTTCCTATACAAAGTCATCGGGAAAGGGACACAAGACCTCGCTGCACGACGGCCGGGTGACGTATTAGACGTCCTCGGTCCGCTCGGCAACGGGTTTCCACTCGAACAGACGGGTAAGCGTGTCGTCCTCGTCGGTGGTGGCATCGGCGTGCCGCCGCTATATTATACGAGACGGCTGCTCACGGAACGGGGGATTGAAACGATTGCGATTCTCGGGTTTGATACAAAAGAAAGTGTGTTCTATGAAGAGGCGTTCCGTGCGCTCGGGGAGACGATCATCACGACGGTCGATGGTTCCTACGGGGAAGCCGGATTTGTGACCGGTCCCCTCGCAGACATCGAGGCCGACGTCTTGTTCAGCTGTGGGCCGGAACCGATGCTCAAGGCGGTCGCGGCGTCGCATATCAAAGAGCGCTTCGTCTCAATTGAAAACCGGATGGGATGTGGCATCGGGGCGTGCTTCGCTTGTGTGTGCGAGGCGCCTGGCGGTTATGTCAAAGTGTGTAGCGACGGGCCAGTGTTCCGAGCAGAGGAGGTGACGCTATGAGGTTACATGTCAGTTTACCTGGGCTTCAATTAAAGAATCCGATCATGCCGGCATCCGGTTGTTTCGGTTTCGGGGAAGAGTTCGCGAAATTATATGATTTATCGATGCTTGGCGGCATTATGATCAAGGCAGCGACGGGCGAGTCACGGTTCGGTAACGCGACGCCGCGCGTCGCTGAGACGGCGGAAGGAATGTTGAACGCAATCGGGCTTCAAAATCCCGGTGCTGAAGCGATTGTTTCGGACAAACTTCCGTTTCTCTCAACGTTCGATACCGAGATTATCGCGAACGTCGCCGGTTCAACGCCGGAAGAGTACGTGTACGTCGCCGAGACGATGAGTGCGGACCCGACTGTGAAAGCGCTCGAACTGAACATCTCGTGCCCGAACGTGAAGTGTGGCGGGATGCAGTTCGGGACCGATCCGGTCATGGCGGCCGAACTGACCCGTCTCGTCAAAGCGGTATCATCCAAACCGGTATACGTCAAGTTGTCACCGAACGTCACGTCCATCACGAACATGGCGAAGGCGGTTGAGGCGGCCGGAGCCGATGGCATCACGATGATCAATACGCTCGTCGGCATGCGCATCGACGTCACGACGGGGACACCGATTCTTGCCAACCGCATCGGGGGTCTATCAGGGCCTGCCATCAAACCGGTCGCGATTCGGATGGTATACGAAGTTGCCCAGGCCGTCGATATCCCCATTATCGGCATGGGCGGCGTGCGGACGGTCGATGACGTGCTCGAGTTCATCTATGCGGGCGCATCGGCTGTCGCCGTCGGGACGGCAAACTTTGAGAATCCGTACGTCTGTCAAGAAATTATCGAAGCGTTACCGCACAGACTTGACGAACTCGGAATCGATCATATTTTAGACGTGAGGGGGAAAGCGTATGAACAGATTGTATCTCGCACTTGATGTCGAAACGGCGGATGATGCGTTTCGTTTATTACAGCGCATCGAGGCACGACCGGCCGTAAAAGTCGGCATGGAGCTGTTCTATCGCGAAGGAGGGCGATTCGTCGAACGGCTCGTCGGCGAAGGGTATCCGGTGTTTTTAGACGTCAAAGTCCATGATATTCCCGAGACGGCACGCCGGACGCTGCGCCAAATCGGCCGTCTCGGTGTCGAATTGACGAACGTTCATACACTTGGGGGCGAGACGATGATGCGTTACGCCTTAGAGGGATTGCGTGACGTGAATGACACGACGCGATTGATTGGGGTCACTCAGCTCACGTCGACCGATGAACGGATGCTCGCCGATGAGCTACACATTCGCGATGGGCTCGAACAGGCCGTCCTCAGGCAGGCATCGATGGCACAACGGGCGGGGCTCGACGGGGTCGTCGCATCGGTCCATGAAGCCGAGGCGATTCACCAAGCGCTCGGCTCAACCTTTTTGACGGTGACGCCGGGTATCCGACTGAACGAGGCAGCCGACGACCAAGTACGCGTCGCCACGCCTCAGGCAGCCCGCGACGCCGGCGTGTCCGCCATCGTCGTCGGCCGACCGATCACCCGATCCGTTGACCCGAACGCCGCTTACACACATTACCTTAACGAATGGAGTAGAACGTATGAAACAAATCGCTGAAGCATTGCTAAAGATTGAAGCCGTGACACTCTCGCCGGAGAACCCGTACACATGGTCGAGCGGACTGAAAAGTCCGATCTATTGTGACAACCGCTTGACGCTTAGCCATCCCGAGGTTCGGAACTTGATTGTCGACGCGCTCGTCGAAGCGATTCGACCGCTCGACGTCGATGTCATCGCAGGGACGGCGACAGCGGGGATTCCGCATGCGACGCTTGTTGCCGACCGTCTTGGGTTACCACTCGTCTATGTCCGTTCAAGCGCGAAAGGTCATGGCAAAGGGAATTTAATCGAGGGCCGGTTCGAACGAGGGGCTCGTGTCGTCGTGATTGAAGATTTGTTGTCGACCGGGGAATCGAGCATCAAAGCCGCTCGAGCGGTCGAGACAGCGGGCGGCGAAGTCGTGAAGATTCAAGCGATTATCTCGTACAGCTTGAACCGTCTCGCCATCAACCTGTTGGACTCTGGCCTAACTGCGGATGCACTGACGACCTTATCAGATTTGCTTGATGTCGCCGTCGATCAACAACTCATCCGTGAAGATGAGGCCGCTTCTTTACATGATTGGCGAACGGACCCGACAAGTTGGAGTGAACGCGTCACATCATAATCCATTCTTCTAAGAATCCACCTCCGGGCGGATTCTTTTTCTTTGTGCATCATGACATACTGAACGTGTTAGAATAGGGAAAGCAGATGAAGAAGGAGATAGATATGGCGTACTCTAGAATGAAAGGGAAGTCATGGAAAGCCCGGTTTCAAGACGTCCCGAAACATCGTAAAATCACGTTCGGTCTCGTCCTCCTCGTCCTCCCCGTCCTCTTTTTCGTGAACTTATTCGTATTTAGCGACGTGTTGGCCCTTGGAGACAAATACGAGGACCGCTACCAAATGAAGAAGCTGCGGCTTGAGACGGCGCATGGCAATGTCGAGTTCGTCCGTAGCACGAATGAAAAAGTCCAGGTCGAGGTGTTACAGACGAACTCGAAGGAACGGACGGTAAAAGTGAAGGCGGTCGGGGATACGATTTCAATCGTCGAGCGGTTCGGGCGCTTCAGCCAGTTCGGGAGCCGACCGAGCGATTCGCCGTCACGTTATAAAATCCGCGTCGCCTTGCCAAGTTCGATGACATCCATCGATGTGACGGCCGAACAAGTGACGGGACAAGGGTTGATTGCGAAATCCATCGTTTTGGATGCGAATGCGGTTAATCTGACGAAAGTCGAATCGGACCGGTTGCGTGTCGAGACGCGGAGTGATGTGACGCTCGAGACGGTCCGGGTCGTCCAAGCTGATATCCGATCTTACCGGGAGGCGTCCGTAAGTGACATTGTCGTCAATCAGGCGTTGACGGTTCAGACGGAGGCTGGTGCGCTTACATTCGAGCCGCGCCATGCGACTGGACAAGTGAACGTCGATACGGGTGGCAGTGTGACCGCGAGTGATCGCTACAACGAGCTGGGTGATGGGGTGTATCAGCTGTCCAACTCAAATCGTCCGACCATCCATTTAATCGCGGAGACAGGGAAGGTTGAATTGAAATGATGGATAAGCGATATATCCCGAAAGTCGGTCTCCGGACGTTGAAGACGGGTATTGCCGTCGCCATCACCATCGCGTTGTCATGGTATGTATTCGGTATTTATTCCGGTATGGGTGCAATCGCTGCAGTCGTTGCGATGCAGCCGACCGTCAAACGTTCGTCAAAAATCGTCTTCAGTCGAATCTTCGGGACGATGGTCGGACTGATGTGTGGCCTCCTCATCGTCTATGCGTTCGGTGTCAACCCGATCTCAATCGGACTCGCCGTCATCGTCGCCTTGACGCTGAACACGACGTTCGATAAGACGCATATGTCGACGTACGCCGCGTTCGCCATCGTCCTCATGCTCGAGAATCCGACGACCGACTTCTTCCACTACGCGTGGACCCGGTCGTTATTGACCGCGGTCGGTGTCTTCGTCTCACTCGGTGTGAACTATGCGTTCATGCCGCCGCGTTACGAGGAGCGACTCCTCGGCGAGATTCGGAAGACGTCGTCTTATATGTTCCATCATTGGCGTGAACTCGTCGGTTCGCCGGCCGAACTGCTCGAGACGAGGGCCCGCATCCTCGGTCATCAAGAACTGCACATGATGCTACAAGAGGACATGAAAGTCACGAACGTGAAGTTGAAGCATTTAACGATTAAACAATATCGGTTGTTGATTCACCTTGAGGACAAGCTCGTCCTCTTGCTCGAGAGTTTAGCGGAACATCGCGAGGCGCTCTTATTGATGGATGAGGAGGATCGAAAGACGTTCGAGGCCGAGTTTTTATATTTACTCGCCCATCACCATGACATCCTCTATACGTGTGATAAGCCGTACTCGCTGTTCACGTTGCCCCATGAAGACTTATCCGTCTCAGAAATCTTGCACGGGCACTTGCTTGACTACCATGAACAGCTTGAGTTGTTCAAACATGACCCGAAACAAACACAGGCTCCGTCGCGATGACGGAGCCTGTGTTCATGATTCATAAAAATGCTCGTCCTCTCGGCGCCTACGCTTTCCTCAGGCAATCCCGGAGCCGCATCGCGACATGAAGTCGCTGCTGGGTCTCCGTCGCATCACCCCAGGAATGGAGGGTGCCAGCGAAGGCAATACTAAGAATCTACACAAACAAGACCACGTCATGCGACGTGGCCAATGCTCATTGCTGGAGTGATTTGACGAGCCGCTCATCCGGCGTGACGTACACCGTCTGCTGATCCGTGTAGATGACGAACCCGGGCTTCGCGCCGCTCGGTTTTTTCACGTGGCGCGCTTTCGTGTAGTCGACCGGAACCCCGCTCGAGGCACGCGCCTTCGAGAAGTAGGCGGCGACCGTCGCCGCCTCGAGGAGTGTCGTCTCGTCCGGTTCAACCGAACGGATGATGACGTGGGAGCCTGGAATGTCTTTCACGTGAAGCCAAATCTCGTCACGTCGTGCGAATTTGAACGTCAAATGGTCGTTTTGCGTGTTGTTCTTCCCGACATAAAACTCCGTGCCGGTCGACGAGACGTACCCTTCGAGGGCAATCTTTTTCGTCTGTTTCTTCTTTTGCGCCTTTTGACGGATATACCCGCCTTCAGCGAGTTCTTCTCTAATTTCGATAATGTCAGACGGCGCGGCGACATCGAGTTGCGCGATCAACGTCTCCAAATAGACGATCTCAGCTTCGTTCAACTCGATTTGCTTTTGCACCTCGACTTTTGCGACTTTCAATTTGTTGTATTTCTTATAATAGCGTTGCGCGTTCTCGTTCGGTGTCTTGAGCGGGTCGAGTGGGATGTCGATCATGGCACCGTCCTCGTCATAATAATCGACGACGTGAGCGACGGTCATCCCTTTCTCGAGTTGGAATAAGTAGGTCGTCAACAGCTCGCCATACTTTTGGAGCTCATCGGACCGTTCCGTCGCCTTCAAATCATCGAGCAGACGTTTTCGTTTCAACTGATTTTTCTCGAGCTCGGATTTGAGCAACCGTTCGACATCGTGCGCCTGCTGTTTGACGCGGTCGCGGTTCGCTTTCTCATAGAAGAAGCGGTCGAGCACGTCTTTACTCGAGTCATACGTCTCTTCTGACATGACGTCACCGAACGTCAAGCGGACGGGAGCGAACCGTTCTTTTCCGGAGGCGAGCTGTTGGAAGACGTATTCGCCTTCAAGGTCAGCAATGACACTGTCAAACGCCGCCTCGAGACTCGCGCGGTTAGGCGTTTTGGCCCGATAGACGATTTCTTGTGCGATTTGTGGGCTCATCCCGGCGAAACTTGAGACGAGCTGTTTATCGAGCTTGCCTGCATTCCAGTCGATGCGTTTTAATCCTTCCACTCGTTCTGTCAGCGGGTCGCATTTGTCTTGAGCGGGTGGCAACAAGTACTCGCTACCCGGCATGATTGTCCGGTACGTGTTTTGGGACGGTGGTAAATGTTTGATGGCGTCTAAAATTTTGCCGTCCTCATTCGTCAAGACGACGTTCGAGTGACGCCCCATCAATTCGATATATACCCGTTTGTTCTCCTCGTCACCGAGCTCGTTTCGCGAACGGACCGAAATGACGATGACACGGTCACGGCCGACTTGTTCGACAGCCGTGATAAATCCACCTTCGATATGTTTTCGTAAAATCATGCAAAACATCGGAGGTTCTTGCGGATTTTTAATTGCGGTATCAGTCAATTGAAGTCGGGCGTACATCGCGTTCGCTGACACGAGCAATTGTACGTTCTGTCGATTCGATCTCACTTGCATCATCAAGTCGAGCGCATACGGCTGGTGGACGCGGTTGATTCGTCCACCGACGAGCGCCTGAAGTTCCGTCACGACTCGGTATGTCATTAATCCATCATATGCCACTAGTCTCATCACCTTTGTTCTTTTTCTGTCTCTACGTTATCAGATTAACGGAAAATATGGTACGATGAAGTAGGAAATCCGAACTTCTTCTTGCCGTAACAATCGGTGGACTGCTATTATTATGAAATGTGATGTTAGAAGATGGAGGGCAATGCATTGAATTTTAAAGAACGAGGTTTATTAATCGTCTTGTCCGGTCCAAGCGGTGTCGGCAAAGGAACCGTTTGCCGCGTACTCCGTGAGGAAGAGGATAACAACCTTCAATATTCTGTATCGGCGACGACACGGAAACCACGTGAAGGTGAGATTGAAGGAGTGCATTACTTCTTTAAAACGAGAGAACAGTTTGAAGACATGATTGAGCATAAGCAATTGCTCGAGCATGCCGAGTTCGTCGGGAACTATTACGGGACACCGGTCGAGTGGGTACGCGAAACGCTCGAAGGTGGGAAGGACGTCATTTTAGAGATTGAAGTCCAAGGTGCGTTCCAAGTGAAGGAACGCTTCCCGGAAGCCGTCTTTTTATTCTTGGCCCCGCCGAGCCTGCAAGAGCTCCGCAACCGCCTCGTCGGTCGAGGTACGGAATCGGAAGAAGTCATCAAACAACGTCTGCTCGTCGCTCGTGAAGAAATCGAATTGATGGATGCCTATGATTACGTTGTGACCAATGATGAAGTCGAAAAAGCGATTGAACGCATCAAAGCGATCGTGACGGCCGAGCATTGCAAACGTGAACGTGTCGCGTCTCTCTATAAAAAAGCCATGATGGAGGTCATTTAATGTTATACCCTTCGATTGATGCCTTACAACGTACAATCCCGTCGAAGTACACGATCGTGACGGTCGCTGCTAAACGGGCCCGTCAAATTCAGGACGGAAAAGCTCCGAAAGTTGCCGCGCCAAAATCGTATAAGCCGGTCGGACAAGCGCTAGAAGAACTGTATTCGGGTGACACGACAATCATCGCGAACGAAAAGAACAACGGATGAAGTGTGACCCAAGTCGTTTGCGACTTGGGTCTCATTGTCTATAAAGGGGAGAATGGTGAATGGTGAACGATCGGAACATCTTGCTTTGTGTGAGCGGTGGGATCGCTGCTTACAAGGCGTGTGCACTCACGTCGAAACTCGTACAAGCGGGCGCGAACGTGCGCGTCGCCATGACCGCATCTGCCGAGCAGTTCGTCGGTCAAGCGACGTTCCAAGCGCTCAGCCGGAATCCGGTCTATACGGATGTGTTCGAAGAACATGACCCGACAAAAATCGCGCACATCGACGTCCCGGATACGAGTGACTTGATCGTCGTCGCACCAGCGACGGCGAACATGATTGCAAAGCTCGCGAACGGGTTAGCGGACGATTTTATCACGACTTCGATTTTAGCGGCGACGTGTCCGGTCATCATCTCGCCGGCGATGAACGTCAACATGCTCGACCATCCGGCGACGCGCCGTAACATCGAGACGCTCAAATCATACGGGTATCAAATCATTGAACCTGGCGTCGGCAACCTCGCCTGCGGTTGGATTGGCGGAGGACGTCTGCCGGAACCGGAAGACTTACTGCGCATCATCGCGAGCCAATTCGTCCCAAAACATCTCCTCGGTAAACGCGTGCTCGTGACAGCCGGCCCGACGGTCGAACGGATTGATCCGGTCCGGTTCCTTTCGAACGACTCATCCGGGAAGATGGGTGTCGCCCTCGCCGAGGCGGCCCGGGATATGGGCGCCTACGTCACGCTCGTGCACGGGCCGCTTCAAATCCCGATTCCCGACGGCGTGACCGCGCTCCCCGTCGAGTCGAGCGCGGAAATGCTCGAGACGGTGCTCGCACATTTCGACGACCAGCACCTCGTCATTAAATCGGCCGCGGTCGCCGACTATCGACCGACGACCGTCCATGCCGAGAAACATAAGAAAGTCCATGGGCCGTTGACGATCGAGCTCGAAGAGACGACAGATATATTAAAGACGCTCGGGATGAAGAAAAGGGACCAAATACTCGTCGGTTTCGCCGCCGAGACCGAGCAGCTCGAGACGCATGCCCGCGCCAAACTCGAGAAAAAGCGTGTCGATTATCTCGTGGCGAATCACGTGGCGACACCGGGCATCGGGTTCGGGGCAGACGAGAACGAGGTCACCCTCTTCCGTGCGGACGGCTCGGTTCACCGGCTACCGCGCCAATCGAAACAGGAGTTGGCGCATGCGCTGTTGCTTCAATTTAAGGAAGCGATTCGATGATTGCACACGTCCACGTCGATGCACCGGTCATCACGATTGACCGGCCGTTCGATTACGAAGTGCCGGTCCAGTTCGAATCGCTCATCGAGCCGGGGATGCGTGTCTCGGTCCCGTTCGGAACGCGGCGACTCCTTGGAATCGTCACCGGTCTGTCCGAAGGGACCCGGGACGGGCTCAAGCCGCTCGAGGCACTTCTTGATGAGGAATCGTCCTTGACCGATGAGCTGCTCGATTTGTCGACCCACGTGAAACAGACGACGCTCTGTTTCCGATCATCAGCCTTACTCGCCATGCTCCCGGCCGCGCTCAAAGTCAGCTATGACAAAGAGATTAAAGGCGAAGTGCTCCCGGAAGGGGTTCGGGCCGGTACACATTTGTCGGAATATCCGAAAGACGTCCAGTCCGTCATTCTCGATCTCGCCAAAAAAGGCGAGCTCTCGTTGTCACCTGTATTAAAAGAAAAACGGACCGTGAAGACAGACCTCGTCATCGAACGATTGGATGCGAGTGTCGTTCCGGCCCGGGCGAAAAAGCAACAAGAAGCGATGCGTCTGCTTGAAGACGTGCCCCGCATGTATTGGTCGTCGCTCAGGCAAATCGGCCTGTCACGGGCACAGCTTCAAAAACTCGAGGCGCTCGGCGCCGTCCGGGTGACCGAGGTTGAATTGAATCGTGACCCGTACGCCTTGATTGAGCAAGTGACCGAGACGGTCGAGTTAAACGACAGTCAGACGGTCGCCGTGAGAGCGATTCGTGAAGCGGAGGCCGGGGAGACGCTGTTGTTGCATGGCGTGACAGGGAGCGGAAAGACTGAAGTATATCTCGAAGCGATTGGCCAAGTCGTCGATGAAGGCAGACAAGCGATTTTACTCGTCCCGGAAATCAGTTTGACCCCAATGATGGTGAAGCGATTCAAACGCCGTTTCGGGGACCGCGTCGCTGTGCTCCATAGCGCGCTTTCCCAAGGAGAGAAATACGACGAATGGCGTAAAATTAAGCGCCGTGAAGTCGACGTCGTCGTCGGGGCCCGTTCGGCCGTATTTGCCCCGCTCGAGAACATCGGGCTCATCATTTTAGATGAAGAGCATGAGACGACGTATAAGCAAGAAGAGAACCCGCGCTATCATGCGCGGGACGTGGCGATTTGGCGGGCCCGCTATCACGGCTGTCCGGTCGTGCTCGGCAGTGCGACACCGTCGCTCGAGTCGTATGCACGGGCGCAACGCGGCGTCTATCGCTATCTTCATTTGAAAGAGCGTTACGGTGGTAAGATGCCGCCGGTGCACATTATCGATATGCGGCGCGAACTCGCACGAGGCAACACGACGATGTTCTCGGAAGATTTGTTTGTCGCCATCAACGACCGCATCGCGAAAAAAGAACAATGTGTCATCTTGCTCAACCGGCGCGGGTTCACGACGTTCGTCATGTGTCGGGATTGCGGGGAGGGACTGACGTGCCCGCACTGTGCCGTCAACTTGACGTATCATCAACACGGCGATCGATTGAAGTGTCACTATTGTGGTTATGAGATGGGGATGCCATCCAAATGTCCATCGTGCGACAGTAAAAAAATTAAACAGTTCGGTACCGGTACCCAGAAAATCGAGACGGAGCTGCTCAACCGCATCCCGGACGCGAGAATCATCCGAATGGACCAAGACACGACGTCACGCAAAGGAGCGCATGAACAACTGCTGAAACGGTTCGAGGACGGCGAGGCCGACATCTTGCTCGGCACGCAAATGATTGCCAAAGGGCTCGACTTCCCGAACGTCACGCTCGTCGGGGTACTCGCGGCCGATGCGACGCTCGGCATGCCGGACTTTCGGGCGACCGAGCGCACGTTCCAACTCGTCACACAAGTGGCGGGCCGTGCCGGTCGAGGTAAGCTTCCGGGAGAGGCGTACGTCCAAACGTACAACCCGGAGCATTACGTCATCGAGACGGCGAGTGAACATGACTATGAAGCATTTTATGAGCAGGAGATGCGACTGCGGCAAGTCGGGACGCATCCACCGTATTGGTACGTCACGCTCGTCACGATCGCGGCCGAGAACCCGCTCGTCGCGCAGACCGAGGCCGAGCAGTTCGCCGAAGACTTTATGAACATGCACATCGACCAATCGCGATTGAACGGACCGATGCCGGCGCCGCTGTCAAAATTGAAAAATATGTATCGCTATCAGCTGTTCATCAAGACGAAACAGCCCGAGTCGCTCTATCCGGCGCTCGCCACGCTCCAACAGGCACGGGCGAAAGCGATAAGCAAAAAAGAATATCAATTGAGTATCGATGTAAATCCATACGTATTCATGTGAGGTGGAACTTGATGTATAAAGTAGTAGAAGTACCAAACGAGATTTTACGGGTCGTCTGTGAGCCGGTGACGAAGTTTGATAAAAAGTTGCGTCAAACGGTCGACCGTCTGTTCGACACGATGTACGAGTATGACGGGGTCGGCGTCGCCGCGCCGCAAGTGAACTTGAACCAACGTCTCGCCGTCGTCCATACGGATGACGAGACGGGACCGCTCGTCTTGATTAACCCGGAGATCATCGAGACGTCGGGTCAAGAAGTCGGGCTCGAAGGCTGTTTGAGCATTCCGGGTGAATTCGGTTTCGTCGAACGCCATGAGACGATTGTCGTCAAGACACAAGATTTAAAAGGGCGCGAGCAGCGCGTGAAAGCGAGCGGTTTTTTCGCTCGAGCGATTCAACATGAGATTGACCACTTAGATGGTGTGTTGTTCACGGATAAGCTCGCCGTTCCGGATAAAGGGACGGACAAGCGAATCGTCTTCATGGGAACGCCGACGTTTGCCGTATCTGTGCTTGAGCGCCTGCTCGAAGAAGGATACAATGTCGTAGGTGTCGTCTCGCAACCGGATAAACCGGTCGGCCGCAAACGTGAATTGAAACCGACACCGGTGAAAGCGTGTGCGCTTCGCCACGACATCCCGGTGTTGCAACCGGAAAAAGTTCGCACCGATTATGCGGACATCCTCGCGCTCAAGCCAGACTTGATCGTGACGGCCGCATATGGACAAATCGTCCCGACGGAGCTGTTAGAGGCACCGCCACACGGCGCCATCAACGTTCACGCTTCATTGCTACCAAAGTACCGCGGCGGGGCGCCGATTCACCAAGCAATTCTCGATGGAGAGCGCGAGACGGGCGTCACGATCATGTATATGGTCGATAAGCTCGACGCGGGTGACATGATTGCGAATACGATCGTGCCAATCGAGGAGACGGATACGGTCGGCACACTGTTCGACAAGCTCGCCGTTTCTGGCTCTGACTTGTTGATTCGGACGCTACCGGCATTTTTGGCAGGCTGGATTGAAGCAGTGCCGCAAGACGAGCAAGACGTCACGTTCGCGCCGAACATCAGTCGCGAGCGGGAAGCGCTCGACTGGACGCAACCGGGCGAAACGATTTACAACCATATCCGCGGGATGAACCCGTTCCCGACCGCCTATACGACGATTGCCGGAGAACGCGTCAAAGTGTTCGCGAGCGAGAAGACGACGGGCAGCGGGGAAGCGGGCACGATCGTCCGCCTCGAGGAGGACGGATTTGTCGTCGCGACCGGAAATGATGTCGCCATCAAAGTGACGTTGTTACAACCGGCTGGAAAAAAACAAATGGACGGTGCCACGTTCATGCGTGGAGCTGGACAGAAACTGCAAGTGGGCGACCAATTAGGAGGATGACATGAACGTAAGACAAGCAGCGCTTGATACGCTGATTAAAATTGAACAAGGCGGGGCCTATTCGACGATTGCCGTCAACGATTTGTTGAAACAAAAGAAGTTGGCCCCGAAAGATGTCGGCCTCTACACAGAACTCGTCTACGGGACGCTCGGGCGGAAACGGACGCTCGATTATATTTTAGAGAAACGGATTCAGAACCCGAGGAAGCTCGACCGTTTCGTTTTGCCGTTGTTGCGCATGAGTGTGTATCAACTGTTTTATCTCGACAAAGTGCCTGACCGCGCCGTCTTGCATGAGGCGGTCGAAATCGCGAAAAAGCGTGGCCATTCGGGCACCGGTAAATTCGTGAACGGCGTACTCCGAAACGTGCTTCGCGACGGATTCCCTGATTTGTCGACATTGCCGGACGTGGAACGCATCGCCATCGAACATAGCCATCCCGATTGGCTCGTCGCCGATTGGGTCGATACGTACGGCGTCGAAGCGACAGAGGCGATGTGTAAATTGAACAATGAGCCGGCACCGGTCACCGTCCGGGTCAACCGGAAACAGACGACCGTCGAGGCGGTGATGAACCGTTTAGCCGACGAAGGGGTACTGACGTCACGTTCCGAGTTGTCAGAAGACGGGCTCGTCATCGAATCGGGGAACGTCCACGCGACATCCTTGATTGATGAAGGGTTGCTCTCCGTCCAAGATGAGAGTTCGATGCTCGTCGCCGACGCGATCGGTGTCGACGCGAATGATGACGTGCTCGACGCATGTGCCGCCCCGGGCGGTAAAGCGATGCATACGGCCGAACGGATGGACGGTGGCTCGCTCACGGCGCTCGACTTGCACCCGCACAAAGCAAAATTGATTGAACGCCAAGCGAAACGTCTTCAGATCGATGGAGTGACCGCACTTGCCCTCGATGCGCGTAGCGCCGGAGACAAGTTCGAACGAGAGAGCTTTGACCGAATTTTGCTCGACGTCCCGTGTTCAGGGTTAGGCGTCATTCGCCGGAAACCGGACATCAAGTGGACAAAAGACAAAGCCGGACTCGCAGGGCTACCGAAAGTCCAGCGGGAAATTATCGACGCTGTCTTGCCTCTCTTAAAACGAGGTGGTACGCTAGTGTACTCGACATGTACAATCGACCCGTCTGAGAATGAGCAGCAGGCCGACTATATCTTGTCGAACGGATTGACGTGGGATGACACGCTCCGTGAGCGACTCCCGCACGCTGTACGTTCGATGGTGCCATCGGACCGTGCTGAACTTAAATTACTCCCGACGTCGTTCGGGACGGACGGCTTCTATATCGCCGCATTCAAGAAAGAGGTATAAACATGAATCCAAAAGCAGTTGAAAAAAATCCATTGGTCGGTGCCAAACCGTCACTTTATTCCCTCACGTACGCAGAGCTCGAACAGTGGCTCATCGAGGCAGGAGAAAAGTCGTTCCGCGCGAAACAGTTATACGACTGGATGTACGTCAAGCGGGTGACATCGTTCGACGAAATGACGAACGTCTCGAAACCGCTCCGCGAGAAATTAGATGCGGCGTTCCAATTGACGACACTCAAAGAACTCGTCCGTCAAGAGTCACAGGACGGGACAATCAAGTTCTTGTTCGAGCTTCAAGACGGTTATTCCATCGAGACGGTGCTCATGCGCCATGAGTACGGCAACTCGGTCTGTGTCACGACCCAAGTCGGCTGCCGCATCGGCTGCACGTTTTGTGCCTCGACGCTCGGCGGTTTGAAACGTAACCTAGAAGCCGGTGAAATCACGGCCCAGGTGCTCGACGTCCAACGCGCGCTCGACGCGAGCGGTGAACGTGTCGACTCGATCGTCGTCATGGGAATTGGCGAACCGTTCGATAACTACGACGAATTGATGCGCTTTTTGCGCACGGTCAACCACGACGACGGCTTGAACATCGGTTCACGCCACATCACGGTGTCGACGAGTGGGATCGTACCGAAAATCTACAAGTTCGCCGATGAAGGGATGCGTATCAACTTCGCCATCTCGCTTCACGCGCCGACGACGGAAATCCGGACACGCCTCATGCCGATCAACCGGGCCTACAACTTGGATAAGTTGATGGAAGCCGTCAATTACTATACGGAGAAAAGCGGTCGCCGCATCACGTTCGAATACGGTTTATTTGGCGGCGTCAACGACACGGAAGAGCACGCGCATCAACTCGCCGACTTGTTGAAAGGCGTCAAATGTCACGTCAACTTGATTCCGGTCAACCACGTACTCGAGCGTGACTACGTCCGCACACCGCGTAAACAAATTTTTGCCTTTGAAAAAGTGCTCAAAGATCGAAAAGTGAACGTGACGATTCGTCGCGAACAAGGTTCGGATATCGATGCCGCTTGTGGGCAGCTTCGAGCGAAGGAGCGCGAACAAGAAACGAGGTAATGGGAAAGATGGAATTAGCCTATCGAACCGACCGTGGGCAAGTGAGGACGCAAAACGAGGATGCCGTTCTGATTTTAGGGGACGAGCACGCCGGAATCGCCCTCGTTGCCGACGGGATGGGCGGGCATGAAGCCGGGGAAGTCGCGAGTGAACTCGTCATCGAACAGTTCCGACGCGCTTTCCCGACGCTTCCGGCCACGCCGATGGAAATGGAGCAGTGGTTCCGCGACAACGTGGAACTAGCCAATGAACAAGTGCTCGCCTTTTCAAAACAGTCGAACCTCGTCATGATGGGGACGACGATTGCCGGGGTGTGCTGGCACGATGAGACGATCGTCATCGTTCACGTCGGGGACAGCCGCGTCTACGCGTTACGCGACGGGGCGCTGCATCAGTTGACCGAAGACCATTCTTACGTCAACGTCTTGAAACAGCTCGGTGAACTGACCGAGGAAGAGATGCGGGTCCATCCGAAACGGAACATCATCACGCGCGCGATTGGTTCGAACGAGCACGTCGAACCTGATTTACAAGTATTTGCCGAACCTGAATTCGACACGATCTTAATCTGTACGGACGGGTTGACGAATCACTTGACGGATGAAGATATTTTGCTCGTGCTCGAACGTCCGATTTCTGCTGACGTCAAAGCCGATCAATTGATCAATCAAGCCAACCGCTTGGGCGGAAGCGACAACATTACCGTCGCTATCGTCCAATTTACAGATAGAAAGAGAGGATGAATCCGATGCGAAGCGGAGAACGAATTAACGATCGTTATCGGATCGAACAGCAAATCGGCAGCGGGGGTATGGCAAATGTCTATCGGGCCCACGATGAGATTTTGAACCGTACTGTCGCCATCAAAGTGTTACGATCTGAATTCTCGCATAACGAACAGTTTATCCGACGGTTCGAACGAGAAGCCCACGCGGCAACTAGCCTCAACCATCCGAACATCGTCGCCATCTATGACGTCGGGGATGAGCAAGACATCTATTATATCGTCATGGAACATGTCGATGGGATGACGCTCAAACAATACTTGCAAGAAGAATACATATCTGTCGAAGAGGCGTTACGCATCATGGGACAGATTTGTGATGCAATTGACCACGCCCATGCGAACCGAATCATCCATCGCGACATCAAACCGCAAAACATGATGATCGACCAAAACGGGAACGTGAAAGTGACCGACTTCGGAATCGCCGTCGCCATGTCGAACGCGACGCTCACGCATACGATGTCGGTGCTCGGCTCGGTCCATTACTTCTCACCAGAGCAGGCACGTGGAAAGTTCGCCGACGAGAAATCGGATATTTATTCGCTCGGTGCCGTGTTGTACGAACTCGTGACCGGACGTGTTCCGTTCATCGGAGAGACACCGGTCGCCGTCGCACTTCAGCATCTGCAAGACGACCCGATTCGACCGATGGACTTGAACCCGAAAATTCCGCAAGCGCTCGAGAACTGTATCATGCAGGCGCTCGCGAAATCGCCTGGCGCACGACACACGTCGGTCGCCTCATTCAAGAAAGACTGCATGACTTCTCTCGATCCGGCGCGCGCGAACGAGCCGAAACGAGTGAATGCGGAACAAGATGCGTTCGACCAGACGCTGGTCATGGCACCGGTCGTCGCGGAAGAGACGACGCCACCGAGCGAGCAGCCGTCAAAACCGGTCGCACCGGTCGAACCGAAACCGGACGCCAAGAAGCCGAAGAAACGCAAATGGTGGCTCTGGTTATTGCTCGCGCTGTTACTCATCGGCGGTGGAATCGGGGCGTATGTCGTCGCAGACGAGATGTCACGGTCCGTCGTACCTGACGTCGTCGGAATGACTGAAGACGAGGCGACGACAGAACTCGAGGCTTCGGGCTTCGTCGTCGATGTGACGGAACGGGCTAGTGACAACATCGAAGCTGGTAACGTCATTTCACAAAATCCACCGGCCGGACGGAAGCCAAAACGCGGTACGACGGTCACGCTCGTCGTCTCGGCAGGGAAAGAGACGGTCCGGATGCCGGACGTCGAAGGGTTGTCCCAGTCGGCGGCAGAGCGAACGTTAAAAGACTTGGACTTCACGGATATCGACATCCAAAAAGAAGCTTCGGAGACGGTCGATAACGGAGATGTCATCTCACAATCGCTCGCTCCGGGCGAAGAAGTCGTCCCGTCAGAAGTGACGGTCACGCTCGTCGTGTCGACGGGCAGCAATAAAATCGAACTTGCCAACTTGGCCGGTTACACGTTCGAAGAAGCGACGACGTACGCCGAACAAAACAACTTGAAAATCGTCAAGCGTGACGAGTATTCGACGAGCGTACCTTCGAACCAAATCATCCGCCAGCTGCCGACAGCAGGCACGGCCGTTGACCCAGGTACGGAATTGACGGTCATCGTCTCGCTCGGTGTCGAACCGACGGATGCGTCCATCGAACGAGAAGTGAGCGTTGAGATTGAACCACCGGCAGAAGGCGAGACGCCTGAGCCCGTCGAGGTCGTCATTCGGACGGTCGATGCGCGTGGCGAGATTGAAGTGCTCCGTGATAAGATAACGGAGACGACGACATACTCCTATACGCTCGTCATCGCGCCTGACGAAGTCGGGACGGCGACGATTGAAGTCGATGGGGAAGTCGTTCGGACCGACACGGTCACGTACGCCCAAGCGAAGGATGCACAATAACAAAGAGGTGGCGTGCGCGTCACCTCTTTTTCTAGGAGGAAACAGGATGAAAGGAACGATCATTCGCCTACAAGGCGGTTTTTACGATGTCATGACAGAAACAAAGCAAGAGATTCGCTGTCGTGCACGCGGAAATTTCCGTAATCGCAACATCTCGCCGGTCGTCGGAGACGATGTTGAGATTCAAGATCAAAAAGACGGGACCGGCTACATTTTAGCCGTTGACGAGCGGTCGAACCACCTCGTCCGACCACCGATCGCCAATATCGATCAAGCGTTCTTACTGTTCTCGGTGAAGGAACCGGCTTTCTCGTATCACTTGCTCGATCGTTTTCTCGTCTTGATTGAATCGAAACAGATTCATCCGATCATCGTGTTGACGAAGATGGACCTGCTGAATGAGGATGAGATGGAAGCAATTGAACAGGCGGCTTCGCTCTATCGGTCGATTGGCTATGACGTCATCGAGACGTCGACAGAGAGAGGGTCTGGGGTCGAGGCGATACGGGACTTGTTCGAGGCGAAGACGAGCGTGTTCGCGGGTCAGACCGGTGTCGGGAAGAGTTCACTGTTGAACGCCGTCGCGCCTGAACTTGAGCTTGCGACCGGGAAAATCTCGAAGTCGCTCGGCCGCGGGAAGCATACGACGCGTCATGTCACGCTAATTCAACTCGGCGGTGGTCTCGTCGCCGACACGCCTGGCTTCTCAAGCCTCGAGTTCCCACAAGAGCTCGAAGCGGAAGAGTTGCGTTGGTGCTTCCCCGAGTTCGTCGAACGACATGACGACTGCAAGTTCCGGGGCTGTGCCCACGTGAACGAGCCGGGCTGTGCCGTCAAGGCGGCCGTCGAATCGGGCGAAATCGCTTCCACTCGTTACGACAACTATGTTACGTTTATGGAAGAGATTAACGATAGACAACGGAGGTACTGAACTGATGATTAAAATTGCACCATCGATTTTAGCGGCGGACTTCGCCAACCTAGAAGCAGAAGTGAAAGCGGTCGAGACGGCCGGGGCCGATTATATCCATTTTGACGTCATGGACGGACAGTTCGTCCCGAACATCTCGATTGGCTTGCCTGTCCTTTCGAGCTTACGTCAAAAGACCGACATGGTATTGGACGTCCACTTGATGATTGACCAGCCGGAACGGTTCGTCGATGATTTCATTAAAGCGGGAGCGGACATCGTCACGATCCACGTCGAGGCGACGAATCACGTACATCGCGTCTTGCAACAAATCAAGGCGGCCGGGGCGAAAAGTGGGGTCGTCTTGAACCCGCATACGCCAATCAGTACGATTGAGCATGTCGTCCAAGACGTCGACATGGTGCTTCTTATGACCGTGAACCCGGGCTTTGGGGGGCAGGCGTTCATCGAGTCGGTCGTTCCGAAAATCGCGGCACTCCGCGAGATGCGTCAAGCACGTGGGCTCGACTTTGAAATCGAGATTGATGGCGGCGTGAACGCGACGACGGCGAAACTGTGCATCGACGCAGGGGCTGACGTCCTCGTTGCGGGCTCGGCGATTTACAACGAACCGGACTATAAAGCAGCAATCGATGGCATTCGCAACGCATCTCGTGTATAATCGAGGATAGAACAACAAATATTGTCGCAAGGGGTGTCACATCTGTGGCTGAGAGGCATGCGCTAACCCTTTGAACCTGTTCCGTTCACACGGACGTAGGGATGTGGCGAAAATGCACGTTGCGAATCCAAGCAGCATGGCGTTTACGTCATGCTGCTTTTTGTCGTTCTTTACGATAAAGGGGGAAATGGAAAATGAAACAAAAATTAACACTACAGGCGCTGATTGAGATTTCACTCTTCTCGGCGCTCGCCTTGATCTTTGATTTGCTCATGCCGTATCGGATGCCGCAAGGTGGGTCGATCACACTCGTCATGTTGCCGATTTTCGTGATGGCGTATCGCCATGGATTAAAAGGCGGTCTCGCGACCGGCGCGCTCGTCGGGACGCTCCAACTGCTGTTCGGCGCCTACATCTTCACGCCGGTCCAATTTTTAGTCGACTACACGTTCGCGTATGGCCTCGTCGGGATGGCGGGCGTCTTCGCCGGACAAGTGAAACGGGCCGCCAAAGACGGTTCGAAAAAGACGCTCGTCCTCTATTTGGTGCTCGGGGCGCTCCTCGGTTCGCTCCTCCGTTACGCCGCGCACGTCCTGTCGGGAATCGTCTTCTTCGCCCAATATGCGGAAGGGCCGGTCGTCGCCTATTCGCTCGGCTATAACATGACGTATATGCTCCCGTCCTTCTTGATTGCGACGATCGTGCTCGTGCTCTTGTTCACGACGGCGCCGCGCTTCGCGACGCTCGCCACGCGGGACGTCCGCTAATGCGTGTCTTGATTGTGGCGGCTAGTCCGTCACCCGTTCCGTCTCTTCCCGACGACGTCGATTACGTCATCGCTGTCGACGGGGGTTACGCGACGCTCCTCGCCCAAGGGATCGAACCGAACCTCGTCGTCGGCGACTTCGATTCGTTCACGGGAGTCGTACCGGATGAGGCGTTACGCTATCCGTCTGAAAAAGACGTGACCGACCTCGAGATCGCCCTCGAGGCGGCACGCGGGCATGGGGCTGACGAGATGCTCGTCTACGGGGCGCTCGGAGGCAGGCTCGACATGACGCTCGGGAACATCGGGTTGCTCGAGGCTTACCCGGAGATGTGTCTTTATGCCGACGGCCAAATCGTCTCTCTCGCACGGGAGGGCCGACACGCGCTTGCGCGGCGTGACGACCATTATTTGTCGCTTATTCCATGGAAGCGGGCGAACGTCACGATCCGTGGCGTCAAATACCCGCTCGACCGTCACGACGTCGTCAGCCACGAGGCGTTGACGATTTCAAACGAGTGGGACGCAAAAACGGCAGAACTCGTCGTACATGACGGTATGGTCCTCGTCTTGTACGTCAAAAAATAAGCATAAAAAAATCCCATCGGCGCATGCCGCTGGGATTTGTTTCGTTCGTGTATAAGATTATACGCGTTCAACGAGACCTGATTTAAGAGCGCGAGCTGAAACCCAAACGCGTTTCGGTTTACCGTCAACGAGAATACGAACTTTTTGTACGTTTACACCCCAAGTACGTTTCGTCTTGTTGAGTGCGTGCGAACGGTTGTTACCTGACTTAGGTGATTTACCTGTTACGTAGCATTTACGTGCCATGCGTTTCCCCTCCTTTTTTATGTGGGTTCGTCCTAATAGACACTCGTTTATATTAGCACGGGTTTTTTCCCGATGCAACTAGAAAATAATAGTATGACAAGAAAAAAACTTGACATTACTGGTAAGGATTTTAATAATGGATGAGGGTTACGACCACAATTGACCGAGTTTAGGAGCAGGTCCTTTAAATAACGAGGTAGATATTGTAGAATGTAGTGAAGGAATCATTCCGAATGAAGGAGGCTACTCCATATGGCAATTGATATGAAGACAACATATGGCAATATTGACATTACGAACGACGTCGTGGCAACACTCGCGGGTGGCGCGGCGATGGAATGTTTCGGAGTCGTCGGCATGGCGTCTCAAGCTCAATTGAAAGACGGAATCGCGGAACTATTGAAACGTGAGAACTACGCGCGCGGTGTCGTCGTACGACAAGATGGTGATGATGTACATATCGACATGCACATTATTGTCAGCTACGGTACGAAAGTGTCAGAAGTGGCATATAACGTGCAAAGTCGCGTGAAGTACACGCTCGGTGAAACGTTAGGATTAAACGTTTCGTCAGTAAACATATTCGTCCAAGGCGTTCGGCTGACGAATGACTGACGGAAACGGAGGAGGATTTGGTGTGGGTTTAAAACGTCTAGATGGATTGGTGCTCGCGAACATGATTGCAAACGGAGCAGCCAACTTAAGTCAAAATGCGGATTACGTGGATTCGCTTAACGTTTTCCCGGTCCCAGACGGGGATACAGGAACGAACATGAACTTGACGATGACGTCAGGAGCGAAGGAAGTCGCGGCACTCAACACGGAGAACACGGCCGACGTGTCGGCGAAATTTGCGCGCGGGTTATTGATGGGGGCGCGTGGGAACTCAGGCGTCATCTTAAGTCAATTATTCCGTGGATTCGGCAAGTCGATTGAAGGCAAGTCAGAACTCTCGACTCTCGATTTCGCAGAGGCGCTCAAACGCGGTGTCGATACGGCGTATAAAGCGGTCATGAAACCGGTTGAAGGAACGATTTTGACGGTCGCCCGTGAAGCGGCAGACGAGGCACTCGTCGCGGCCGAGTCGACAAGTGACTTCAACGAGTTGATGGAGCGAATCGTCGCCGAGGCGAAAGCGTCGCTCGATCGCACACCGGACTTGCTTCCGGTATTGAAAGAAGTCGGCGTCGTCGACTCTGGTGGACAAGGGTTACTCGTCATCTATGAAGGGTTCCTTGCCACGCTCGAAGGGAAAGAACTTGAAAAACCGCACACACCAGTCATGGACGCGCTCATCGAAGCCGAACATCACGCCCATGCGGCCCAAGGATTCATGTCGACCGAAGACATCGAATTTGGTTACTGCACGGAAATCATGGTTCGTTTCCAAGATGAGAAGTTGAAAGACGCACCGTTCAATGAAGATGCGTTCCGGAACGAACTGTCTGAACTCGGAGACTCGCTCCTCGTCGTCGCCGACGAAGAATTGCTCAAAGTTCACGTCCACGTCGAGACGCCAGGAGACGTCATCACGAAAGGACAACGTTTCGGCGAGCTCGTCGCGGTCAAAATCGAGAACATGCGTCAACAGCATTCGACGATTCTCGAAGAAGAGCACGGCGCGAACCAACACGGTGTCCAACCGACTCCAGTAGCGACAGCTCCGAAACCAAAAGCGCCATACGCAATCGTCACGGTTGCGATGGGTGAAGGCGTCAGCGACTTGTTCCGCTCACTCGGAGCAGCACACGTCATCGAAGGCGGGCAGACGATGAACCCATCGACGGAAGATATCGTCAAGGCAGTCGAAGCGGCGAACGCCGAGCACGTCTTCATCTTCCCGAACAACTCAAACATCATCATGGCAGCGGAGCAAGCAGCTTCGGTCGCCCCATGCGGTGTCTCGGTCATCCCGACGAAGACGGTCCCACAAGGACTCGCAGCGGCAATCGCCTTCAATCCAGAGGCGGACGTCGAGACGAACGAGTCAGGCATGAAATCGGCGGCAAGTGCGGTCAAGTCTGGCCAAGTGACGTACGCCGTCCGTGATACGAGTATCGACGGTGTCGAGATTCGGAAAGACGACCATATGGCCATTGCCGAGAAGAAGATCGTCGCCTCGTCGGCTTCGAGTCTCGAAGCGGCAAAACAACTCGTCGACGCGCTCATCGATGCAGACGATGAGATTATCACGATTTTAACAGGAGAAGGTTCATCGGCTGAAGACGTCGCGGAACTGTCGGCTTATATCGAATCGAAGAACGATGAGATTGAAATCGAAGTTCATGACGGGAAGCAACCGCTCTACTCCTATATTTTTAGTGTGGAATAAGCTGTATCTCGGCCCTACCTTCTGTATAATGAAGGTAGGGTTTTTTGAAAGGGGGAAATGCGATGAAATATCGCAGTGTGTTTGATATCATCGGTCCGGTCATGGTCGGACCGTCCAGTTCGCATACGGCCGGCGCCGCGCGTATCGGTCTCATGGCTGGGAAGTTGTTCGGTCGGCAACCGCGCGTCGCCCGCATCACGTTTTACGGTAGTTTTGCCGACACGTATCGCGGACACGGGACCGATGTCGCCATCGTCGGCGGCATCATGGGATTCGATACGTTCGATTTGCGCATCCCACAAGCGCTTGACATCGCTCGCGAATGCGGAATCGAGGTCCGGTTCGAGACGAGCGATGCATTGACGGACCATCCGAACACGGCCCGCGTCCATCTCGAGGATGAGGACGGGACGTTTGAAATCGTCGGAATCTCGATTGGTGGTGGTACGATTGAAATCACCGAGTTGAACGGCTTCCCGCTGAAACTATCTGGCGGTGGCCCGGCGCTCGTCGTCTTGCATCATGATCGCTTCGGGGCGATTGCGGCGGTGACGGGCATCCTCGCCAAGCACGAACTGAACATCGGCCATATGGAAGTGAGCCGCCATGAAAAAGGCAAACAAGCGCTTATGGCGATCGAGATTGATGAACATTTATCAAAAGACGTGTTGGCGGAGATTGAACGGTTACCACAAATCGAACGGGTAACCATCTTTGGGGAATAAGGAGAATCGATTATGTTTAAATCAGTAGAAGAATTGGTCCGGACGGCGACGGAACGAGGCGTCCCGATCTCGGAAGTGATGATTGAGCAAGAGATGCACGTACGTCGGGCGTCCCGCGAGGACGTGTTCGGGATGATGGAACGGAACCTCGAGGTGATGGAAGAAGCGGTCGAGCGTGCGCTCCAAGGCGTGACGTCCGTCACCGGCCTCACAGGCAACGATGCCGTGCTCATGCAAGACTACGTCCGGTCCGGGAAATCGCTCGCCGGCGATTTGATTTTAGATGCGGTCGCCAAAGCGATTGGGACGAACGAAGTGAACGCTGCGATGGGACGGATTTGTGCGACGCCGACGGCAGGGAGCGCTGGTGTCGTACCGGGTACACTCTTTGCGGTGAAAGACCGGCTTGAGATGGACCGTGAAGCGATGGTCCGTTACTTGTTCACGTCCGGTGCGTTCGGGTTCGTCGTGGCGAACAACGCCTCAATCTCTGGTGCGGCCGGTGGTTGTCAAGCCGAGGTCGGTTCCGCGACGGGAATGGCGGCTGCGGCAATCGTCGAAGCTGCCGGCGGGACGCCAGAACAGTCGGCGACAGCGTTCGCAATCGCCTTGAAAAACATGCTCGGGCTCGTCTGTGACCCGGTCGCCGGGCTCGTCGAAGTGCCGTGCGTGAAACGAAACGCCATGGGCGGCGCCAATGCGGTCGTTGCGGCCGATATGGCGCTCGCGGGCATCACGTCGCGCATCCCGTGTGACGAAGTCATCTCGGCGATGCATGAGATTGGTCAAATGATGCCGACGGCGCTCAAAGAGACGGCACGTGGCGGATTGGCGAACACACCGACGGCTCGTCGACTCGAGAAAAACATCTTCGGAGCGAAAGAAAATGTCGAGAAGTGAGCCGCTCACGACACTAAAAGGTATCGGGCCGGAAATGGCCAAAAAATTAGAGGCGATGGGTCTCGAACGAATCGAGGACGTGCTTGAGCACGTCCCGTTTCGTTATGAGAACTATAATAGTGGGACGGTGACGACGGCCGTGCATGGGGATCTCGTCAAATGGAGCGGCACGGTGCAAGCCGAACCGCTCGTCCGCTATTATAGTAAAGGGAAGAACCGGCTTCAGTTCCGGCTCTTACTCGAGGAGCGGTACGTCGTGCACGTGACGATGTTCAACCGCGCGTTCTATAAAGACAAATTGACGCTCGGATCGACCGTGACGGTCAAAGGGAAATGGGATATGAACCGGATGACGATCAGTGCGACCGATCTCGAGTTCGGGGAATTGTCGGATGGGCTCCAACCGATTTACTCGCTCCGAGCCGGCCTGACCCAAAAGAACTTCAGCCGGATCGTCAAGCTCGCGTTCAACGAAGTGACGACGTTCGAGGACCGTTTGCCGACGTCAATCCGTGAACGCTATCGTCTCAAAGACCGGGCCTCGATGCTTAGAGGGATGCATTTCCCGGAATCGGTCGACGCGTACAAGCAAGCGCGCCGCAGTTACGTCTATGAGGAGTGCCTGCTCTATCAATTGAAGTTGCAGGCGTTTCGTAAAATGGAACGGTCCGGGAAAGGACGCGCCCTCACACTCGACAAGCAACAGTTGAACGCGTTCGTCAAACAGTTGGCGTTTCCGCTCACCGGTGCGCAGACGCGCGTCGTCCGGGAAATCATCGGCGACCTGGAACGGCCAGAACGGATGAACCGCTTGTTACAAGGGGATGTCGGGAGCGGGAAGACCGTCGTTGCCGCGATTGCCTTGTATGCGACCGTGCGAGCGGGATTCCAAGGGGCGCTCATGGTCCCGACTGAGATATTGGCCGAACAACACGTCGCGTCACTTCAAGCCCTTTTCGAGCCGTACGGCATCCGCGTCGCGCTACTCACGAGTTCGGTCAAAGGTAAAGCCCGGACGGAACTGCTCGCCGCCATCAAATCGGGGGACATCGATATCATCGTCGGGACGCACGCGTTGATTCAAGGACCGGTCGAGTTCAATCGATTACACTTGGCCATCACGGATGAACAGCATCGGTTCGGCGTCGAACAGCGCAAAATGCTTCGCGACAAGGCCGAACTCGCCGACGTGCTCTACATGACGGCAACACCGATTCCCCGAACGCTCGCGATTAGCGCGTTCGGGGAGATGGACGTGTCGACGATTGACGAGATGCCGGCCGGTCGAAAACCGATTGAGACGTATTGGGCCAAACCCGACCAAATCGAACGCGTCCATACGATGGTCGAACGGGAACTCGCCCTCGGGCGCCAAGCGTACGTCATCGCGCCGCTCATCGAGGAATCGGATACGCTCGAAGTCGAGAGTGCGACGGCGCTCTTTGAACTGTTGCAACAGCGTTTCCCGAGTACGGCGATTGGTCTCATGCACGGGAAGTTGGCGAGTAGCGAAAAAGATGAGGTCATGAAGGCGTTCGCGGCCGCTGAGTTAAAAGTGCTCGTCTCGACGACGGTCGTCGAGGTAGGCGTGAACGTACCGAACGCCTCGCTCATCATCATCCACGACGCCGAACGGTTCGGCTTGGCGCAGTTGCACCAATTGAGAGGACGTGTCGGACGGGGTGCCGACCAATCGTACTGTATTTTAATCGGCGACCCGAAATCGGACGTCGGGAAGTTGCGCCTGAAGACGATGACCGAGACGAACGACGGTTTCGTCTTGGCCGAGAAAGATCTCGAGCTGCGAGGGGCGGGTGACTTCTTCGGGACGGCCCAGAGCGGCCTGCCGAGCTTCCGTGTCGCCGATCCCGTCCTCGACCTGAAAGTAATGGAGGTCGCGATGCAAGACGCGGTCCGTCTGCTCGGTAGCGACACGTTTTGGCACGAACCGGCATACGGACCGCTTCGCGACTATTTGAAGCGTCTCGATTTGCTCGTCGGCGAAAGGTTAGAATAACACTTGAAAATAAAACCTAAAGAATATATACTGCTATTAGTACCAGGTATTAAGTTCTTTAGCATAGAGTTTAGGAGGGAACTGAATGCGGGTACCTAAGAAAGAGCGGCAACGCTTGCTGCAAGAAACGATTGAACAAAACCCGTTCATCAAGGACGACGAACTATCCAAACAGTTCGCTGTCAGCATTCAAACGATTCGACTCGATCGGATGGAGCTAAAGATTCCGGAAGTACGGGAACGGATCAAGCATGTTGCTTCAGAACACCTCGATGAAGTGAAGTCGCTCGCGATGAGCGAGGTCATCGGTGATATGATTGACTTGAAACTTGACGAATCGGCTATCTCGGTCCTCGACATAGAGCGAGAACACGTCTTTAGCCGCAACGAAATCGCCCGGGGGCACGTCTTGTTCGCCCAGGCCAACTCGTTAGCGGTGGCGCTCATCAACGATGAATTGGCGTTGACCACTAAAGCGGAAATCCGCTTTAGTCGCCAAGTGCATCTCGGTGAGCGAGTCGTTGCCAAGGCTCGTGTGATCAAACTGCGTCGGGACGGACGGACGGACGTCACAGTGGAAAGTTATGTCGGCGATGAATGTGTCTTCAGTGGAGACTTCACGATTTATCGTCGCGGTGAGGAGGAACAAGCATGAAGTTAGCAATCGATGCAATGGGCGGGGATCATGCCCCGAAAGCGATCGTGGATGGCGTCAAGCAATTCGTCGACCGCTTCCCGAACGAACAAATGGAACTCTTTTTAGTCGGGGACGCGGTGAAGCTCGCTTCCTACGGATTGACCGATTCGCGGGTCACAATCGTGCCTGCAAGTGAAGTCATCACCGGAGAAGACGAGCCGGTCCGGGCGGTTCGCCGTAAAAAAGACAGCTCGCTCGTCGTGGCGGCACAACTCGTCAAAGACGGGAAAGCCGACGCACTCGTGTCAGCGGGTAATACTGGGGCGCTCATGGCGGTCTCGTTATTCGTCATCGGACGGATTCCAGGAATCGAACGCCCGGCCCTATCGCCAACGTTCCCTACATATACGGGAAGCGGCGTCGTCATTCTAGACGTCGGGGCGAACCCCGACGCGAAGCCTGAACATTTGGTCGACTACGCCATCATGGGTTCGCTCTATGCGGAGCACGTCCGCGGTGTCAGTCGTCCGCGCGTCGCACTCCTCAATATCGGGACCGAGGCAGGGAAAGGAAATGCGCTGACGAAAGAAGCGTTCCCCCTCCTTGAACAAGCACCGGTCCACTTCGTCGGTAACGTCGAAGCCCGAGAGGCGATGTCAGGCGACGTCGACGTCATCGTGACGGAAGGATTTGCCGGAAACATTTTATTGAAAGGTGTCGAAGGCTCTTCGTCGATGCTCATGAAGATGATGAAAGAGCAATTCACAAGCGACGTCGTCTCGAAGCTTGCTGCTCTCGTCTTAAAACCGAAGTTGAAAAAATTGAAACAGACGCTAGATTACCGTGAGCAAGGTGGGGCCGGATTGTTCGGCATCAACGCACCTGTCATCAAGGCCCACGGATCGAGCGACGCCCTCGCCATCATGAGCGCGCTCAAACAAGCGAAAATCATGGTGGAGCACGACGTCGTCGCTAAAATCAAACAAGCCACTGCGAAGACCGCAGATTAACGTAAAGAAGGTGAGTACATGGGGAAGACAGCATGGATATTTCCGGGACAAGGCTCACAAGCCGTCGGCATGGGCCAAACGTTCTTAGACCGTCCTGAAACGTTACAAACGATTGGTCGTCGCCTCGGGTTTGACTTACTCGATGTGATGGCAGCCGGGTCGAAAGAAGAGCTTCAACAGACCGAGGTGGCCCAACCGGCCATCGTGGCGCATGCGGCATCGCTCGCACTCGCGTATGGGGAGACCGGGGCGGCGCCAGATGTCGTCATCGGTCACAGCGTCGGCGAATATGCGGCCCTCGTCATCGCGGGCGTCATCGATTTGGAAGAGGCGAGCGTTCTCGTACGTGAACGCGGGAAACTCATGTCCGAGGTGAAAGACGGGACGATGGCAGCGGTGATCGGGATGACCGATGTCGCCGAAGCGTTCCACGTCACCGAAAAAATCAGTGCTAGCGGCAACCTTGTACAAATCGCCAACTATAACTGTCCGGGTCAATTCGTCATCTCAGGGCACGTCGACGCGATTAAGCAAGCAGAGACGGAACTGAAGGCAGCGGGCGCGAAACGTGTCTTGCCGCTCGACGTCTCAGGGGCGTTCCATAGCGCCTACATGATGCCTGCTGCGTCACGCTTCAAAGACGTCTTAGCGTCGTCGCCGTTCAAGCCGGCGTCAATCGGCATCGTCTCGAACGTCGATGCTGACGTCCATACGGACCCGGATCAGCTAAAGGCGTTACTTGCCGAGCAACTGTACGCATCGGTCCGTTTTGAGGATTGTGTCCGTAAAGCGATTGACTCAGGCGTCGATACGTTCATCGAATTCGGGCCGAGCTCGCCGCTTTCAGGCTTGATTAAGCGAATCGACAAGAACGTGACGCTCAAGCAAGTGACGACGTTAGAGGAAGTGGCATCGTTAGGAGGAGAAGTACGTGCATGACCATGTAGCCATCGTGACCGGTGCGTCCCGAGGAATTGGGGCCGCCATCGCGAAGCGTTTAGGGGAGGACGGCTTTCGGGTCGTCGTGAATTACTCGGGTAGTGTCGAGAAAGCAAACGCGGTCGTAGCCGCGATTGAAGAAAATGGTGGCGAGGCGATCGCCGTTCAGGCCGACGTCTCGAACGCCGATGATGTGAAGGCGCTCGTCAAGACGACGATTGAGACGTTCGGTCGTCTCGACTGTCTCGTCAACAACGCCGGCATCACGCGTGACGGATTGCTCATGCGCATGAAAGAGGCCGATTTTGATGATGTGCTCTCGACGAACTTGAAAGGGGCGTTCTTGACGTCACAAGCCGTGACGCGCCCACTTCTCAAGTCATCTACTGGGCGCATCATCAACATCGCCTCGGTCGTCGGCATTACCGGAAATGCCGGCCAGGCGAACTATGCGGCGGCGAAGGCTGGACTTATCGGATTGACGAAGTCGGTCGCCCGTGAACTTGCCGGTCGCCACGTGACGGTCAACGCCGTTTGTCCTGGATTCATCGAGACCGATATGACCGATGCGCTCACGGAAGCGCAACGCGACGCGACGCTCGGGCAAATCCCGTTCAATCGCTTCGGTCAAGTCGAAGAAGTGGCGAACCTCGTCTCGTTCCTCGCATCAGACAAAGCCGCCTACGTCACCGGTCAAACGATTGCCGTCGACGGCGGCATGACAATGGCGTAAAACAGAACTTTACCAATCACAACACATTTTATATACTTTAATCTGGAGGGATTTTATCATGACAAAAGAACAAATCTTAGTAGACGTACAAGCAGCAGTGGCCGAGAAGCTCGGCGTAGACGTGGCAGAAGTAACGGCTGACAAATCGTTTAAGGACGACCTCGGCGCGGACTCGCTCGAAGTGATGGAAATGGTCATGGACCTCGAAGACAAGTTCGACATCACGATCGAGGACGAAGATGCAGAGAAACTCGCAACGGTCGGCGACGTCGTCGCGTATATCGAAACAAAAGTGTAATCCAGCTTCCCACCGCTCATTCCGAGCGGTGGGCATGCTTCTATTTGGAGGGAACCATGACAAAAGACAAACGACGGTTTGACCGTCAAGGGTCGGCACAGCGGCGCCGACGAAACGAAATCGAACGCGCGCGCATCCTCGAGCAGTTCAATGCGCTCGAACGAAAGCTCTCGGTTCAGTTCGCGAATAAAGAGCTATTGATGCAGGCGTTCACGCATTCCTCATATGTGAATGAACAACGTGGACTGAAGAAAGACAATGAACGATTGGAGTTTTTAGGAGACGCAGTCCTCGAACTGACCGTCTCACGATTTTTGTATGAGACGTACCCGGAGCGCTCCGAGGGGGAATTAACGAAGTTACGGGCTGCCATCGTGTGTGAGCCATCGCTCGTCAACTTTGCCGAAGCTTACGCTTTCTCTGAGTTCATCCTGCTTGGGAAAGGAGAAGAGTTGACGGGTGGACGTAAACGTCCGGCGTTGCTCGCTGATGTGTTCGAATCTTACATCGGCGCACTCTATCTCGACCAAGGGATCGAACCAGTCGAACAGTTCCTCGCCGAAGCGGTTTTTCCGAAAGTCTTGGCCGGTGTGTTTGAAGAACAGACGGATTATAAGAGCCAGCTGCAAGAGAGCGTCCAGCGGGAAGGTCTCGGTCCGGTCTCCTATACGATTATCGAAGAGCGCGGTCCGGCCCATAGCCGGGAGTTCGTCGCGCACGCCCGTTTGTCTGACGATATCGTCGGAGAAGGGGTCGGTCGCTCGAAAAAGGAAGCAGAACAGATTGCCGCGAAAGAGGCGTTAATTGAATTCAATCGGCGCTACGCCGACCTATGAAAAAGAGTGAGCCGCCGCGGCTCACTCTTTTTCAGTTCAATTGTCCGAGCTCCTCGACGATGCCGTCGACTTCAGAGATGGAGAGCGATGAGCGGTTCATCACGTAGTCATAAATCTCTTTCACGGCCGAGCTGTCGGCCCGGTTATATTCTTCGGCTTTGATTGCGCCGCGGTTGATGATGTTCATCTTGTCGAGAATCGCCTCGATCATTTGTTCGTTCGTCATGTGTCGTACCCCTTTCTACAGTTCTTTTTAGAATAGCATGATTCTAGCATTTTGACGAACTGTCAACTGTGGTAAAATAAACGAATGAATGCTTACTGAGGATAGGATGGTCACGATGCACTTAAAACGAATTGAACTCGCGGGCTTTAAATCATTTGCCAAGCGGATTGAACTAGATTTCCGTCCTGGTGTCACGGCGGTCGTTGGGCCGAACGGGAGCGGGAAATCAAATATATCGGACGCGGTACGCTGGGTGCTCGGGGAGCAATCGGCCAAATCGCTACGCGGCGCGAAGATGGAAGATGTCATCTTTGCCGGGAGTGAGGGAGAGAATCATCGGAACGTCGCCGAAGTGACCCTCGTGCTCGATAATTCTGACGCTCATCTGCGACTCCCTTATGAAGAAGTGAGTGTGACGCGACGCGTTTCAAGGAGCGGGGATAGCGATTACTTCATGAATAAAAAGCCATGTCGTCTAAAAGACGTCCTTGATTTGTTCATGGATACAGGTCTTTCCCGTGACGCGTTCGCCATCATCGGACAAGGCCGGGTCGAACAGGTCATCTCTGGTAAACCGGAAGACCGTCGTGCCGTCATCGAAGAGGCGGCTGGTGTACTGAAGTATCGTCAACGGAAGAAGCAAGCCGAGCGCAAATTGCAAGACACGGAGCTCAACTTGTCTCGTGTCGACGACATCTTATATGAGCTCGCCGATCGTGTCGAACCGCTACGTGAACAAGCGGCACTCGCACGGGAATATCAAGTCGCAAAAATACGGCATGACGAACTCGAGACCGGCATCCTCGGAGCCGAAATCACCGAGCTCGGTCAAAAGTTGACGACCTGTCAGACGGAGCTCGATGCGGCGACGAAAGAACAACAGCGTTTGAACGAGTCGCTGGCTACGCTACAAGCGGAGCGAGCCGAACTCGAGACGAATCTTTCGGACAAACGGGATCATCTCGAGTCGTCGCATCAAACCGAGCGGTCACAGGCGACCGAGCTCGAACGTTTGGTTGGCGAGATCAACTTGGCAAAGGCTCGTGAAGAGCATGGTGCCGAGACGAAAGAACGCCTTGAACGACAACGTGAAGAGTTGGCTGCTGAGCTGGAACAGCTCGAGGCCCGCTTGTCCATCGCACGGGACGATATGGCGAAGAAACGGTCGACGCTCGAGGTGGCCGACACTTCGCGTGACGCGCTCGATCAAAAACTCGTGGCGGCGTCACGCGATTTCGAGTCGGAAATTGAGCAGCTTCAGGGCGAAGCGTTCGAACTTGCGACGACACGAGCCACGTTGACGAATCAGCAGAAGCGCGAAGAACGAGATATCGAGCAAGCGAGAGAAGCGACCGAACGCCTCCTGCGTGAGAACAAGGACCGGCTTGACGTGCGAAGCGAACAGACGACCGCGCTCGACGCGGAGCGCTCGACGCTCGAGGTTGCGCGGGCGGCATGGCAACAGTTGCTCGAACGCGAAGACGAGTTGACGACTCGTGAGCGTGCGCTCCGAGACAAGTTGACGCGTGCCGAACAGTCGTACCATGACCTCGACCGCCGTCGCCAGAAGACCGAAGACCGAATCGATATGCTCGAGCGGATGAAGCAATCGTATGAAGGCTACTTCCATGCCGTCAAGTTCGTGCTGAAAGACCGGGGCCCGGGCGTCCTCGGTGCCGTGGCCGAACTGATTCAAGTCCAGCCGTCTTACGAAGCCGCCATCGAGACGGCGCTCGGACAGACGCAACAACACATCGTCGTCGCCGACGAGGCAGTCGGCCGGCGCGAGATTGACAAGTTGCGCCGGGCGAACGCCGGTCGGGCGACGTTCGTCCCGATGACGACGGTGAAGGAGCGGTACGTTCCGAGTGAGGTCGTGCATCGCCTCGAAGCGATGGACGGGTTCGTCGGGGTCGCCGCCGACCTCGTCACGACAGACGAGTCGTATGATCGATTGAAGCGGTCGCTTCTCGGCGCGGTCGTCGTCGCGAAGTCGCTCGAAGTGGCGAACCGGATTGCCCAGACGACGGGGTATCGCTACCGCATCGTCACCCTCGACGGGGACATCGTCAACGTCGGTGGTTCGATGACGGGGGGGAGCCGGAAACAAGGTGTGGCGTTGTTCACGCAGTCACGCGAGCTCGATGACTTGAAGCAAGGATTGACGCAAGGGCTCGCCATGCTCCATGAGCAGCAGTTACGGGTGACGGAGTATACGGACGAGATTAAACGTCTCGAGGCAGAACTCGAGACGGTACGGACAGAAAAACGTGAGCAAGAGATTACCCTTCGCGAACGCGAGGCGAGTTATCGTGACCTCGAACGCGTCAGCCAAGACGCGAAAGCACAACTCGAACTGTTCGACCATGAGATGAATCGATACGCACGAACGATTGATGCGTCGACGTCCGAGCTCGCTCGTCTGACCGAGGAGATCGCGGCGACAGCAGCGAAAGAGACGGTCCTCCGCAAACAGCTCGAGTCACTCCGTGTCGAACAAGCGAAAAGTGTCGAGACGACGGGGGACTTGCGCGAACAGATGCGTCAACTCGAGCTCGACCGCCAGCGTTATGCGCTCGAATTCGAACGGGTCGAGGCGGAAGTCGAGCGGTTCAATCAAGAACGTGTGAAGCTCACCGAACGGATCGGTCAAATCGAGGCCGAGCTCGACCGTCTCGCGACCGGAAAAATCGTCTCGTCTGCTGAACTCCGTCTCACCCACGAGGCGGCGCAGGGCGAGATGGAGGCGCTCAAACGTCACATCGAGACCGAGACGGCTTCACTTAAAGCACTCGAAGAATCGCACCGGATTATTCGTCAACGTGAGCAACAGGCGACGGACGTGCTCCGGCGCATGGAAAGTGACGTCCGGAAAATCGAGTCGACACATAACGAACTCGAGTTGAAACGACAGTGGAAACTCGATGCCCTCGAGGAGCGTGGACTCGTCTACGAGCTCCTCCCGGCACTCGAAATCGCCTTAGAAGAGGCGCGTGAGGAGTTCAAGTTGCTCGTCCGTCAAATCGAGGAGATCGGTCCGGTCAACATCAATGCGATCGAAGAGTTCGACGTCGTCAACGAGCGCTTCACGTTCTTATCGGAACAGCGCGACGACCTCGTCAGCGCGAAAGAGGACTTGTATGCGATCATCTCCGAGATGGACCAGGAAGTGACCCGTCTCTTCAAGGAGACATACACGTCCGTCCGCGCCCACTTCAAACAGACGTTCATCGAACTGTTTGGCGGCGGCGAGGCCGATTTGAAACTAGTGGATGAACATGACTTGCTCAATACCGGGATCGATATCGTCGCCAAACCGCCGGGCAAGAAGTTGCAGACGCTCAGCCTGCTTTCTGGCGGTGAACGTGCCTTGACCGCGATCGCGTTGTTATTCGCGATCTTGAAGACGCGTCCGGTGCCGTTTTGCGTCCTTGATGAAGTCGAGGCGGCACTCGACGAAGCGAACGTCCATCGTTTCGGTGAATACGTCCGCACGCTCTCAATCGATACACAATTCGTCATCATCACCCATCGCAAAGGGACGATGGAGGCGGCCGACACGCTTTACGGCGTGACGATGCAACAAAACGGGGTCTCCGAAGTGCTCTCGGTCGAACTGGCCGAGGCGAAGCGCGTCGTCGAGACGGAACAAGAGATGGAGGAATTGACTTGAGTTTTTTTAAGAAGTTAAAAGATAAATTGACGACCTCGACCCAAGAGGTGTCGCAAAAGTTTACAGACGGTTTGACGAAGACGCGTGACGGATTCGCGAGCGCCGTCAACGACCTCGTCTATCGCTTTCGTGAAGTCGACGAGGACTTCTTCGATGAACTCGAAGACTTGCTCATCCAGGCGGACGTCGGCGTGACGACGACGATGGATCTCGTTGAAGACTTGAAAGAAGAAGTGAAACGCCGCAACTTAAAAGACCCGGCCGCCGTCCGCGATGCGCTCGTCGAGGTCGTGGCGAAACGTCTTCAAGAGGACGAGTCGGAGCGTGAACTCAACATGCAGGACGGTCTCACGGTCATCCTGTTCGTCGGTGTGAACGGGGTCGGCAAGACGACGACGATTGGCAAACTCGCCCACCAATTGAAATCAGAGGGCCGCTCGGTCATGCTTGCGGCAGGCGATACGTTCCGCGCCGGGGCCATCGACCAGCTCCAAGTTTGGGGCGAACGGGCCGGCGTGCCGGTCATTCGTCAAGCGGAAGGGTCTGACCCGGCCGCGGTCGTGTTCGATGCCGTCCAAGCGGCGAAGTCGCGCGGGGTCGATGTCCTCATTTGTGACACGGCCGGACGTCTCCAAAACAAGGTCAACTTGATGAAAGAACTTGAAAAAGTGAAGCGTGTCATCGAACGGGAAGTGCCGAACGGACCACACGAGGTGCTCCTTGCACTCGATGCGACGACGGGCCAAAACGCGATGTTGCAAGCGAAGTCGTTCCGAGAAGCGACGAACGTGAGCGGCATCGTGTTGACGAAACTCGACGGGACGGCCAAAGGTGGGATCGTGCTCGCGATTCGAAACGAGCTCGATATCCCGGTCAAATACGTCGGGCTCGGTGAGAAAATCGATGATTTGCAACCGTTCGACCCAGAGCAGTTCGTCCTCGGTCTGTTCGGTGACGTGTTCGAGGAAAAAGAACAGACAAACGATGACCTCGCCTGACTTTCACTGTTAAGAAAAAAACTTGACAAGAAGTTAGGACGGCTGTACTATTGTTAGTTGTAAAGGGATTTCACTTAACATGTGGAGGTGGAACGGATGTCGCTAGAAAAGACGAATCGGATGAACTATTTATTCGATTTTTATCAGGCGCTTCTCACACCGAAACAGCGCAACTATATGTCTCTTTATTACCTAGATGACTTTTCGCTCGGAGAAATTGCAGAAGAGTTCGAAGTCAGCCGTCAAGCGGTCTACGATAACATAAAGCGCACGGAAACGATGCTCGAGCAGTACGAAGCAAAGCTCGGTCTGTTCGAGAAACACGAACAGCGCCAACAGTTGCTTCAGACGCTCAAACGTCAAGTCGGGACAACCCCCGACGTGACAGCGACGATTTCAGCGCTTGAGAATTTAGAGTAGGGGGCTGGAGCATGGCATTTGAAGGATTATCAGAACGATTGCAGGCGTCACTTGCGAAGATGCGCGGCAAAGGGAAAATCTCGGAGGCAGACGTCAAAGAGATGATGCGTGAAGTTCGCCTCGCGCTCCTAGAAGCCGATGTCAACTTCAAAGTCGTCAAACAGTTCGTCAACGACGTGAAAGAACGGGCCATCGGCCAAGACGTCATGAAATCGTTGACACCAGGACAACAAGTCGTCAAAATCGTTCACGATGAGTTAACGACTCTGATGGGTAGCGACGTCGTCCCAATCACCTTTAGCCAAAAACCGCCGACGGTCGTCATGATGGTCGGACTACAAGGCGCGGGGAAAACGACGACGACCGGCAAGCTCGCGAACTTGATTCGCAAAAAGCACAACCGGAGTCCGCTCCTCGTCGCGGCCGATATTTATCGTCCCGCGGCCATCAAGCAACTTGAGACGCTCGGCAAGCAACTCGATTTACCGGTCTTCTCGCTTGGGGATCAAGTGACACCGGAAGAGATTGTCACGCAAGCGCTCGAGTACGCGAAAACGAATCATCACGACTTCGTGTTGATAGATACGGCCGGTCGCCTTCACATTGACGAGACGCTCATGGGTGAGCTCGAAAACGTGAAATCGATCGCCAAACCAAATGAAATCTTCCTCGTCGTCGATGCGATGACGGGACAAGATGCGGTCAATGTGGCCGACAGCTTCAATGATTTGCTCGGAATTACCGGCGTCGTGCTCACGAAGCTCGACGGTGATACGCGTGGTGGGGCAGCCCTTTCAATCAAGGCAGTCACGGGAGCGCCGATTAAGTTCGTCGGTCTCGGTGAAAAGTTGGATGCCCTCGAACCATTCCATCCGGAACGCATGGCGTCACGGATTCTTGGGATGGGTGACGTGCTCACGCTCATTGAAAAAGCCGAGTCGCAGATGGACCAAGATGCCGCCAAAGAGCTCGAGAGCAAAATGCGCGATGCATCATTCACGTTCGATGATTTTATCGAGCAATTGGGTCAAGTGAAAAACATGGGCCCGATTGATGAGTTACTTTCGATGTTACCTGGTGCAGGTAAGATGAAAGGGTTGAAGAACGTCCAAATCGACGAGAAACAACTCGATCACGTCGAAGCGATTATCCGCTCGATGACAAAGCACGAGCGCGCTCATCCTGAAGTGCTCAATGCGAGTCGTCGGAAACGGATCGCAAAAGGAAGCGGTCGCTCCATCCAGGAAGTGAACCGCCTCATCAAACAGTTCGACGACATGAAGAAGCTGATGAAGCAAATGTCGGGACAAATGAAAGGGAAGAAAAAAGGCCTCGGTCTTCCGTTCTTCTAAAGAAACCTTTTGTCAGTCGGACGAAAAAGCAGTATACTATTAAAGTTGTCAATTCTTAAACACATGATGGAGGTATATTACCATGGCAGTTAAAATTCGTCTTAAGCGCATGGGCGCAAAAAAATCACCTTTCTACCGGATCGTTGTCGCTGATTCACGTTCACCACGTGACGGTCGTTTCATCGAGCAAGTAGGATACTACAACCCGGTTGCAAAACCAGAGGCAGAAGTTCGCATCGACGAAGAACTCGCGCTCAAATGGTTGGCAGACGGCGCGAAGCCATCTGACACAGTTCGTAACTTGTTCTCTAAAGCAGGGATCATGGAGAAATTCCACAACGCGAAAAACGCGAAGTAAGCCTGCGGCCGACCTTTTATGAGGTCGGCCTATTTTTATGAGGAGGGATACAATGGATTGGTTGTACGTAGGAAAGATCGCCAACACCCATGGGTTGAAAGGCGAAGTGAAGATTTTGGCTGCGACGGACTTCCCGGAAGAACGGTTCAAAAAAGGAAACACGCTCTTCCTCGACGTCGATGGGAAGAAGCAAGAGATGACCATCACGACGTATCGTCCCCATAAGCAGTTCCATCTCGTCACGTTCAAAGGGTTCGAGAACATCAACCACGTCGAGAAGTATAAAGGGATGAAGCTGTACGTCCATGCCGAGCACGTGCACGAGCTCCCGGAGCACGAGTTTTATTACCATGAGATTATCGGTTGCGACGTCGTCGTCGACGGTGAGGTCATCGGCGTCGTCGATGATATCTTCGAGACGGGCGCGAACGACGTCTGGGTCATCAAACGGCCTGGAAAGTCTGATGCGTTGATTCCGTACATCGAGTCGGTCGTCAGCGAGATTGACGTCGAAGCGAAGCGGGTCGTCATCACCCCGATTCCGGGAATGATTGAAGATGAAGATTGACGTGTTGACGCTCTTCCCCGAGATGTTCGCCCCGCTCGACCATTCCATCGTCGGGCGAGCGAAAGGGCTCGGGCAAGTCGACATCGGCTTCACGAACTTTCGAGACTTCTCGACGAACAAACATCATAAAGTCGATGACTATCCGTACGGGGGCGGTGCCGGCATGTTGCTGACGCCGCAACCGATTTTCGATGCGTTCGCCTCGCTCGACGCAAATCGTCCGCGCGTCATCGTCACGACGCCGACGGGCCGGCCGTTCACCCAACAAATCGCCGAGGAATGGGCCGGGGAAGACCACCTCGTCTTCCTGTGCGGCCATTATGAAGGGTTCGACCAACGGATCCATGACGAGCTCGCGACCGATGAAGTGTCGATCGGAGATTTCGTCTTGACCGGGGGCGAGCTCGCCGCCATGGTCATGATCGACGCGACCGTCCGGCTGTTGCCGGACGTCTTAGGGGCGCAGGCGAGCCACGAGGACGATTCGTTCTCGACCGGCCTCCTCGAATACCCGCACTATACCCGTCCTGCCGACTTCCGAGGCTTGAAGGTGCCGGACGTCCTCTTGTCCGGCAACCATGCGAGAATCGAGGCGTGGCGACGTGAGCAGTCGCTTTTAAAGACGTATGAGCGGCGACCGGACTTACTCGAAGCGGCCGAGCTGACAGAACGCGATAAAATCTTCCTCGAGTCGTTGCGCGATTGATCAATTTATGCTATGTTTGAGCATGTGGGTTAAACCCGCCGATTACCGATGTTCCGCTGTTGGATGCCTGGGCATATGAAGACATGAACATTGAAGAAAAAGGAGAATACATTCATGAACACACAAAAACTGTTCCGTGAAATCACAGAAGAACAATTCAAATCGGACGTACCTGCTTTCCGTCCTGGTGACACAGTACGTGTCCACGTTAAAGTCGTAGAGGGAACGCGTGAGCGTATCCAGATGTTCGAAGGCGTAGTCATCAAACGTAAAGGTGGCGGCATCAGCGAAACATTCACAGTCCGTAAGATTTCTTACGGCGTAGGTGTTGAGCGTGCATTCCCGCTTCACTCACCACGTGTCGCGCAAATCGAAGTCGTTCGTTACGGTAAAGTCCGCCGTGCAAAACTTTACTACCTCCGCAACCTTCGCGGTAAAGCAGCACGTATTAAAGAAATCCGTCGTTAAGATGGGGATTAAGCTTGTCGCTTGCGACAAGCTTCTTTTTTTCTAGTACAATAAGTTCAAACGGATAGAGGAGTGAGGCATGTTGAAAGAAGTGTTCAGTTGGATTAAGGCGATCGTTGTAGCGCTCGTCATCGCGTTCGTGATCCGGACGTTCATCTTTGTACCTGTCATCGTCGAAGGAGAATCGATGATGCCGACGCTCCAAAATGCCGATCGCATGATCGTCAGTAAAATCTCGAACTATGTCGGAGAGCTCGATCGTGGGGACATTATCGTCTTCCATGCGACCGAATCGAAAGATTACATCAAACGCGTCATCGCCATCCCAGGCGACACGCTCGAATATCGTGACGATACGCTCTATTTGAACGGAGAGGCGATGGAAGAGCCGTATTTGGATGACTTCCGCGCCCAAATGAACGGGTTCCCGCTCACCGAGAACTTTACGCTCGAACAAGTGACGGGCGAGTCGGTCGTCCCGGACGGTCAATACTTCGTCATGGGTGACAATCGACAAAACTCGAAAGATAGCCGAGAGATCGGTCTCGTCTCGAAAGAGGACGTCGTCGGCAAAACGAACTTCGTGTTCTGGCCGCTAGACGACTTCGGGACGGTAGAAGAATAAGGTGGTGTTTTTTTGGCAATTCAATGGTTTCCTGGCCACATGGCCAAAGCAAGAAGACAAGTAACAGAAAAGATTAAACTGATTGACGTCGTCATCGAGCTCGTCGATGCACGCGTCCCGCAGTCGAGCCGAAATCCGATCGTCGATGAGATCACGGCGGGCAAGCCGCGTCTCATCGTCCTCAATAAAGCCGACATGGCCGACCCTGCCGTCACAGACGCTTGGCTCAAAGCGTTCAAGCGGGACGACGTCGAAGTCGTCGCCGTCGACTCGAAGCACAGCAAAGGCTTGAAGCAGCTCATGACGGGCGCCGAGAAGCTCATGAAAGACAAGCACGACCGGATGCGTGAGAAAGGCCGTAACCCTGGTCCAATCCGTGCCCTCATCATCGGGATCCCGAACGTCGGGAAGTCGACGCTCATCAACCGCCTCGCCGGGCGCAACATCGCCATCACGGGTGACCGCCCGGGTGTGACGAAGCGCCAGCAATGGATCAAGATGAAAGGCGGCGAGATGGAGCTGCTCGATACACCGGGGATTTTGTGGCCGAAGTTCGAGGACCAGCTCGTCGGCTATCGTTTGGCGGCGACAGGGGCAATCAAGGACGAAATCTTGAACTTGGACGATATCGCCCTCTACACGGCGCGCGAGCTACGGACGCGGTATCCGGAACAGTTGAAGGACCGCTTCAAGCTCGAGGAGTTGCCGGAGGATGCGGTCGAACTGCTTGAGTTGATTGGCAAGAAACGCGGTCTCATTAGCGGCGGCTACGTCGATTTCGAGAAAGCGAGCGAGTTGTTGTTAAACGAGTTGCGTCACGAAAAGATTGGCCGAATCTCACTCGAGACACCGGCCGATCATGAGCTGGCGTGAAGCCCTGTGCAAACAGGGCTTTTTTGGATAGGAGGGATACGATGACGATTGAAGAAATTAAACGACGGCTCGAGACCGTCCGATATGAGGAGTGGGAAGCGGTGCGCGCGTCGTTCGACACTGAGACGCGTAAAGGCGTCCTAGCGCTCATCGCCAAAAAAGATAGGCAGTTCTTACACGAACAGGCCGAGCGGGACGATTACACGAGCCGGATGGCGTTCGAGCGGGAACTGATCGCCTCGGGATTCGAACGCATCGCCGGTGTCGACGAAGTGGGCCGTGGCCCGCTCGCAGGTCCGGTCGTCGCGGCAGCGGTCGTATTGCCCGATTCGTTTTATCATCCTGGATTGAACGACTCGAAGAAGATGTCGAAACGAGCCCGTGAGCGCGCCTTCGAGCAGATCATGGCCGAGGCGACGGTCGGGGTCGGCATCGTGGCCGCCGACGTCATCGACGAGGTGAACATCTATGAGGCGACGAAGCTAGCGATGCAGGAAGCGGTCGAGCGGCTCGATGACGTCGATGCGCTCTTGATCGATGCGATGCGCCTCGAACTCGAGCTGCCGCAGACGTCGCTCATCAAGGGTGACACGCGGAGCGTCTCGATTGCGGCGGCGAGTGTCGTCGCCAAAGTCGTCCGGGACAAGATGATGGAAGATTACGCCGTCCTCTATCCGGGCTACGGCTTTGAGCGCAACGCCGGCTACGGGACGAAAGACCATCTGTCTGGTCTTGCCGAACGTGGCGTCACGCCGATTCACCGGAAGTCGTTCGCGCCAATCAAACAGATGTAGGAGGGGAAACGATGCGCATCGATCACCAAGGCGTCATGCCGTTCAAAGTGACGGAACAGACGTCACGCCAACTGCTCGTCGGCAATACGGTCGTCGGCAGGGTGCTCCAGTTATTGCCCGGCGGTGAGGCCGTCATGCAACTGCCGCAAGGCCTGTTTCGCGTCGGGGTGAACGCCGACGTGAAAGAGAACGTCACGTATAAGATGGTCGTCACAGAACTCGAGCCGAAACTCGTGTTGAAAGTCGTCCCGCAGACGACCGAAGCGCAAGCAGCACGCTCGCCGCTCGCCTTACTCACTTCAGAGCTCGCCAAGTTCGCCCGGCAACCGCTCGAGACGCCAGAACAGATCAAGGTGCAAGGGCAAAAGTTGCTCGACAGCGGCGCCGGCAGCGAGGTGAAGCAGTTGATTGGCGAACTGTTCAAAACGAAAGATACGAAGTTCGAGCCGTTCGTGCGCGCCCAAGAGACGTTCAACGCGTTGCAGACCTCTCCGTTCGCTGCTCATGGATTTCACATACCGCATTTAGGACCGTTCGAGAACGTCAAGTTCCGTCTCGAGGGTCCGAAACGTGAGATGCTCGACGCCGATCATGCTCGCATCGTCCTCTTCCTCGAGACGCCCCGGTTCGGCGAGACGGGGATCGATTTGCTCGTCCATAAGCGGCAAATCACGATTAAAGTGTATAACGAAGGCCACGACTTAGGTCCGTTCGTCCGCGCCTATGAGCCAACACTCTCTTTGGCGTTACATAACGCGGGGTATGAACTGTCCCGATTCGCGTTCGAACAAAAAATAGAAGCGGTGCCAGAGCCGTTCGCCCCGCTCGGAAAGGTGGATCGTCGAATATGACCGAACGTAAGCAAGCCATCGCCTTGTCGTATGAGCAAACGATGGAGTCGCCTCGCGTCGTCGCCAAAGGGGGCGGACTCGTCGCCGAGCGAATGCTCGCCCTCGCCCAAGCGAACGGGATCCCGATTCACGAGGACCCGGCGCTGTTGTCGCTTCTCGACGCACTACAAATCGAAGAGCACATCCCGGACGACCTGTATCAGGTCATCGCCGAGCTGTTTGTGTTTCTTTATCAAATGGAACAGGATAAAATCATAGATGTCTAGCGCTATTTGTGAAAAAAAGATGAAAAGTTAATGCAAGAACGATAGACAGCGCTTTCAGTTTTTCGTTACAATAGACGTGCCGATATTAAAGGGGACTAAGGGGGAAATCAAATGAATATCCATGAGTATCAGGCAAAAGAACTGCTCCGCGCATTTGGAGTCGCCGTACCGACCGGTTATCCGGCGTTTACGGTAGAGGAGGCAGTTTCAGCCGCCGCCAAGCTAGACGGTGAATTGAAAGTTGTCAAAGCACAAATCCATGCAGGTGGCCGCGGCAAAGCCGGCGGTGTCAAACTTGCGAAGACGGATGAGGAAGTCAAACAGTATGCGTCTGAAATTCTCGGCAAAACGCTCGTCACGCATCAGACTGGACCGGAAGGAAAAGTCGTTCAACGTCTTTACATCGAAGAAGGATCGGCAATCGATCAAGAATTTTACTTAGGACTTGTGCTTGACCGTTCGATCGGCCGAATCGTCATCATGGGTTCATCTGAAGGTGGTATGGACATCGAAGAAGTCGCTGAACATACACCAGAGAAGATTCATAAAGAAATCGTCGACCCGGTCGTCGGACTCCGTCCGTTCCAAGCCCGTCGTCTCGCTTTCAAGATGGAAGTACCAACGAAGCTCGTCAACAAGTTCAGTGACATGGTCATGAAGTTGTACAAAGTATACGTCGAGACAGATTGCACGATCGCGGAAATCAACCCGCTCGTGACGACGAAAGACGGCAACGTCATCGCGCTCGATGCGAAACTCAACTTCGATAGCAACGCGCTCTACCGTCATTCAGACATTCTCGATTTGCGCGACACGACGGAAGAAGATCCACGTGAAGTCGAAGCGTCGAAACACGACCTCAGCTATATCGCGCTCGATGGGAATATCGGATGTCTCGTCAACGGGGCTGGTCTCGCGATGGCGACGATGGATATCATCAAGCATTACGGCGCCGAGCCCGCCAACTTCCTCGATGTAGGCGGCGGTGCGACGAAAGAGAAAGTAACGGAAGCGTTCAAGTTGATTTTGTCAGACGACCAAGTCAAAGGGATCTTCGTCAACATCTTCGGTGGCATCATGAAGTGTGACATCATCGCTGAAGGAATCGTCGCGGCGACGAAAGAAATCGGACTCGATTTACCACTCGTCGTTCGTTTAGAGGGAACAAACGTGGATGCGGGACGACGCATTCTCGATGAATCTGGTCTTGCGATCACGTCGGCGAGCTCGATGGCTGACGGTGCAGAAAAAATCGCGGCACTCGTTCGATAAGGGGGAAACGACATGAGTATTTGGGCGAATCAAGATACAAAAGTGATCATTCAAGGGATCACAGGGAAACAAGGTCTGTTCCACGGCGAACAGATGTTGGCTTATAACACAAAGCTAGTCGGAGGCGTCACGCCTGGTAAGGGCGGTACGACGGTCCTTGATGGTGTGCCGGTCTTCAACACGGTGTCTGAGGCAGTCGAAGCGACGGGCGCGAACGCGTCAATCATCTACGTGCCACCTGCGTTCGCTGCTGACTCAATCATGGAAGCGGCCGATAGCGGAATCGAACTCATCATCTGCATCACGGAAGGGATTCCAGTCATCGACATGATCCAAGTGAAACGTTATCTCGAGGACAAACCGGCTCGTTTAATCGGACCGAACTGTCCAGGGATTATCACGCCAGGGGAAGCGAAGCTTGGAATCATGCCAGGGTATATCCATACGAAAGGTCACGTCGGGATCGTGTCGCGTTCAGGTACGCTCACGTATGAGGCGGTGCATCAATTGACGACAGCCGGTATCGGACAATCGACGGCAGTCGGCATCGGGGGCGACCCGGTCAACGGCACGAACTTCATCGACACGCTCAAAGCGTTCAACGAAGACGAAGACACGAAAGCGGTCATCATGATCGGTGAGATTGGCGGGACTGCGGAAGAAGAAGCGGCCGAATGGGTGAAGGCGAACATGACGAAGCCGGTCATCGGCTTCATCGGCGGCCAGACGGCCCCAGAAGGCAAACGGATGGGTCACGCTGGCGCCATCATCTCTGGCGGTAAAGGAACGGCAGCCGAGAAGATCAAGACACTCAACGCCAACGGGATTGAAGTGGCCGAGACGCCGGCTGTCATCGGCGAGACGCTCATTCGCGTTTTGAAAGAAAAAGGGATATACGACGCTTGTGTCACGGGTCAACCGACGACGTAAGCCAAATCGGTCTGAGGGATGAATGTTCATCCCTCTTTCTTATAAAGGAGATTGTGATGAATCAAACAATAGCACGTTTTGCAGCCGAACGGTTGCCTGTCGAGTTCGTTCATCATTATTTATCCGGTACGCTCGATACGTATTACGCTTCTTCTGCCGTCTTGAAGAAAGTGGAACGGGCGAAGCGAAATACCGAGACGTACACCAACTTCATGACGTGGGAAGACCCGTTGTTCCCGACGCGTTTGCTCGTCATCCCGAATCCTCCGTATTGTTTGTTTTATCGAGGGGATTTAGAGGTACTACATGAAAGAACCACCGCATTGGTCGGTAGCCGTGAATTGAATCGCATCAGTCGTCCGCTCGTCGAGTTTTTGCATCCTTTAATAGAAGGAACTGTATCGATTTCGGGCGGGGCGAAAGGCATCGATGGGCTCGTACATGAAGCCTCGCTCGTCCGCAATCGACCGACCGTCGCCGTTCTCGGATCGGGATTTTCTCACCTTTATCCGACCGCGCATGGTCCGTTGTTTGACAAGATTGAACGAACCGGATTATTGTTGAGCGAATACGTGCCGGACACGCCAGTAAAAAAATTTCAATTTTTGGAACGGAATCGTCTCGTCAGTGGGCTTGGCGATCGGCTCGTCGTCGTCCAAGGTAGGGAAAAAAGTGGGACGATGAATACAGTCAGCCATGCGCTCGAGCAAGGAAAGACGGTGTTTGCCGTCCCGGGCAGCCCGCTCGATCGACTCGCCGCCGGACCGAATCGATTGATTGAAGAAGGTGCGATTCCATTGACGAATCCCGATCAATTTCTAAACGATCTCATGATTGTACGTTGACAAATCATCGAGAACATGAATATTATGGTAGGGATTTAAATGACCTCTAAAAGGGGAGCAGATGTATGGCAAAATATTTGGTGATCGTCGAATCACCTGCGAAAGCAAAAACAATTAAACGGTATTTAGGATCGAATTATACGGTCAAAGCCTCGATGGGTCACGTCATTGATTTACCGAAGAGTCAGCTCGGTGTCGACGTCGAACACGACTTTGAACCGAAGTATATTACGATTCGTGGTAAAGGGCCGGTCTTGAAAGAATTGAAGACGGCCGCTAAAAAAGCGACGAAAATCTTTCTCGCGGCTGACCCGGATCGCGAAGGGGAAGCGATCGCATGGCATTTAGCCCGTGCCCTCGGTGTCGATGAGACGACGGAATGTCGTGTCGTCTTCAACGAGATCACGAAAGATGCGATTAAAGAATCGTTCAAACACCCGCGTAAAATCAATCACGACCTCGTCGATGCCCAACAGGCGCGACGGATCTTGGACCGTCTCGTCGGATACGGGATGAGTCCGTTATTATGGAAGAAAGTGAAAAAAGGATTGTCGGCTGGACGTGTCCAGTCGGTCGCCGTGAAGATGATTATCGATCGCGAGCGGGAAATCAACGCTTTCGACCCAGAAGAGTACTGGACAATCAAACTGAACCTCAATCATGACGGGGAGACGTTCGAGACTTCTTTCTTCGGAAAAGACGGCAAGAAAGTCGAACTGAAGACAGAGGCTGACGCGAACGAAGTGCTCAACACGATTGGGGACTCGTTTAACGTCGTCGACGTCACGAAAAAGGAACGCAAACGAAACCCGTCCCTCCCGTTCACGACGAGCTCGCTTCAGCAAGATGCGGCCCGTAAGCTGAACTTCCGTGCGAAAAAGACAATGATGCTCGCCCAGCAGTTGTATGAAGGGATCGACCTTGGCAAAAAAGAAGGCACGGTCGGTTTAATCACGTACATGCGTACCGATTCGACGCGAATTTCCGATTTGGCGAAAGCTGAAGCGAAAGAATATATCGAATCGACGTTCGGCGAAGAATATGTCGCGCTTCAAAAGCAAAAAGAGAAAAAAGCGACGAACGCCCAGGACGCACACGAAGCGATTCGTCCGACGTCGGCGCTGCGTGACCCGGCCATGATGAAACCGTACTTGTCACGTGACCAACTCCGGTTGTACAAACTCATTTGGGAACGGCTCATCGCCAGCCAAATGGCACCGGCTGTCCTTGACACGGTGAAAATCGATGTCGAGTCGAACGGGATGACGTTCCGCGCCAACGGCTCGACCGTCAAGTTCCCTGGTTTCATGAAAGTGTATATCGAGTCAAAAGACGATGATATCGAAGAAGCGAACCCAGAGAAGGAAGGCTTGTTGCCGCCGCTTGAAGTGGACGATACGCTCGCGTTCGAGACGATTGAGCCGAAGCAGCACTTCACGCAGCCACCGCCGCGTTATACAGAGGCCCGACTCGTTCGTGCGATGGAAGAACTCGGGATCGGTCGTCCGTCAACGTACGCACCGACGCTCGATACGATTCAAAAGCGTGGCTACGTCGTGCTAGAAGAGAAGAAGTTCGTCCCGACCGAGCTCGGCGAACTCGTAATCGAGATGATTGACGAATACTTCAACGACTTCATCACGGTCCAGTTCACGGCCGATATGGAGACGCTCCTCGACTCCATCGAGAACGAGGAAGTCGCATGGACGGATGTCGTCGCGCCGATTTATCGCAGTTTCGAGAAACGGTTGAAGCGGGCCGAGTCGGAAATCGAGAAGATTGAAGTGAAAGATGAGCCGGCCGGCATCGACTGCGAGATTTGCGGTTCGCCGATGGTCATCAAGATGGGGCGCTACGGCAAGTTCATGGCTTGTTCTGGTTTCCCGAACTGTACGAACACGAAGCCGGTCCAAGTTGAAATCGGTGTCCCTTGTCCGAGCTGTAAAGACGGCCAAGTCGTCGAACGGCGCAGCAAGAAAGGCCGTCTATTCTACGGCTGCTCGAACTATCCGGATTGTGAGTTCGTCTCTTGGGACAAACCGGTCGCGAAACCTTGCCCGGAATGTGACCACATGATGGTCGAGAAGAAAATTAAAGACGGCGTCAAATATCAATGTACGAACTGTACCCATACCGAGGTACATCAGCAAGAGGAGGATTAAGATTGTCACAACGTGTAACTGTCATCGGGGCCGGGCTTGCCGGTTCCGAGGCGGCTTGGCAACTCGCGAAGCGCGGGATTCAAGTCGACTTATATGAAATGAGACCGGTCCGTCAAACACCGGCCCACCATACCGACCAATTCGCAGAGCTCGTCTGCTCGAACTCGCTTCGGGCGAACGGCCTGCAAAATGCAGTCGGCGTCCTGAAAGAAGAGATGCGCACGCTCGATTCGCTTATCTTGAAAGCGGCAGACACGGCGAGCGTCCCGGCCGGCGGCGCGCTCGCCGTCGACCGGCACGACTTTGCCGGGTTCGTCACCGAGACGTTGAAGAACCATCCGAACGTGACCGTGCACAACGAAGAGATTCAAGCAATCCCGGACGGCATCGTCATCGTGGCGACCGGACCGCTCACATCACCTGACTTATCGGCCTCGCTCAAAGCGTTCACAGGAGAAGACTACTTGTACTTCTACGATGCGGCCGCGCCGATTCTTGACGGCGAGACGATCGATCGAGACAAAGTTTACTTGAAATCGCGTTACGACAAAGGCGAGGCGGCGTACCTGAACTGTCCGATGACAGAAGAAGAGTTCGATGTCTTCTATGACGAACTCGTCAAAGCCGAAGTCGTCCCGCTCAAAGAGTTCGAGAAAGAGATTTATTTCGAAGGCTGCATGCCGTTCGAGGTGCTCGCCCAGCGCGGGAAAAAGACGCTTCTGTTCGGACCGATGAAACCGGTCGGCCTTGAAGATCCGAAGACGAATAAGCGTCCGCATGCGGTCGTACAACTTCGTCAAGACAACTCGGCCGGCACGCTCTTCAACTTGGTCGGGTTCCAGACCCATTTGAAATGGGGCGAGCAGAAACGAATCATCCAACTCATCCCGGGACTAGAGAACGCTGAGATCGTCCGTTACGGTGTGATGCACCGTAACACGTTCATCAACTCGCCGAACTTGCTCAAGCCGACATATCAGGCGCGTACGCGTGACACACTCTTCTTCGCCGGACAAATGACGGGCGTCGAAGGTTACGTCGAGTCTGCCGCTTCAGGACTCCTTGCCGGAATCAATGCGGCCAAACTGATTCAAGGGGAAGAGTTGGTCGTGCTCCCACGTGAGACGATGCTCGGTTCGATGGCGCACTACATCACGACGACGGACGGAAAGCACTTCCAACCGATGAACGCAAACTTTGGACTTGTGCCGTCGCTTGAAGACGCGCCGAAGAAAATGAAGAAACAAGAACGCTACGAGAAATACGCCAATCGTGCCCTTGAGACGATCCAACAGTATAAAGAGATTTAAGGGAAGGGAGCCATTATTTGGCTTCCTTTTTTCTGAATTTAAATTTCAATTGTGTAATTTGTACAACACTTTGAAAATTTTCAGATTATTGAAGGGCTATCTATTGTCACCTTACTTTCTGTATGCTATGCTAATTTCGATTTGACGGGAACAGGCGTTTTTATGCCAAAAACAAGGGGGCGAGCGAATGGGATTCGGCGAGGATCAACAATCATTTTTACGCTATTGCCAAGTCGAACGACGACTGTCGCCTCATACGAAACGCTCTTATGGGCAGACGCTTGACCAGTACGCCGCATATTGCCAAACGACGCATCTCGATCCGTATGATGTGGAGTCGGCGCGGCGTTATTTATATGCTCTTTACGAGGCGGACGCCAAGACGACGACCGTCTCGCAAAAAGTATCTTGCCTGAAGCAGTTCGGGAAGTTCATCGCCCGTGAAAACGGGGGGGAACCGCTGTTTCATGGCCTGACGTCACCGAAGCGACGCAAGTCGTTGCCGACGTTTGCCGTCCCGAGTGAGGTAGAACAGCTGCTTCATGCCGCGGCAGCCGAGGAGGACCCGTTTATGCGCGCACGTGACGTCGCCATCGTCGAGATGCTGTATGGCACCGGGATGCGCGTGGCGGAACTGTGCGGAATGGACCTCGCGTCGTATGACAAGGCGCTCGCCTTCGTCCATGTCGTCGGGAAAGGGAAGAAGGAACGCTACATCCCGCTCGGCAAATATGCGATGGAAGCGCTCGACCGCTATCTGCTCGTCAGACAGGCGCATACTAGTGCCGAGGAAACGGCTTTATTTCTCGGTCAAAACGGGAATCGAGTGACAACAGACCAAATCCGGTATGTTATGAAGCGGCTACGGAAACGCGGTGGTCTCCAGAAGCCGTTGACACCACACTCGCTCCGCCACAGCTTTGCGACCGATCTATTAGAACGCGGGGCTGATCTTCGTGCCGTCCAAGAATTACTCGGCCACGAATCGCTGTCGACGACGGGGCGCTATACGCATGTGTCGACCGAACGGCTGAGGGCGGTCTATCAAGCAACACATCCGAGAAAGTAGGGGGTCATACTATGTTCCATGCAACAACGATTTTTGCAGTCCGACACGAAGGCAAAGGCGCAATGAGCGGGGACGGACAAGTCACGCTCGGAAACGCGGTCATCATGAAGAACAAAGCGAAAAAAGTACGCCGGCTCTATGGCGGAAAAGTCGTAGCCGGTTTCGCCGGTAGCGTCGCCGACGCGTTCACCCTGTTCGAGAAGTTCGAGTCAAAGCTCGAGATGTATAACGGGAATTTGCCGCGGGCGGCCGTCGAACTCGCGAAAGAGTGGCGCGGCGATAAAATGCTCCGTCAGCTCGAAGCGCTCCTCATCGTCATGGACGCCGATCACTTGCTTCTCGTCTCAGGTAACGGCGAAGTGATTGAACCGGATGACGGCATCCTCGCTATCGGGTCGGGCGGCAATTACGCCCTGGCTGCGGGGCGGGCCCTCGTCCGCTACTCGCCAGAAAAATCGGCCGAAGAGATCGCGCGAGCCGCACTCGAGATTGCTGGAGAGCTATGTGTCTATACGAACGACCAAGTCATTGTCGAAACAATTGGAGGCGATTCGAAATGAAACGTGAATTGACACCACGCCAAATCGTGTCGGAACTAGACCGCTTCGTCATTGGCCAAAAAGATGCGAAACGGGCAGTCGCGATCGCACTTCGTAACCGCTATCGCCGTCAAAAGCTGAGCGCGGACCTTCGGGATGAAGTGACGCCGAAAAATATCTTGATGATTGGCCCGACCGGTGTCGGGAAGACCGAGATTGCCCGCCGTCTCGCCAAACTCGTCGGTGCCCCGTTCGTCAAGGTCGAGGCGACGAAGTTCACAGAAGTCGGCTACGTCGGCCGCGACGTCGAATCGATGGTCCGGGACCTCGTTGAGGCGTCAGTCCGTCTCGTCAAAGAAGACAAGAAGGAAGGCGTCAAAGACCAAGCCGAAGCCGTCGCCAAGGAGCGGATCCTCGATGCGCTTCAAGGGAAGGCGAAAGCCGCCCCGACAGCCTCGAACCCTTTCGAGGCACTGTTTGGCGGTCAGGCGCAACAGGCAGAACCGGCGACCGACTCGACACAAGCGAGCGATCGGGCCCAGCTTCGGCGCCTGCTCGAGCTCGGCGAGTTGGAGGAACGGTTGATTGAAGTCGATTTGGAAGAGAAGCAGACGGTCGACTTGTTCCAAGGGCAAGGGATGGAAGGGCTGTCGAACCTTCAAGACATGCTCGGACAAATCGTGCCGAAGAAACGGAAGAAGCGGAAAATCACGGTCCGTGAGGCCCGCCCGCTCCTCATCGCCGAAGAAGCGGAGAACTTGCTCGACATGAACGAGGTCCATGACGAGGCCGTGCAGCGTAGCGAACAGATGGGGATCATCTTCGTCGATGAAATCGACAAGATTGCCACGAAGTCGCAAGACCATGCCGGCGTCTCGCGTGAAGGCGTCCAGCGCGACATCCTGCCAATCGTCGAAGGGTCGACGGTCGTGACAAAATACGGTCCCGTCAAAACGGATCACGTCCTTTTCATCGCGGCCGGAGCGTTCCATATGGCGAAGCCGTCCGATTTGATTCCGGAGCTGCAAGGGCGCTTCCCGATTCGCGTCGAGCTGAGCAGCTTGACGGAAGAAGACTTCGTCAAGATTTTGACCGAACCGTCGCAAGCGCTCATCAAGCAATATACGGCGCTCCTCGAGTCTGAAGAGATCGGGGTCGAGTTCACCCATGAGGCGATTGAAGAGATTGCGAAGATTGCGACGCACGTCAACCGCGAGACGGATGACATCGGCGCACGTCGCCTTTATACGATCATGGAACGTGTGCTCGAGGACTTGTCGTTCGAGGCGGCCGACATGCCACAGACGAACGTTCAAATCACACCTGCTTACGTCAAAGAAAAAGTCGGTTCGATTGCGGAAGATCGAGACTTAAGCCAATATATACTATAAGATTCTGTATGCACATACAGGGAGGAAAATCAGAACTATGAACTTACTAGATAAAACACGCCAATTGAACACGATGCTTCAACAAGAGGCGAGCGCGCACGTCGACTTTAAAGAGATGGCGGACAAGATGCGTGAAGTGCTTGAGGCGAACACATTCATCGTCAGCCGTCGCGGCCGCTTGCTCGGCTTTGCGATCAAACAACAGATTGAAAATGAGCGGATGAAGGCGTTCCTTGTCGACCGCCAGTTCCCGGAGCCGTATGCGTCGAACTTGTTCAACGTGAAAGAGACGACGGAAAATATCGATATCGATAGCGAATATACGGCGTTCCCGGTTGAGAACCGCGAACTCTTTCTCGAATCGAAGACGACGATCGTTCCGATTATCGGCGGCGGCGAACGTCTCGGCACGCTCGTGCTCGGACGCTTGAATAACGAATTCACGCAAGACGACCTCGTCCTCGCAGAATATAGCGCGACAGTCGTTGGGATGGAGATCTTGCGTGAAAAAGCGGCGGAAGCCGAGGCGTCTGCCCGGAAGAAGGCAGTCGTGCAAATGGCGATCAACTCCCTCTCGTATTCTGAACTCGAAGCGATTGAGCACATCTTTGAAGAGCTCGGTGGAAACGAAGGATTGTTAGTTGCTTCCAAAATTGCCGATAGAGTGGGAATCACTCGTTCGGTTATCGTCAACGCGCTACGGAAGCTCGAGAGCGCCGGCGTCATCGAATCTCGCTCGCTCGGGATGAAAGGAACCTATATCAAGATACTGAATGATAATTTCTTGTTTGAGTTACAGAAGCTGAAATCTAATTGAAACAGAGCAAGTTCATCACGAACAGCCTTACAATCGCTAGATAAAGACCGCTTTAGGTCCAAAAACCCGTTCTTTCGAATGAAAGAACGGGTTTTTTAGTGCAAAAGTAATTATTTTCAGAATATGTCGTAAATTCGACAAAAAGAAGCTAGACCATTTACCTGTTTTCCTAAAAATATCTTTCAGAACTGTTACAGATTTGTTTCAATGTAATAGTAGAATTTCCAAATAAGGTATATACATGCATCTTTATGTGAAAGCGAGTGAGCCGCATGAAATGGATTGGCACCGACTATCAGTTGATGAAGCAAGCGATCAACCATTCGGTCTTACACCAGAAAGTGATCAGTCATAATTTGTCGAATATCGATACCCCGAATTTTAAAGCGAAACAAGCCGTCTTCGAACAGACGCTATCGAACGAGATGCGGTTGAAACTTGCCGGCGGGCGACCGAGCGAGCGGGCGACGAGCCAAATCGTCGACCGTGCAGGAGGTGCGATGCGCAGTGACGGGAATAACGTCGACCTCGATTTCGAGATGAGTGAACTAGCGCGGAACCAATTGCAATATGAGGCGATGATGGAACAACTCAACCGTCGGCTCGGTGGTTTGAAGACGGTGATACGAGGAGGACGTTAACGATGGGGATGTTTGATAGTTTTCATATCTCAGCGACGGCGCTGACGTCACAACGGTTACGGATGGACACCGTCTCAGCGAATATCGCGAACGCGCAGACGACACGCGGCAAACTTGTCGATGGAGAATGGCAGCCGTATACGCGTAAGATGACGGTGCTTCAGGAAGCGCCGTTTCGAAAACAGTTATCGAACGCCGTCTCGGGCGGCGTGCAAGTGGCACGAATCGTCGAGGACGAGGCGCCTTATAAATTGTCTTATGACCCGTCGCATCCCGACGCGGACGAACGCGGCTACGTGCAGTTGCCGAACGTGGACTTGTTAAAAGAGATGGTCGACCTGATGGGGGCGACCCGCTCATACGAGGCCAACGTGGCGGCGATGAATGCGACGAAGGCGATGCTCGTCAAAGCGATGGAAATTGGTAAAGGATAAGGAGTGAAGACGGATGCAAATCAATCCGATTTCGATGATTGGAACTCAACCGACCGGGGTGAACCCGGTGAAAGATACGCCATCTCAATTTGGATCGTATTTGAATGAGGCGATGCGCTCGTTGAACGACGTGCAACAGGCGACGAGTGCGGCTCGCGCCGACCTTGCCGTCGGAAAAGCCGACCTTCATCAAGTGATGATTCAAAGTGAAGAGTCGTCGATAGCGATGCAACTCGCGATTGAGGTGCGGAACAAGGCTGTCGAAGCCTATCAAGAAATGATGCGAATGCAAGTTTAATGTAGAGGATGACGAGTTGCGATGAATGAGAAGTTAAAAGAACGATTCAGTTCACTGACGGGTTCGCTCCAAGCGTTGCCGAAGAACCGTAAAATCTTTTGGGGCATCGTCATCGCCGGCGTATTACTCGTCGCGGTGGTCTTGACCATGTTGCTCGCACGACCGAACATGGCGCCTCTGTACACGAACTTGTCGGCCCAAGAAGCCGGAGAAGTGACTGAGAAGCTGACGGCTGACGGAGTGAAATCAGAAATTAAAGCGACCTCGAACGGGGTGAGTGTTTATGTCCCGAGCGAACGGGTCGACCAGTTGAAAGTCAATTTGGCCGCGGCTGGAATCCCGAAGTCGGGTGCCATCGATTATAGCTTTTTCAGCGACAACGCCGGGTTCGGGACGACCGACCGTGAGATGGCCGTGATCGAACGAAGCGCGATGCAAACCGAGCTCGAACGATTGATCACGCAAATCGAAGGCATCAATCAGGCAAAAGTCATCATCTCGCTACCCGAGAAGTCTGTCTTTCTAGCAGAGGACCAAGGCGAACCGACGGCGTCAATCGTCTTGAACCTTGGTGCTGGGACGTCACTCGAACCGGCGACGGTGAAAGGACTGTATCACTTGATTAGTAAGAGCGTACCGAACTTGAAGCCGGAAAACATCTCGATTATGGACCAATACTTCACGTATTACGACCTGGACCAGTCGACGATGGTCGGCGGTGGCTCGACCGACCCGCTCGCTTTGAAGCGCCAAGTCGAGAAAGACGTACGTCAACAGATTCAACAGATGCTCTCGGTGCTTCTCGGTGAGCGTAGCGTGCTCGTATCGGTCACAGCCGACATCGACACGACGCAGACGGCAGAAGAGCAAAACCTCGTCACCCCGGTCAATGAAGACAGCATGGAAGGGATCGTCACATCGGCCGAACGAATCGCCGAGGCGTACACAGGCGGGACCGGAGCGCAAACAGCAGCCGGGACGGCCGAGAACGACACGGTCAACTTCCCAGCCGCGACGGGTACCGGTAACGAAGAGAGCGAGAAAAATCATGAAATCATCAACTATGAAGTGAATCGCATCACAAAACAGATCCAAAACGCGCCGTACACGATTCGAGACCTCGGTGTCCAGCTCATCGTCGAACCACCGAACGGGGCGACGACGATTGACCCGCAACTCGAAGGTGACCTCGAGACGATGATGTATTCGATTATCCGCACATCGCTCGCGAAGACGGGCGAAGCCCTCACGGAAGCGGAATTGGAACAAAAAGTCGTCGTCGTGTCTCGCCCGTTCGCAGAAGCGGAAGCGGTCGCGACGACCGAGCAAGCGACGCCATGGTGGATGTATGCGGCCGCAGCCGGCGCGGTCGTCCTACTCGCCCTCGTCTTCTTCGCACTACGCAAGCGCAAGCAAGAGCCGCTCGCTGAGACGAACGAGTGGGAAGTCCCATATGAAGACGAAGTGCCGGACCTCGACCTTGAAGAACGAGGCGAAGGCGCCGTCAAGAAGAAACAGTTGGAGAAATTGGCAGAGAGCAACCCAGAAGAGTTCGCCAAGCTTCTTCGTACTTGGATGTCTGAGGAGTGAGTACCGTGAACTATGCAAAACAATCGAACCGAGAAAAAGCGGCGATGCTCATGATCTCGCTCGGACCAGAAGTCGCGGCGAACGTGTACAAGCATCTGTCCGAAGAAGAGATGGAGCAGTTGACGCTACAAATCTCGGCACTGAAAAAAGTATCGCCTGAACAGAAAGAGACGATCATGGGCGAGTTCCATGAGCTCGCGATGGCACAGAGCTACATTACGCAAGGTGGCATCGGCTTCGCGAAGACGGTGCTTGAAAAAGCGGTCGGGGAAGAGAAGGCGATGGCCCTCATCCACCGTCTCACCTCGACGCTCCAAGTCAGACCGTTCGAGTTCGCGCGAAAAGCCGATCCGAAGCAGTTGCTCAACTTTATCCAAAACGAGCATCCGCAAACGATCGCGTTGATTTTGGCTCACCTCGAGCCGGTCAAATCAGGACAAATTTTATCCGAACTGCCGCCTGAGATTCAATCGGAAGTCGCCAAACGGATTGCGACGATGGACCGGCTCAACCCGGACGTCATCCATGAAGTCGAGCAGATTCTCGAGAAGAACTTGTCGCAGACCGACATGCAGGACTACGCGCAGTCTGGTGGAATCGAAGCGGTCGTCGAAGTGCTCAACGGCGTCGACCGGACGACGGAGCGGACGATTCTCGATGCGCTTGAAATCGAAGACCCGGAGCTCGCCGAAGAGATCAAAAAGCGGATGTTCGTGTTCGAAGATATCGTCACGCTCGACTCGCGGGCGATACAACGGATTATCCGGGAAGTGGCGAACGACGATCTCCTGCTCGCGCTCAAAGTCTCGTCCGAAGAAGTCAAACAAATCATCTTCAAAAACATGTCACAGCGAATGGTGGATACGTTCAAAGAAGACATGGAATTCATGGGACCTGTGCGGTTGCGTGACGTCGAAGAAGCGCAAAGTCGTATCGTCGGGATTATCCGTCGCCTAGAAGACGTCGGAGAAATCGTGATCAGTCGCGGTGGAGGAGATGACATCGTTGTCTAATGTGATTAAACGAGGACGGGCGACAGCGTTCGAGCCGCAACGGATCGACTCGAAGCCGTTGTTTGAGGCGGTTGAGGTAGTACCCGAGATCGATCACGAGTCAGGAATCGCGGCCCGTTATGAAAAACTCAGGCAAGAAGAAGCCGAAGCCAGCGAACGGTGGCACGCCGCAGAAGAGACGATTGAGCGCTTGAAAGCCGAGGCGCTTGAAGCGGCTTACAACGAAGGCTATGCCGCGGGGTTTGACCAAGGGCATGGCGAAGGGAAGGCGACGTTCGATGAGTTGACGACCCGATTGAACACGGTGCTCGTCGAACTCGAACAGTTATACGACGAGAAGTGGCGCTCGGCCGAACGCCAACTCGTCGAGCTCGCGGTCGAGGTCGCCGCCAAGTTGACGACCGACCTCATCCGAAAAGATGAGCAGCTGTTCGCCGATCTGATTCGTGACCAAGTCTTGCGTGAGCCCGACGCCGACAGTTTGACCATCTATGTCCATCCGACCCGCCTCGCCTCGATTCAACGGTTCGAGACGATGTGGCAGACGGACAATGCACCGTTGATGAAATATCGGGCCGACGCGTCGCTAGATGAGGTGAGCGTCCGAATCGAGACGCCGCACCACGGCAGTGAGCGCGACATGTCCTACAGTTTGGAACGGATTCGGGCGACGATCGAGGAGGTATTGGCCGATGGGGCTTATTGATCTCGTCACGGAGACCGTCTCCCGGTCACCGGAAGACGAATACGTCCGGAAAGTCGGGCGCGTCTGTCGCGTCGTCGGATTGATGATCGAAGCGAGCGGGCCGAGCGCGTTCATCGGTGAGCGGTGCCTCATCGAGTTGCCGAACGGTCCAGCCGTTGAAGCGGAAGTCGTCGGATTCAACGATGCGCGCGTGCTCCTCATGCCTTACGGCGAGACGACTCAAATCGCACCCGGTTGTATCGTCAAAGGGACCGGCCGCATGCTCCAAGTGCCGGTCGGGTTCGAGTTGATTGGTCAAGTGCTCGATGGGCTCGGCCGTCCGTTATCCGGGGAAGGTAAGCGCCCGGCAAAACGATACGACGTATTGCGCAAGCCGCCGAACCCGCTCGAACGGCCGCGAATCCTCGACTCCTTATCGACCGGGGTCCGCGTCATCGACGGGCTATTGACCGTCGGCAAAGGACAACGGGTCGGCTTGTTTGCCGGATCGGGTGTCGGGAAGTCGACATTGCTCGGCATGATCGCCAAACGCTCGTCCGCACACGTTAACGTCATCGCGTTGATTGGTGAGCGGGGGCGGGAAGTGAAAGAGTTTATCGAGAAAGAGCTCGGGCCAGAAGGGATGGCGCGTTCGGTCGTCATCGTGGCGACGAGCGATCAACCGCCACTCGTCCGATTGAAAGGTGCCTATACGGCAACGGCGATTGCCGAGTATTTCCGCGACCAAGGGAAAGAAGTCGTGTTGATGATGGATTCGGTGACGCGTTTCGCGATGGCGCAACGTGAAATCGGGCTCGCCACAGGCGAACCCCCGACATCTAAAGGGTACACCCCGTCCGTTTTCGCCATGTTGCCGCAACTACTCGAGCGGAGCGGGACGGCTGTCACCGGCTCCATCACGGCGTTTTACACCGTACTCGTCGATGGGGACGACATGAACGAACCGATTGCCGATGCCGTTCGCGGGATACTCGATGGTCACTTCGTCATGGACCGTGCCCTCGCGAACCGTGGCCAGTTCCCGGCCATTCACGTGTTGAAGTCGATTAGTCGGGTCATGAACCAAATCGCCTCACCGCTACATCGCGAAGATGCGATCACGTTCCGCAGCTGGCTCGCCACGTACCTGGACGCAGAAGACTTAATCAATATCGGTGCATACAAAAAAGGGACGAATCCAGCGATTGACACGGCCATCGATCACTATCCGGGGCTGCTGACGTTTTTGAAGCAATCGATTGAAGAAGAGGCGTCGTTCGAGCAAACAATCGAGCGGTTGGCCGGAATCGCAAGAGGTGACAGATGAACAGATTATTACTAGAACGAATCATGCCGATCGCTGAACATGAAAAAGAAGAGACGGCGACCGAGATGAGGTCGTTGAAGGCACGATTTGAGGCAGATATGGAAGCGTTATACCGTCTGCTCGTCACGTATGAGTCGCTTATGAAGAGTCAGGATGAACAGTCTGGTACGGTCGACTTGCTCATGTCACAGTATCGCGAGAAGATGCGCGACCTGCTGAAGCGACAAATCGAGACGCAACAGCTCGTCGTGACCCAATCGCGCAATCGCTATCATTTGGCGCAAGAGCGTCTGCTCGGGAAAGTCGTCGAAGAGAAAAAATACGTGACGCTCCATGAGAAGGCGAGCCAACAAGAAGTTGCCGCCACAAAAGCGACGGAGCAATCCTTCATTGACGAGCTCGCCGTCATTCACCACGGGAAAGGGAAGTAAGCGGATGGAAAAAGAGAACAGTAGACGTGGAGTCCAGTTGTTGGTCGCCCTTGTCCTCATCCCGGCGATCTTCCTACTCGTCGGAGGTATCGTCGTCATGAACTATGCGATGGATCGCCCACTCTTATCGGTACCGTTCATCGAAACGAAGCAAGAACCGGTGACGGAAAAGAGCGTGAACGTGACAGGGATTGATTCGGATGCTACGAACCGGTTGAAAGTGGCCAACGCTGAAATCGAGAAACTGCGTAATGAAAACGTCGAATTGACGAATGAAGTGAAGGCAAGACAAGAGGAAGTGTCACGTCTCATCAAAGAACGTGACCGTCTCATCGCCGAACTGAGTGCCGCTGCAGAAGTCGAGGCGACGACGTCCGACGTGTCACGCGTCTACGAAGAGATGTCGGCCAAACAGGCTGCGGCCATCATGAACGAGTTAGAGAGCCCACAGGTGGCCAAACTGTTAAAAGAACTATCACCAAAACAACAAGCCGACATACTTGGCCGAATGGATGCACAACGGGCCGCCGTTGTCACCCAGCTGTTGCAATAGGGAGGAGGTCGAATCAATGAATATCGCGTTACTCGGACAAGCCGTGCAAGGAACGGCACAAAAAAACGGGGAAGCGGGTGCTTCTCCGACAGGTCATTTTTTACAATTGCTCACTTCCATGCTCGGGTCGTTCACAGATACGCCGCAGCAACCGGTCAAGTCAGACGGTGAATCGGCTCAATCATTGCCGACCGAAGAACTCTCGTCAGAGCTCGAGCGATGGCTGCAACAGCCGGACAGTCTCGAGTGGTTAAAAGGCTTGCCACGAGACGCCTATCGCCAGTTCATGGACGCCTATACGAGCTTGCTGACGGAAGCGGCATCTTTAGAATCGATGTCACCAGAGGCGATGGTGCCCGCGACCAACGTCGTGGCACACGTGTTAGACGGAACGAAGCAGACGGCGCATGCTTCGATCATTCCAGCAATGATTGAACGTGATTTGAAACGGGATGTGCCATCCATGTCGACGCGAGGCGGGTTCGAGACGAACGTCCGCATCGTGCAGCAAATCGTGACGCAATTTAACGGGACGTTTGGCCAGGCTCAAAACACTTTACCCGAAGGAAAACAACCTGAAACCCCGTTGACGACAATCGTGAAAGAATCGCTCGAACTGTTGCCAAAAGGCGGGACGTGGACGAGACCTCAAATCGATGTCGACACCGTGATGTACGCTTCGAAGAGTTCGTTGCCTGAAAATTTGAAAGCGCGAATCGAGGCGGCACTGCAACGAGCCCCATTCCAAAGTGGAGCGGACGGATCGAAAGTGTTCACGGTCCGGCTCTATCCAGAACAACTCGGTGAGCTTGTCGTGAAGTTGGAACGTCAAAACGGAGAGCTCGTCGTCAAGTTGTTCGCGAGCAACCAAGATGCGAAACAACTGCTTCAATCACAACTTCAACAATTGCATCAGACGCTGCAACCGCTCACGCCGAACGTCCGCATCGAGGTGAACTTGACACAACAGGCGCTTGATGCCAAAACGCCGACTTCAAGCGGCGAACAACCTGACGCTGAACGGGAAGGGCAGCAACAGCCGAAAGGAGAATCTGACGATGACGACCATCCAACCGAAGACGAGTGACTATTCGTTGCCCGATCAATCCGCACCGAAAGCGACGAACCAGTACGACAAGAACATGTTCTTGAAACTGCTTCTCGCACAACTCGCGAACCAAGACCCGATGTCGCCGATGGAAGACCGTGAGTTCATCGCCCAGATGGCGCAGTTCTCTTCGCTCGAACAGATGCAGACGATCTCGAAACAACTCGACTCGGTGCTCGTTGATCGGCATATGTCCTCGATTTCCGAGTTCAGCAATATGATCGGAAAGACCATCGACTACAAAACCGAGACAGCGACCGAGACGATTCGAGGGTCAGCCCGTGTCGTCTCGATCTCAAGAACGGATGAGGCCGGCTACATGGCCGACCTAGAAGACGGTACGTCCGTCAGCGTGTACGACATCACGTCCATCAAACAAGCATAGGAGGAATTATCATGTTAAGAGCAATGTACTCAGGAATCAGTGGACTGAAGAACTTCCAATCCAAGCTTGACGTCGTCGGGAACAACATCGCCAACGTCAACACGTTCGGCTATAAAAAGGGCCGCGTCACGTTCAAAGACCTCGTCAGCCAGCAAGTCGGTAGTGCCTCTTCAGGTAATGGAACAACGACGGGGGGGATTAACCCGAAAGAAGTCGGTCTCGGCGGCACGATGGCGACAGTTGATAACGTATATAACCAAGGCGCGATGCAAAATACGGGACGCGCGCTTGACGTAGGAATTTCGGGTGAAGGATTCTTTGTGACAATGGTAAACGGACAAGCGCAATATACGAGAGCTGGGAACTTCTATACAGACAACCAAGGTAACTTGGTGACTGGTGATGGGACGTATTTATTGGGTACGGGGGGCAAACCGGCTGCAAACTTAGCAGCTCCTAACCTTTTGGGAAATATTCCTAACATTACTCAAGCTGACGTGGCAGCAGGTTCAACTACTTATGGAAAAATACAGATTCCTACAGATGCGCGGTCATTGTCAATCGGAAAAGATGGACAAGTCAGTTATGTCGATGCCGCGGGTAATCTTCAAACAGCTGGATATATTGTTACTGCTAACTTTGCGAACAATGCTGGACTTTCTAAAATTGGCGCAAATAACTTTCTACAATCACAAAACTCAGGTGCGCCTCAAATTGGTGCTGCTGGCGGGAACGGCCGCGGTGAACTCGTCTCCGGTGCGCTTGAAATGTCGAACGTCGACTTGTCAGAAGAATTCACAGAAATGATCGTCGCACAGCGCGGTTTCCAAGCGAACACCCGCATCATCACGACATCGGACGAGATTTTACAAGAACTCGTCAACTTGAAACGCTAATGATTCACGTCACAGCGCTACGGGGTGAAGCGTTCGTGTTGAACGCCTTGTTCATCGAGACGGTCAAGGCGGAGCCGGACACGATCATCCATTTATTTAACGGCAAGACGTATATCGTCAAAGAGTCAAAGCAAGAAGTCGTCGATCGCGCATCAGCATTTTATCGCACGGTCGGATTGATTGGAACGACAGTGACAAGAGGTGAAGAAGATGAGTGAAGAGAAACCAAAAGGCGGCGCCATGAAGATGGTGCTGATTATGCTCGTCGTGTTGCTCGTCATGGGTGGGGCCGGGTTTATGACTTATAAATATTTGTTCGGTGACAACGTGACGGCGAAGACGAAGCCGGTGACGGCAGAAGAACTCGCCGAACGCAGCTTCACGACCGATGACATGACGACGAACATCCAAGACGAGCGGTTCATCAACGTCCAGTTCACCATCGTCACGGACGCGGTTGAAACGAGAGAAAACTTAGAACTCCGGAAGTTCCAAGTCCATAACGTCATCCTCGGGGATTTGGCGGGGATGACGAAAGCGCAACTCACGACGAAAGAAGACATGCAAAAGTTTGAACAGTCGTTGCGCGAACAATTGAACAGCCTCCTCGAGGAAGGCGAAGTTCAACGCGTCTATATGACGAAGAAAATCATACAGTGAGGTGGCATCATGGGAGAAGTATTATCTCAACAAGAAATTGATGCCTTGTTATCCGCGTTAAGTAGCGGCGATGTCGAAGCAGACTCGTTTTTGGCACAAGAAGAAGAGCGGAAAGTCCGGCAGTATGACTTTAAACGGGCCGTCCGCTTCTCGAAAGACCAAATTCGAAGCCTGACGAGAATCCACGAGCACTTTGCGCGCATGCTGACGACGTTTTTCTCGGCGCAGCTACGGACGTACGTTCAGTTCACCGTGAACTCGGTCGAACAGTTGCCGTACGACGAATTCATCCATTCCATCCCGAGCATGACGATGATCAATTTGATTGAAGCACCGCCGCTTAACGGACGCTTCATCATCGAGGTCAACCCGAACATCTCCTATGCGATGCTCGACCGTCTGCTCGGAGGACCAGGTGTCGAGATTGAGAAAGTCGACAGTTTCACGGAAATCGAGATGCGCATCTTGACGCAACTGTACAAGCGAGCGTTCGCTTCCTACGGGGACGCCTGGGAGTCGATTGCCGAGGTGAAGTCACAGATGGCCGCGGTCGAAGTGAACCCGCAGTTTCTCCAACTCGTCTCGCCGAACGAGACGGTCGTCTTAATTTCGATTGGCGTGACGATTGGGGAAGTGAGCGGCACGATCAACGTCTGCTTGCCGTTCGTGACGATCGAACCGATTCTGTCCAAACTGTCGAGTCATTATTGGATGCAAGAGGCGAACCGGCGTAACGCGACAGGTAACAGTAAAGAGCCACTCAAGGCCCAGCTGATGAACTCGTCCGTCGAGGTCGTTTCACTACTCGGTGAGACGACGATCACGTTCGGTGACTTGTTGCATTTAGAGATTGGCGACTGTTTGACGCTCGACCAATTAGTGAAAGAGCCGCTATCGGTCATGGTAGGGGAAAATAAAGTGTTCAAAGGGCAAGCCGGTGTGAGCGGGAAGCGGATGGCGGTTCAAGTGTTACACCGGGTGAAGGAGGAAGAGCAATGAGTGAGATGTTGTCACAAGATGAAATCGACGCGTTACTGCGAGGGACGAGCGAGAGTACCTCGTCAACTGAAACAAAACAAGAAGTGCATCTAGACTCGATGGAAAGCGACGCGCTCGGTGAAATCGGTAATATCTCGTTTGGGAACTCGGCGACGGCGTTGTCGACTTTACTCCAACAAAAAGTCGAGATTACGACACCGATCGTCAGCGAAGTGACAGTCGACGCGTTGCGCGAGCGTTATCCGACGCCGCATGTCGCACTTCGTGTCGGCTACACCGAAGGGTTAGAAGGTGAGAACGTCCTCGTCTTGACGCGAGAGGATGCCGCGATCATCTCGGATTTGATGCTCGGTGGCACCGGCGTCGGTGTCGATCCGGATGGACTTGACGAGATTCGATTATCGGCCGTCCAAGAGGCGATGAATCAGATGATGGGAGCTGCGGCAACGTCACTCTCGACCGTCTTCTCGAAGAAAATCGACATCTCACCGCCGCTCGTCGAAGTGTTCGATGCGACGAAGACGCAGACGATTATCGATCGACTCGAACTGTGGGAGACGATGGTGTTAATCGAGTTCAACTTGAAAGTCGGGACGTTAATCGATTCGAAAATCGTTCAAATCGCGCCAATCAAGTTCGGGAAGCAGCTCGTCAACGAACTGATGGCTGCGACGGCGCCGTCGCCAGCACCAGCACCGAAACCGGAACCGGTCAAGCAAGCGCCGCCACAGCCCCAAGCACAGGCTGTAGCGCCACGTCCGGAACCAAAGTCAGCACCAGAAGTCGCTGTCAGTCAAGCCGAGTTCATGCCACTTCATGCACCGACCTCAAACGAGGCGGCACCGGCCAACCTTGGTCTCTTGTATGATGTGCCGCTCAACGTGACGGTCGAGCTTGGCCGGACGAAACGCTCGGTCCGGGAAGTGCTCGAACTGTCGCAAGGCTCGATTATCGAGCTCGATAAGTTGGCAGGCGAACCGGTCGATATTTATGTGAACCAACAGCGCATCGCCCGTGGCGAGGTCGTCGTCATCGAAGAGAACTTCGGGGTGCGCGTGACAGAAATCATTCAACCGCATGAGCGGATTGGAATCGTTTAAGGAGGAAGAAAAATGAGTGCAAAGATTTTAGTAGTAGACGATGCGGCGTTCATGCGCATGATGATTAAAGATATTTTAACGAAGAACGGGTTTGAAGTGGTCGGGGAGGCCGAGAACGGGGTGGATGCGGTCGCGAAGTATCGTGAACTCACACCGGATCTCGTCACGCTCGACATCACGATGCCGGAAATGGACGGACTCGCAGCATTGAAAGAGATTCGTGGATTCGACTCGAACGCGAAAGTTATCATGTGTTCGGCGATGGGGCAACAAGCGATGGTCATTGACGCGATTCAAGCTGGGGCGAAAGACTTCATCGTGAAGCCGTTCAACGCAGAACGTGTCATTGAAGCGGTCTCTAAAACGGTCGCACAATGAACAAATGGTGGTTGATTTTCCTTCTCGTGGTCGGTCTGTATGGACCGGCCACGGTTGAGGCCGCCACCGTCGAGAAGCAGTTCGAGCAACAGCAAGAACAGACAGAGGCCCCGAAAACGGAGTCGACTACCGTTTCAACGATTGGCACACTGATTCAGGTTATTCTCAGCCTCGTCGTCGTCATCGGTGGTTTTCTCGTCTTGATGCGCTGGTTGAGCGCTCGGACGCAAGGGGTGAAGACGGCCCAACATATGAAACATTTAGGCGGTGTTCCGCTCGGGAAAGATCGATCGGTCCAACTCGTCAAACTCGGCGATCAAGTGTATGTGCTCGGTGTCGGGGAATCGATTCAATTGATCGATCGTGTCGAGGCAGATACGCTCGATGAGGAAGTGACAGAACATTTGCCGGTAACCGGTTCGAACGGCTCCGCATTTTTAGATACGTTTAAACAACAATTGGCCCAAATTGAGCAAGCGAGGAAGAATCAATGACGACGATTGAGCAATTAATCAATTTAGAGACGCCAGACAGTACGTCGACGTCCATTAAACTGTTAGTCGTCTTGACGCTCCTGACGCTCGCCCCGTCATTCCTTATACTCATGACGTGCTTTACGCGTGTCGTCGTCGTCTTGTCGTTCATCCGACCGGCACTCGGGACGCAACAGACACCACCGAACCAACTCATTATCGGATTGGCACTGTTCATTACGTTATTCGTCATGTCGCCGGTTTTATCCGACTTGAATGAGAAAGCGCTCACACCGTACATGGAAGATCAAATCAGTCAAGACGAGGCGTTCGAAGAGGCGAGCAATACGATGAAGCGGTTCATGGCAAAATATACACGCCAAGAAGATTTGCAGCTCTTCATCAAATACGGCAACTACGAGCAACCAGAGTCGATTGAGGATGTTCCGCTCCTCGCGATGGTGCCTGCTTACGCCATCAGTGAACTGAAGACGGCGTTTCAAATCGGATTCATGATTTTCTTGCCGTTTTTGATTATCGATATGGTCGTGGCGAGCGTTTTGATGTCGATGGGGATGATGATGTTACCGCCGGTCATGATCGCCTTACCGTTCAAACTGTTGTTGTTCGTATTAGTGGATGGGTGGCATTTGATCGTGGAGTCATTGCTTAGAAGTATGTAGGAGGAACGATTATGACGCAGGAAATGGTCATTTATTTGGCGACAGAGAGTGTGTGGACATTGTTAAAAATTGCGATGCCGCTTTTACTCATCTCGCTCGTCGTCGGTCTCGTCATCTCGATTTTACAGGCGACGACTCAAATTCAAGAGCAGACGCTCTCATTCGTCCCAAAGATCGTTTCGGTCTTTATCGGACTCGTCATCTTCGGTCCATGGATGTTGCAACAAATCGAAGGGTTTACTCGGATGATCTTTGAACTGATGGTCGAGGTCGCTTCGAAATGAACGCCGTCGATTTCATCAGCCTTTACGGTTTGACGTTCGCCCGGCTATCCGGTTTCTTCGTCAGTGTACCGCTCTTCTCGTCCCGGCAACTTCCGGTCATGCATCGCGTCGCGTTCAGTGCGCTGCTCGCGTATTATGCGATGTTCACCGTGACAGAACCGATTGTGATGAGCGAGGCGTTCATCGTACAAGTGTTGTATGAAGTATTGATTGGGCTCTTGCTCGGCATTTTAATCAACATCTTGTTCTTTGCCCCGCAAATCGCTGGGGGTGTCATCGACTTACAACTCGGTTTGGCGATGGCGTCGGCGTACGACCCGATGTTTGGTGGTCAGTCGCCGCTTATCGGTCGATTTTATTATATTTTCACGTTGTTCATCATGTTATCGACGAATATGCATTTACTGCTTATCGATGGGATTTATTATAGCTTTCAAATTTATCCGCCCGGTCAGCCGATGATCAACTTCACCGAGGCGTCGCTCATGATGGCCGTCAAGGTCGTGACGATGACGATGCTCGTCGCGTTGCAACTTGCCTTGCCGATGATGGCATCGCTACTCCTTGTCGACTTGGCACTCGGATTCCTTGCGAAATCGGCGCCGCAGTTCAACATCTTCGCCATCGGTTTTTCATTCAAACTCATCGCCGGTTTCTCGGTGATGGTCGTCATGATGGGCTTGACGCTGAATGGGATCAGCCAGTTCATCCCGTTGTTACAAGACGTGTTGCGTGATTTTATGACGCTTTTAGGAGACGTTGCATGAAGCCTCTATACTCTTTATCGGTCGATCTTCAGTTTTTTGCAGGTGAAAAAACAGAAAAGGCGACCCCACGAAAACGACAAGACTCACGAAAGAAAGGACAAGTCGCCAAATCCGCCGACTTGACCGGGGCGTTCGCCTTGTTCGCCATGTTCCTCATGTTGTCGTTTCTTGGCCCGTATATCGGGAAGCAGTTGTTCACGTTGACGAAAGATTTGCTCGGGCCGACGTATTTATTGACCGACTTGTCAGACGGAATGGCCGGTATGCTCGTCGATTTATTGTTACGGGTCGGAATCATTTTAGCCCCGTTCTTCATCGTCGCCGTCGTCTTTGGCGTCTTGGTCAACTATTTCCAAATCGGTCCGCTCTTCTCGACAGAAGCGATTCAACCGAAGCTTGAACGAATCGATCCCATCAAAGGGGTCAAACGGATTGTCAGCATGAAAGCCGTCGTCGAATTTTTAAAGTCCTTATTCAAATTATTGATTATCCTGACGACCGCTGTCGCCGTCCTTTGGCAAAACCAAGAGAAATTGTCGCGTATGGCCGTCGAGCACGTCCGTGAATCGGTCGTCGCCTTGACGAGTATCACGATTGAACTCGGCCTTTGGGTGAGCGTCGCGTTGCTCGCGCTCGCATTGTTCGACTTTTTCTATCAACGGTTTGATTTTGAGAAGTCGATTCGCATGTCGAAGCAAGACATCAAAGATGAATATAAAAATAGTGAAGGTGACCCGCTCATCAAATCGAAAATCAAGCAACAACAGCGGGAGATGGCGATGCGTCGCATGATGCAAGAGATTCCGAACGCGGACGTCGTCATCACGAACCCGACTCACTTCGCCGTCGTCATTCGCTATGACGACTCGAAAGATTTTGCCCCGCTCGTCGTCGCCAAAGGAGTCGACCGTGTCGCGTTCCACATCCGTGACGTGGCAAAAGAACACGAGATTCCCATCGTCGAGAACAAACCGCTCGCGCGAGCCCTCTATGCCCAGGTGGACATCGGAGAGGCTGTCGACGAATCGTTCTACCAAGCGATCGCCGAAGTGCTCGCGTTCGTGTATCAACTGAAACAACCGTCTTGAGGAGGAGTATGCGTTGGCTGTAAGAGCTAAAGATTTTGCGGTATTGATTGGCGTTCTCATGATCGTCGTCATGCTCGTCATCCCGTTACCGGGGTTCATGTTAGATTTCTTGATTATTGTAAATATATTGATCGCCTTACTCATCCTGCTCGTGGCCATGAACGCCCGGGAAGCCCTCGACTTCTCGGTCTTCCCTTCGCTCTTGCTAATCGTGACGCTGTTTCGACTCGGCTTGAACGTGTCGACGACCCGTTCGATTTTATCGACCGGATACGGTGGGGAAGTCATCGAAACGTTCGGGAACTTCGTCGTCGGCGGGAACGTACTCGTCGGGTTCGTCGTCTTCCTGATTCTCGTCATCATCCAATTTGTCGTCATCACGAAAGGGGCCGAGCGCGTTTCGGAAGTATCGGCCCGCTTCACGCTTGACGCGATGCCAGGGAAGCAGATGGCAATCGATGCCGACTTGAACTCGGGGTTGATTGACGACAAGCAAGCGCAAGTCCGTCGGAAGAAGATTCAAAGTGAGGCCGATTTTTACGGTTCGATGGACGGGGCCTCGAAGTTCGTCAAAGGGGACGCCATCGCCGGCATTATCATCGTCGTCATCAACTTGATTTTCGGAATCATCATCGGAACGGTGCAAATGGGCCTTCCGGTCGGACAAGCGTTCCAAACGTTCTCGCTCATGACAATCGGTGACGGGCTCGTCGGACAGATTCCGGCGCTCCTCATCTCGACAGCGACCGGCATTATCGTCACTCGTGCCGTCTCGGACGGGAACCTCGGCGAGGACGTCGTCGACCAGCTCGGTCAAAACCCGACGCTGCTCTATATCGCCGGGTCAATCGTCATCATGCTCGGGTTGATCTCTCCGAGTCTGCTCCCGGTCACCATCCTTATTGCCGGTGTCGCCTTCTATGGTGCGTATGCGATGAGACGGAACATGAAGCGGGTCGTCGAAGAGCCGTTACCCGAAGAAGAACCGATGGCCCAGACCGAGACCGTCGTCTCGCTGTTACAAATCGATGCGATCGAGTTCGAATTCGGATACGGGCTGATCCCGCTCGCCGATGAATCACAAGGTGGCGACCTGCTCGACCGAGTCGTCATGATTCGACGCCAGCTCGCGCTCGAACTCGGTTTCATCCTGCCGACGGTACGGATACGCGACCATCTGCAATTGTCACCGAACGCATATCGCATCAAAGTAAAAGGCAACGTCGTCGCCGAAGGCGAATTGTTGCTCGATCATTACTTGGCGATGAGCCCGGGGATCGAAGACCCGGAAGTATACGGCATTGAGACGACGGAACCGGCGTTTGGTCTCCCGGCGCTATGGATCGACGAAGAGACGCGTGCCCGTGCCGAGATGAGCGGTTACACGGTCGTCGACCCGCCTTCGGTCGTGGCGACGCATTTAACGGAGACGCTCAAGAAACACGCCGCCGATTTGCTCGGCCGCGAAGAGACGAAACAGCTCGTCGAACATTTGAAAGAGACGCATCCCGTGCTCGTCGAAGACGTCACGCCTTCGGTCCTCTCGATTGGAGATATCCAAAAAGTGTTGCGCCACTTGCTGAAAGAACACGTCTCCATCCGCAACTTGCCACTTCTGTTCGAGACGATGGCCGACTACGGCAAAGTGACGAAAGACGCGGATATCCTCGGCGAGTATTGCCGGCAAGGATTGGCCCGTCAATTGACAGACCAAGTCAGCCCGCCGGACGGCCCGCTTTATGTCGTCACGCTCGGCGGTCAGACCGAACAATTGATTCAAGACGCCGTCCAAAAGACGGAATTTGGCAACTACTTGGCGCTCGACCCGGATCAGGCGCGTGACATCATCGAACGTACGGCCGAACAGTTATCAATGTTCGAACGCTATGGCGCGTCGGCTGTCATTCTCTGCTCGCCGACGATTCGCTTGTTCGTTCGACAGCTGCTCGAACGCTATTATCCAGACGTCCCGGTACTCGCCTATAACGAGTTACTCAGTTCTGTCGAAGTGAAAAGTATTGGGGTGATTTAAGATGCAAATCAAAAAGTATACGGGCAAGACGATGGCTGAAGCGATGGCGAAAGTGAAGCAAGAGCTTGGTGACGATGCCGTCATCTTGAACTCCCGACAAGTGAAGACCGGGTGGTTCGGACTGTTCGCCTCGAAACAAGTCGAAGTCATCGCCGCGCTCGAGAAAGAGCCGGTACGCCTGAAACCGAGACAGCGCGTCGAGGAGCAGACGCCGGCGCCATCCGTCCCGCAAACAGCGCAACAGCCGGTCATCCACCCTACGGTGACGCCACGGCACCTGCCGGCCGGACTAGAGCGCATCGAGTCGTTGCTTTCGACCGATTCGTTCGTCGGATTGGGCTGGGAAGAACGGATCAACGAACTGTTCTATACGACGAGGTCGGTCGAGGCGGTCGAACGTTTCGTCCGCGACGAGATTCAACGTGTATTTAAAGCCGCACCGGAGACGTCGCGATACGTCATGCTCGTCGGACCGACAGGTGTCGGGAAGACGACGACGCTTGCGAAACTCGCGGCCCATTATAAGCTCGAGGAAGGGAAGACGGTCGGATTGATCACGACGGACACGTATCGGATTGCCGCAATCGAGCAACTGAAGACGTACGCCGAGATTTTAAACATTCCGGTCGAAGTCGCGTATGACTTTGATGACTTCAAGCGGGCGAAGCAACTATTCGCTCGAAAAGACATCGTCTTAATCGATACGGCCGGCCGCAACTTCCGTGACGAGGCGTATATCGAGCAGTTCCATCACCATCATGATTTTTCAGAGACGAACTTGTCCCTCGTCCTCAGCCTGACCTCGAAGTTAAAGGACATGGAGACGATTTATGGGCAATTCGCGCCGTTGCCGCTTCGGTCGCTCATCTTCACAAAAGCCGATGAGACGAGCGACATCCATGCGATGTTCAAACTCGTGCGGGATAGCGGTCTTCCGGTCGCCTGGTTGACCGATGGGCAAGAAGTACCGGACGACCTCGTCGAAGGGAATGCTGGACGATTGACCGAGAAGCTTTTGGAGAAAGAAGGGTGGCCACGATGGACCAAGCAAGGCGTCTGAGGGCAAAAACGGACCGTCATCCGACGACGATCGCGTTCGCGAGCGGAAAAGGTGGGGTCGGCAAGACGAACGTCTGTGTCAACACCGCCGTCGGGCTCGTCGAACTCGGGCAACGCGTGTTGATCGTCGACCTCGACCTCGGGATGGCGAACGTACACATCTTACTTGATGCCGCCCGTTCGCAAACGATGGTCGATTGTGTGAAGACCCGGATTCCACTGCTCTCCGCTGTTCAGAAACATGTCTACGGTGTCGATATATTACATGGGGGAAGCGGACTCGATGCGTTAGTCCAATTCTCAGACAGCGACATGCAATTTTTAATGCGAGAACTCGAAGTGTTGACCGATTATGACTACGTGTTATTCGACATGGGTGCCGGGGCGACGGACACGTCACTCCAATTCATCGCCGGGTGTGATGAGATGTTTTTAATTTTGACACCGGAACCGACTTCGCTCATGGACGGATATGCGTACACCAAACTCGTCCACCAACTGTATCCTGACTTGCCGCTCGGCGTCATCGTCAACCGCGCCCAGTCAGGAGAAGAGGCGCTTCAATGTTTTGAACGGATGGAAGTCGCATGTCGACAGTTTTTAAAGAAAACGATTCGATTCCTCGGCTATTTACCGGATGACCCGTCCGTCAGGAAAGCGGTCATCGCGCAAGTCCCGTTTTACACGTTCGACCGCAAGAGTGACATCAGTTGGAGGCTCGAGCGGATTTTGACGACGCTCACCGGGACGCCGCCACGCCAGCGTCACTTCATGGATCGTCTGATGGGGAATTTGCGCCGCCAATGGAACCGAGTTTAACGACAGGGAGGCAATATAGATGGACGTGAACGAATACTTAGGATTGTTTTTAGATGAAGCACAAGAACATATCCAGTCTGTGAACACACAGTTGTTGAAGCTCGAACAGTCAGGCAGCATGGACGCGGTCCAAGAAATATTCCGTTCGGCGCACACGCTGAAAGGAATGGCGGCGACGATGGGATACGAGAGCGTCGCGAACTTGACCCATGAGATGGAAAGTGCCCTCGACCTCGTTCGAGGCGGAAAGAAAGCAAGCAATCAACTTCTGCTCGATACGATGTTCACGGCGATGGAACAAATCGAAGAGATGATTGCCCACATTGAAGGTGGCGGCAACGGGACGAACGTCGATGTGAGCGCGACAGTGAAGGCGTTCCAAAGCTTCATCGGTCACGGTGAGCCAGAAGCGGTCGAAGCAGTCGATTCGCCGTTCGCGGTCGATTTGTATACCGACTCCGTCATCGAACAGGCGAAGCAGACCGGGTTTGAAGCGTTCCGGCTTCACGTCAAGCTGTCCGATGCGGTCGTCTTGAAGGCGGCGCGTGCCTACATGGTGTTCGATCGGCTCCAAGAGCTCGGCGAAGTCGTCCGGACGGTGCCGGACACAGAAGCGATTGAACAAGAACAGTTCGACTTGTCATTTGACGTCTTATTCTTGTCACAGGAATCGGCCGAAGTGATCGAGCATGCCGTATCGCAAGTGTCCGAAGTCGACCGGGTCGAAGTCCACGTGTTTACGACCGAAGCGATCGGTGAGCCGGAAGTCGCAGCGAGCGTCGAGGCACCGATCGCACCCGTTGTGAACGCCGTACCGACGCCACAAGAGACGGATGAAGTGAAAGAACAACCGGTCGCGCAAGCGAAGACGATCCGTGTCAACTTAGAGCGAATCGATCGCCTCATGAACTTGTTTGAAGAATTCATCATCGACCGTGGACGTCTCGAACGTCTCGCCGACGAAGTCGGACAGCCTGAATTGAACGAGACGGTCGAAAAAATCAAACGCGGAACGAATGAGTTGCAATCACTCGTCTTGACGTTACGGATGATGCCGATTGAGCAAGTGTTCAACCGGTTCCCACGGATGGTGCGTTCTGTCGCAAAAGATATTCAGAAGAAAGTCCAGCTCGATATTTCAGGAGCGGAGACGGAACTCGATCGGACGGTCATCGATGAAATCGGCGACCCACTCGTCCACTTGATTCGCAACGCGATCGACCACGGGATCGAACGTCCCGACGTCCGGGTCCAGTCCGGCAAACCGGAACAAGGACGCCTGTCGCTACGGGCGTATCACGGCGGCAACCGTGTCTTCATCGAGATTGAAGATGACGGGGCTGGCATCAACGTCGATAAAGTCCGGGCCAAAGCGCTCGAGCGTGGCGTGTTGACGGTAGAAGAGGCTGCGAGCATGACAGATAACGAATTGGCGATGCTCATCTTCGCACCTGGTTTCTCGACGGCAGACGTCGTCACCGACTTGTCTGGCCGCGGCGTCGGCTTAGACGTCGTCAAAAACAAAATCGAGTCGCTCGGCGGCGTCGTCTCCCTCGAGACGGCAGTCGGACAAGGGACAAAATTCCAAGTCAGCCTCCCGCTCACGTTGTCGATCATCTCGGCGATGCTCGTCATGGCGGGCGAGGAGACGTATGCGATCCCGTTATCCTCGATTCTCGAGACGACGTTGCTCGATGAAGCGGATATTTTGACGGCGCATCGTGAGCGCGTCTTCGATTTCAGAGGACAACTCGTCCCGCTCGTCTATTTGAAAGAAATGTTCGGCATCGAGGCGGAGACGAAGTCGCAATTCCCGGTCGTCGTCGTACGAAAAGGGAACAAGCTCGTCGGTGTCGTCGTGAACGATTTGATTGGCCAGCAAGAGATTGTCATGAAACCGCTCGGCTCTTACTTAGAGGGGATTCCAGCCATCTCGGGCGCCACAATTCTTGGAGACGGGCGTGTCGCCTTGATTGTCGACAGCAACGATCTCTTCTAAGGAGGAAGCAAGATGGAACAAAAATGGGTAGTCTTTTCACTCGCCGACAACACGTACGGAATTGACGTTCAGTCGGTCCGTTCAATCGAGCGTATGCAACCGGTCACGCGCGTCCCGAACGCACCGGCTCACGTCAAAGGGGTCATCAACTTGCGCGGGGTCGTCACACCGGTCATCGACCTTCGCCTCCGCCTCGGCTATGAGGAACTTGAGGCGACGGACGAGACGCGTATCTTGATTGCCTCGTTGAATCAAGGCGATGCCGGGTTCATCGTCGACCGGGCGAATGAAGTCGTCGAGAGCGACGACGTGCGTATCGAACCGATCCCTGAGTCGAGTCAAGACATGCTCGCTGCGCATTTGACGGCGATTGCCAAAGGGGAAGACAAGCTTTTCTCGCTCCTAGATGCCAACGCCTTGTTCGAGGATCAACATGCTGAGTGAATTTGAACAAGATTTATTGAAAGAACTCGGGAATATCGGGTCGGGTCACGCCGCGACGGCGTTGTCGACGCTGTTGGCCAAACCCGTCAACATCACGGTCTCGTCGGCCGAGATGGAACCGATCTCGTATTTACCGGAACGGGTCGGCGGTCCCGAGCGGCACGTCGCCTCGGTCTTGCTCGAACTCGGTGGTGAGATTCGCGGCATGATTCTGATCCTGTTTCCAGTGGATGACGCCGAGGCGATGGTCACCTCGTTAATCGGAAGGCCGTTCACGTTCGCCGAAGCGACGGACCTTGGCCAATCGGCATGGGAAGAGATTGGAAATATTATGAGCGGGGCGTACGCCCGTGCCTTGAGCGACTGGTTGACGACACCGATTCTGATTCAAGTCCCGGCGACAGCAATCGACATGGCCGGCTCCATCGTCGAGTTCGTCGTCTCGTCGGTTCAGCCGGAAGAGGACGCGGCGCTTTATATCGACACGACGTTCTTGATTGACGAGAAAGTGAGTGCTGGCCACGTGTTGTTCCTACCGACACACGGCTCGCTCAAACAAATCGAGCGGCGGTTACTCGGCCATGGCTGAGGTGCTCAAAATCGGCATCGCGGAATGGAAACAGACGACGGCACCGAATCGACTCCGAACGGCCGGTCTCGGTTCTTGTGTCGGTGTGATTCTGTACGATGCGCAAACGAGAGTGGCGGCGATGGCACACGTCATGCTGCCGGACTCAAATATCGCCCGAAAACACCAGACGCTCGAGGTAGGAAAATATGCCGATACGGCAATCGATGCACTCGTTGACTCGTTGAAACGGGCCGGGGCCGGTCGAATACAGGCAAAAATGGCCGGTGGCGCCCAAATGTTTCAGTTCAAATACGAAAACGAGGCGATGCGGATCGGCGAGCGTAACGCCGAGGCAATCCGCAAAGCGCTGAAGGCCCATCGCATTCCGCTAATCGCGGAAGATTGCGGCGGCCATAACGGGCGCACAATCGAATTTGATGTGGCCACATCCGTATTGTCGATTCGGACGGTCAGTGTAGGCACGAAAGAACTTTAAGGGGGGATCGACATGACGACTCAGCTTACTCAGTTGTGGGATCGTTGGAACAGTGACCGTGATATGGAGACGGCGAATGAACTGTTATCTCATTATGAATTTTTAATCCATTATCACGTACAACGAATGATCGTGACGCTCCCAAAAAGCGTCGAACGCGACGAATTGAAAAGTTTGGGTTACATGGGATTGTACGATGCCCTCATGAAATATGATCCAGATCACAACAACAAGTTTGACACGTATGCGGCGTTTCGGATTCGCGGGGCGATTATCGATGGACTTCGTAAAATCGATTGGCTCCCGCGGTCCGTGCGTGAACGGGTCAAAAAGATTGACCAAGTGGCAGAGCAGCTCGAACAGAAACTGCACCGGGCACCGACGAAAGAAGAGCTCGCGACCGCTTGTGGCATCCCGATTTCAGAGATTGAAAAAGCGATGGCGGAAGGGTATTTCGCGAACATGCTATCGATCGATGAGGCGGTGACGCTTCAAGAAGAAGGGAAAGTGATCTCCGTCACGTACTTTGACCCTGATTCAGAAAAGCCGGAAGATACGCTCTTGCAACGTGAGCTTCTCGACGTCTTGACGGACGAGATTGAGCGATTGACGGAGAAGGAACGGCTCGTCGTCTCATTGTTCTATTTCGACGAGTTGACGTTGACAGAGATTGGGGAGGTGCTCGACTTGTCGACGTCACGCATCTCGCAAATCCACTCCAAAGCGTTAAAGACGCTCAAATCGGCGCTCGGACGATCCTATTTAGAAGAGAAGACGTCATAAGGAGGATGAAGATGACGATTATTTTATTGGTTGCTGGCATCGGATTCACCTATGCGCTCTTACTCGCCTTTAAACAGTTGCAGACGCTAAAGAGCCGAGTCGAGCAGCTTGAAGCAGAAAAACGTGAGACCGAGCTGTTGTTGTTATCGTTCATGGAATCGATGAACGATGTCGTCAAACAAGACGTCCGTGACGTGGTGATTGAACCGGAAAAGCACGAACCCGTAGCAACTCCCGTTCAACGAGACTCGGGGGAACGAGCGGGCCATCAGCTCGTCGAAGAGACGCTACTCCGTCACTCTGTGCGTGACGCGGCCCGCCTCCTCGGAAAAGGGGAAGGCGAGATGGCGTTATATGCAAAATTTCGGGGCAAGTGAGAGTTGCCGGATTCGATGACATATGCTATAGTAATTCTCGGTGTTAAACACATCACACACGTCTCGGGATGGTATTCCTCGGTGCCGAAAGGTCGGAATACAACGATGAACGAGGCGGAGGACTTTTTTAAACCACAAGGAGGAAATTTATCATGGCAGTAATCTCAATGAAGCAATTGCTTGAAGCTGGTGTACACTTCGGTCACCAAACACGCCGTTGGAACCCAAAAATGGCGAAATACATCTTCACGGAGCGTAACGGAATCTACATCATCGACCTTCAAAAGACGGTCAAAAAAGTAGACGAAGCGTACAACTTCGTTCGTGAACTCGCGGCAGAAGGTGGAAACGTCCTCTTCGTCGGTACGAAAAAACAAGCTCAAGACACGATCAAAGAGGAAGCACTCCGTTCAGGTATGTACTTCATCAATGAGCGTTGGTTGGGTGGAACACTCACAAACTTCTCAACAATCAAAAAGCGTATCAACCGCTTGAAGCAGCTTGAGAAAATGGAAGCAGACGGCACGTTCGAAGTACTTCCTAAGAAAGAAGTCATCATCTTGAAAAAAGAAATGACGCGTCTTGAGAAGTTCCTCGGCGGAATCAAAGATATGCCAGGCGTTCCAGATGCTCTCTTCATCGTTGACCCACGCAAAGAGCGTATCGCGATTGCAGAAGCTCACAAATTGAACATCCCAATCGTTGCGATTGTTGATACAAACTGTGACCCAGACGAAATCGACTACGTTATCCCAGCGAACGACGATGCGATTCGTGCGGTTAAATTGCTTACTTCTAAGATGGCAGACGCGATCATCGAAGCGAAGCAAGGTGAAGAAGAAGTTGCTGAAGAAGCTGTAGCACCTGAAGCAGAAGCTACAGAAGCTGAGTAATCAGTTAGACAACAGGTGATAAAGGGAAAGCCTTTTATCACCTTTTTTTAGGACATGTATACGAAGGCACCGTGCCTTCTTCTTAAAATTTGTAATGTTACAAGGAGGAATTTCCGATGGCAGTTACAGCAGCAATGGTAAAAGAACTTCGTGAAAAAACAGGCGCAGGTATGCTCGATTGCAAAAAAGCACTCACTGAAACAAACGGTGACATGCAAGCAGCAATCGACTTCCTTCGTGAAAAAGGAATCGCGAAAGCGGCAGCGAAAGGCGACCGCATCGCAGCAGAAGGTTTGACAGCAGTAGCGGTTGACGGCAACAAAGCTACACTCGTCGAAGTAAACTCAGAAACGGACTTCGTTGCGAAGAACGAGAAGTTCCAAACACTCGTATCTGACGTGGCGACAGCTGTCCTCACTTCAGGCGCATCGACAGTTGGAGAAGCGCTCGCTTCTGAATTCGTCGTTGGCAAAACGCTTGAGACGCACATTCAAGAAGAAGCTTCGACAATCGGAGAGAAAATCTCACTCCGTCGCATCGCTGTTCTTGAAAAAGCTGACGATGCTGTATTCGGCACGTACCTCCACATGGGCGGGCGCATCGGTTCGGTCGTCATCATCGACGGTACGACTGACGAGACAGTTGCGAAAGATGTCGCGATGCACGTTGCTGCAGCACGTCCACTTTACGCGACACGTGACCAAGTATCAGCTGAAGAAGCAGACCGTGAGAAGAAAGTCTTGACTGAACAAGCCCTCAACGAAGGGAAGCCAGCGAACATCGTCGAGAAGATGATCGCAGGACGCATGAACAAGTACTTCGAGGAAATCTGCCTCGTCGACCAAACATTCGTCAAAGACGCTGACTTCAAAGTTGGGAAATATGTAGAGTCTAAAGGCGGCCGTGTCAACTCGTTCGTACGTTTCGAAGTCGGCGAAGGCATGGAAAAACGCGAAGAAAACTTTGCTGAAGAAGTTATGAACCAACTTAAAAAATAATCTGCGTCACACGTGATGCATTCAAAATTGGGAACACGTCTGTATAACCTTGAGTTAGTTCGTTAAGGGAGCGTGTTCCCTTTTTTCAAGCAAGAGGAGGCAAAGTATGGAACCGAAATATAAGAGAATTGTGTTAAAATTGAGTGGAGAAGCGCTCGCAGGTGATCAAGGGTATGGAATCGATCCATCGATTGTCAACTCGATTTCTGGACAAATCAAAGAACTCGTCGCTATGGGCGTCGAAGTGGCCGTCGTTGTCGGTGCCGGAAACATTTGGCGCGGCAAGACTGGGAGTGAACTCGGGATGGACCGGGCGAATGCCGATTATATGGGCATGCTCGCAACTGTTCTTAACTCACTTGCGCTTCAAGACAGCCTTGAAACGAACGGTGTCCAAACGCGCGTCCAAACATCAATTGAAATGCGTCAAGTCGCCGAACCGTATATCCGTCGCCGTGCGATGCGTCACCTTGAAAAGGGGCGGGTCGTCATTTTCGCAGCCGGTACCGGAAACCCGTATTTCTCAACCGATACGACTGCAGCGCTTCGCGCAGCTGAAATTGAGGCAGACGTTATCTTGATGGGGAAAAACAACGTGGACGGTGTCTATTCGGCTGACCCGAAACTTGACCCGGAAGCGGTGAAATATGAGACGCTCACGTACTTGGACGTGCTTAAAGACGGACTTCAAGTCATGGACTCGACAGCCACATCACTCTGTATGGATAACCACATTCCACTAATTGTATTCTCATTGCTTGAAGAAGGAAACATTAAACGTGTCGTACTCGGGGAACATATCGGGACGGTAGTAGGAGGAATCAATTCATGAGTGTAAACGAAGTGTTGAAAACTGCTGAAGAAAAAATGGAGAAAGCCCACGCCGCACTCAAACGCGACTTCGGGACGCTTCGCACAGGTCGTGCCAGCGCCTCGATTTTAGACCCGGTTCAAGTCGATTACTACGGTGTGCCGACACCGCTTAACCAAGTGGCCAACATCAACACGCCGGAAGCCCGCCTTCTTTTGATTCAACCGTGGGATAAATCGATGGTATCGGAAGTCGAGAAAGCGATTCAAAAAGCGGACCTCGGTCTCTCACCATCATCTGACGGGACGGTCATTCGTCTTGCTATCCCAGCTTTGACGGAAGAGCGACGCAAAGAACTCGTTAAAATCACGAAGAAGTATGCGGAAGAAGCGAAAGTCGCTGTCCGTAACGTTCGCCGTGACGCGAACGAGAACTTGAAGAAGCTCGAGAAAGACGGCGAGATGACGGAAGACGATCTCCGTGGTTATGCGGACGACGTCCAAACGTTAACGGATTCGTACATCAAAAAGATTGATGAGTCTGCAGCGACGAAAGAAAAAGAAATCATGGAAGTGTAATCACGGAAGTGGTATACCAAAAAGCTGTGTGGGGACCCTTTTAATGAGAGGGTCCCTCTTTCATACAATCAGGAGGACAGAGTATGTTTAAATGGGTGAATCCTAAAACGAAGACCGAAGCGGAACTGAGCATTCCCGAACACGTCGCCATCATCATGGACGGCAATGGCCGTTGGGCGAAAAAACGTGGGCTCCCGCGCATCATGGGTCACCGGGAAGGGATGAAATCGGTGCGCGAGTCCGTCCGTACGGCGCAAGAGCTTGGCATCAAGTCGCTGACGCTCTATGCGTTCTCAACCGAGAACTGGACGCGCCCTGAAGAAGAAGTCAACTTCTTGATGAAGTTGCCGAAGCAGTTTCTCGAGACAGATTTAAACGAACTCGATGAACAAAACGTCCGTGTCCTTGTGGCCGGCGACGTGTCAAAATTGCCGCGCGGCACACGTGAAGCGGTCGAGGAGGCGCGGACGCGGACCGCGACGAATACAGGACTTGACCTCGTGTTCGCCCTCAATTACGGTGGGCGCGATGAGCTCGTTCAAGCGATGCGCCTCATCGCCATGGACGTGGCTGCCGGCCGGATTTTGCCGGAAGACATCGATGACGCGATGATTGGGGAACGACTCATGACGAACATACAGGACGTTGATCTAATCATTCGGACGAGCGGGGAGCAACGGCTCTCGAACTTCTTGCTTTGGCAAGGGGCGTATGCCGAGCTACATTTCACGGACGTCTTATGGCCAGAGTTTAAGCGCGACCATTTCGTAGAGGCGATTGCGGCATACAATGCCCGGACGCGTCGATTTGGTGGTGTCTAATATGAAGACTCGAATTATTACCGGACTTTGGGCCGGCGCGATTTTCGTCACGCTCATCGCCCTCGGCGGCAGCCCGTTCGTCATCTTGATGGGTGTGCTCGCTTTGATTGGGTTGAGTGAATTCACGTTGATGCGGCGTCACAAACTGACCGCTTTCCCGTTTCTCGTCACCGCACTGCTCGTCGCTTTCCCGTTCGTCATGATGTTGCTCGAACGGCAGATGGATATGAGCGAACTGCCGATGTCCGTCAACCAATGGATGATTCTCGGTTTGACGTTGCTTCTGTTTTGGACCGTCGTGACGAAAAATCGGTTCACGTATGAAGATGCCAGTTTTTATTTCGTCTCCGCCGTCTATCTCGTCATCGGGTTTACGAGCTTCGCGCTCGTGCGATTATCGGATGACGGACTGAGTAAAGTGTTGCTCGTCTTGTTCATCATCTGGGCGACCGATTCCGGTGCCTATTTCACCGGGAAAGCGATCGGGAAGACGAAACTTTGGCCGTCCATCAGTCCGAATAAGACGATCGAAGGGGCGGTCGGCGGAATTCTTTCCGGGATCGTCATCGGCATCGCGTTCATTCTCGTCGATCCGATTTTGCCGCTTTGGGAAGTGATCATTCTCGCCCTCGTCGTCGCGGTCGTCGGCCAGCTCGGCGATTTGGTCCAGTCGGCGTATAAACGCCACTATGGGGTGAAAGACTCGGGGCACCTTTTACCGGGACACGGCGGGATTTTGGACCGGTTCGATAGCATGATTGCCGTCTTTACCGTCATTTGGATTTTTAATTTGTTATAAGGGAGTGTCAAGATGAAGCGAATCAGCTTACTCGGGGCGACTGGATCGATTGGCGTACAAACGTGTGACGTCATCGAACAGCACCCCGACTTGTTTGAATTAGAGGCGTACGCGTTTGGGACGAACGTTGAAGTGGCGGAGGAGTGGATTAACCGGCTTCGCCCGAAATACGTATCGGCCAAATCGATTGAAGTACTTGAACAGTTGAAGCCCCGCCTTACATACGAACCACTCTTTTTCATCGGACTAGAAGGGTTGATTGAATGTGCGACGGCAGAACGGGCGGACGTGGTCGTGACGGCGGTCGTCGGTGCCGTCGGTCTCGAGCCGACGCTCGCTGCGATTGAAGCCGGGAAAGACATCGCGCTCGCGAATAAGGAGACGCTCGTCACAGCCGGGCATCTCGTCATGGCCGCCGTCAAAGAGCACGGCGTCAACTTGCTTCCGGTCGACAGCGAACATTCAGCGATTTTTCAATGCTTGAACGGGGAGCGCCGAGAAGACGTCGCGAAAATCATCTTGACTGCCTCTGGAGGGAGTTTCCGTGACAAGTCGCGGGAACAGCTCGCCGAGGTGACCGTCGACGAGGCGCTCAATCATCCGAACTGGTCGATGGGGGCAAAAATCACGATCGATTCGGCGACGATGTTCAATAAAGGGCTTGAAGTCATCGAAGCGCACTGGTTGTTCGATATCGACTATAATGATATTGAAGTGGTGCTCCATCGTGAATCGATTATTCACTCGATGGTCGAATATAAAGACGCGGCCGTCATCGCCCAGCTCGGCACCCCGGATATGCGCGGTCCAATCCTCTATGCTCTCGCTGCACCGAAACGGCTTGAAATCGAAGGGAGCAAGCGGTTAAACTTGAGAGAAATCGGGACGCTCCATTTCGCAGAAGCCGATTTCGAACGTTATCCGGCTCTTCGCCTCGCCTATGAGGCGGGCCGGGCCGGCGGGTCGATGCCGACGGTACTCAATGCCGCCAACGAGGCGGCCGTGGAGAAGTTTTTGAACGGCGAGATCGCCTTTCTAGACATCGAACGGCTCGTCGAACAGGCGATGGACGCCCATACAATCATTGCGGAACCGACGCTCGCGGACATTTTAGAAGTTGACCGTGCGGTTCGATTACAGATTCAGCAAGGAAAGTGAAGGTGGGGAATAAACAATGACGACTTTTATCGCCATCGTTTTGATGTTTGGTGTTCTCATTTCAGTGCATGAATGGGGTCACCTCGTCATGGCGAAACGGGCAGGAATTCTCTGTCATGAATTTGCAATCGGCTTCGGGCCGAAAATTCTGTCATTCAGAAAAAACGAGACGCTCTACACGATTCGGCTGTTGCCGATTGGGGGCTACGTCAAGATGGCAGGGGAAGATTTTGAACCGATCGAAGTCAAAGCCGGGCAACATGTCGGTCTGCGTCTGACAGCAGCCGGCACGGTCGACCGTGTCTACTTTCAGCCGGACCAGGCGACGGATGTCCATGTCGTCGGTACGGTCGATAAATTTGATTCGATTCGGGAATTGAAAGTCCAATTGCTCGTCGATGAGGAAGTCCGTGTGTACGAACTTGAGCGCGAGACGCTTCTCGTCGACCAAGGGATGGAAATTCAAATTGCACCGTACGACCGGACGTTCGGGGCGCAGTCCGTGTGGAAACGCGTGCTCGCCATCGCGGCTGGTCCGGCGATGAACTTCGTCCTCGCCTTCATCCTGCTCGTCATCGTCGGCCTCGTCCAAGGCACGCCGACGGATGACGGCCAAATCGGTACCGTACAGCCAGAATCGGCCGCAGCACAAGCCGGGCTCATGGCGGGAGACGAAATCATCTCAATCGAAGGGAACGAGCTCGATAACTGGGCCGACTTACGTGAAGCGCTCGCCGATCGTGCTGATGTCCCGACTGAAGTGACGTACGTCCGAGCCGGGACCGAACAGACGGTCACGCTCACACCGCAACCGCTCGAACAAAACGGTGAGACGGTCGGAATTTTAGGGGTGACGAACGCGCTCGAACGCTCTCCGACGAAAGCGTTCACGACGGGTGCTGAGACGACGTGGACGATGTCGACGCTCATCTTTTCTGCCGTCGGAGACCTCGTGACCGGTCAAGTCGGTGTCGACCAACTTGCCGGACCGGTCGGGATCGTCCGGATGACGGATGAAGTCGCAGCGAGCGGGCTGATTATGCTCCTCAACTGGACGGCTCTACTTTCCGTCAACTTGGCCATCTTCAACTTGTTGCCGCTCCCGGCACTCGACGGAGGTCGACTCATCTTCCTCTTCTTCGAGGCGGTGCGCGGTCGGCCGATCGACCCGAAAAAAGAAGGCTTTGTGCATTTCATCGGCTTCGCCTTGTTGATGGTGTTGATGCTCATCGTCACGTGGAACGATATTCAATCATTTTTCAAATAGAACGTGTTAGAGAAGGGAAACGTTGATACCTATGAAACAATCGAGATTGCTTATGCCTACACTCCGAGAAGTGCCAGCTGACGCCGAGGCGGTCAGCCACCAACTGCTCGTCCGGGGCGGGTTCATTCGTCAAAACGCAGCCGGCATTTATTCGTATTTGCCGCTCGGTCACAAAGTATTACAAAATATCCAGACCATCATTCGTGAAGAGATGAACCGTGTGGGCGCACAAGAGTTGCTCATGCCGGCCATCCAGCCAGCCGAGCTTTGGGAAGAGACGGGGCGCTGGGGCATTTACGGTCCTGAACTCATGCGTCTGACGGACCGTCATGACCGTCGTTTCGCCCTCGGTGCGACACACGAGGAACTCATCACGTCAATCGTTCGCGACGAGTTGAACTCATACAAAAAGTTGCCGGTCAACTTGTATCAGATTCAAGCGAAATATCGCGACGAGCGTCGACCGCGTTTCGGGTTGCTCCGAGGTCGTGAGTTCTTGATGAAAGACGCGTACTCGTTCCATGCCGACCAAGCCGGTTTAGACGAAGAGTACGACAACATGTATAACGCCTATTCGCGCATCTTCGACCGGGTCGGGCTCGAGTACCGCCCAGTCGTTGCCGATTCAGGTGCGATTGGCGGGAAAGACACGCACGAGTTCCAAGCGCTCGCCGCAATCGGGGAAGACACGATCGTCTATACGGACAGCTCGAACTACGCAGCGAACATCGAGATGGCCGAGACGCTCGACCGATATGAGATGCAAGCCGGAACGGTCACAGAACTTGAAAAAGTCGACACGAAAGAGCACAAGACGATTGAAGACGTGGCACGTTTCCTTGACGTCGATGTGAAGACGACGATCAAGTCGGTCCTTTTCAACGTCGATGGCGAGACGGTCATGGCGATCGTCCGCGGCGACCACGAGGCGAACGATGTGAAAGTAAAGAACGCACTCGGTGGACTCGATATTCAAATGGAAGAAGAAGCGAAAATCATCGACTTGTTCGGTTGTGAACCAGGAACGCTCGGGCCGATCGATTCGCCGGTCAAAGTCGTCGCCGATTACGCCGTCAAGTATTTGGTCGACGCGGTATGTGGTGCCAACGAGGCGAACACACACTTCTTGCACGTCAACGCGGAACGTGACTTGGCTGACTTGACGTTCCACGACCTCCGTTTCGTCGTGGAAGGGGATTTGGCACCTGACGAGTCAGGGCCGGTCCGCTTCGCCCGCGGGATTGAGGTCGGACAAGTGTTCAAGCTCGGTACACGTTACTCAGAAGCGATGGGTGCGACGTTCTTGAACGAAGAAGGACGGGCCGAGCCACTCATCATGGGTTGTTACGGTATCGGGGTGTCGCGTACGCTCTCGGCGGTCGTCGAACAGCATCATGACGACCGTGGCATCGTCTGGCCGAAGAGCATCGCGCCGTTCGATGTGCACTTGATTGCGATCAACGCGAAAGACGAGGCGCAACTCGCGCTCGCCGACCGCTTGTACAAGGAATTGTCAGCATCATATGACGTCTTATACGACGACCGTAAAGAACGGGCCGGCGTCAAGTTCGCCGATGCGGACTTGATTGGCCTCCCGATTCGAATCAACGTCGGGAAAAAGGCCGGTGAAGGTGTCGTCGAAGTGAAGCTTCGTACGACAGGTGAAGTCATCGAGACAACTGTCGACGACCTAGCAGCCGTTTTGACCGCACAGTTAGACGCACTCCAATGATGACATGAAGGTGACGGTTCACGCCGTCACCTTCATTTGTCGATGTTGAACGATAAGGGGGGATTACTGACCCGTGGAAGCCAATCAAAAAATGTTATTGCTACTGAATGACCTCGGCATCACGACCGAGACCGATCAATTTGACGGTGCCGAGTTGACACGGCTCGTCGTCAATAAACAACGGCGGACGTGGACGTTCCATTTTCGGTTGCAACGTGTGTTGCCGTATGAGGTGCACCAGCTGTTCATGAGCCGACTTGAAAATCGTTATGCGACGTTCGCCGATGAGGTGTATGCGCGCTTCACGACGGAACAGGGCGGCAAAGACGCCGATTATATCGACTACTGGCCGCGTATCGTCAGCGAACTGAGTCAAGTGTCCGGGGCGATGCGTACGTACTTCGCCTCCGTCCAACCGCGCTTTATGCAAAATAAACTGCTCATCCCCGTGCGCTCCGCACCTGAGGCGAGTTATGTCGATAAAGAGTTATGTCAAGAAGTCCAGGCGCTGTACAGTGCGTACGGCTTCACGAAAAAGCCGTGCCAAGCCCAGTTCTCAGAAGACGTGGAAGCGAACCAAGCCCTCCGCGAGCAAGTCGTTCAGGAAGACATCGAACAAGCGAAAATGGCGCTCGCCGCCCAGTTCGCCAAGACGACCGAGTCGAACGAGGAACCGGTTACCGAGGTGCGCATGGGTGCGCTGATTAAAGATGAAATCGTCCAAATTAAGACGATCATCGAAGAAGAACGACGCGTCGCCATTCGTGGACTCGTCTTCTCGGCCGAACGAAAAGAATTGAAGAGCGGGAAGAAACTGTTCACGTTCAAGATGACGGACTATACCGATTCGCTCATCGTCAAAGTGTTCGCCCGTGACGATGATGACGACCGCATGCTCAGCGCCGTCAAAAAAGGCATGTGGATTCAAGCGGCGGGACGTGTCGAAGACGATAGCTTCATGCGCGAACTATGCATGATGGCCTCGCAGCTCCAAGAAGTGAAAGTCGAGCCCGTCCGTGACGAGTGGGACGGTGAGAAACGTGTCGAGCTGCACGCCCATACGCAGATGAGCCAGATGGATGCCGTCACGAACGTGTCGGCGCTCGTCGCCCGAGCCGCCAAATGGGGACATCGCGCCATCGCGATCACGGACCACGCCGGCGTCCAATCGTTTCCTGAGGCGTATTACGCGGGCAAGAAAAACGATATTAAAGTGCTGTTCGGTGTTGAGGCGAACGTCGTCAATGACGGTGTCCCGGTCGCCTACCATCCGACCGATATCGCTCTCGACGATGCGACATACGTCGTCTTCGACGTCGAGACGACCGGTCTTTCGGCAGTCTATAACAAGATTATCGAACTGGCCGGGGTGAAGATTAAAGACGGGGAAATCATCGACCGCTTCGAGGCGTTCGCAGACCCGAAACATCCGCTCTCGGCGACGACGATCGAGTTGACGGGCATCACTGACGACATGGTCCATGGTCAGCCGGACCCGGAAGTGATCACGAAACAGTTCGTCGACTGGTGCGGCGACAGTATCCTCGTCGCGCATAACGCGGCGTTCGATATGGGCTTCCTCGAGGCGACGCTCCGGAGCGGTGGCCATGAGCCGGACGACTATCCGGTCATCGATACGCTCGAGCTCGCGCGGACGATTTTGCCGACGCTCAAAAACCATCGACTGAACACGCTCGCCAAACGATTCGACATCGAATTGACCCAGCACCACCGGGCGATATACGATGCCGAGGCGACGGCTTATCTATTGATGAAGCTGCTCGATCTCGCCAAGCAGATGTTCGAGATGCAGACGCACCGCTCGCTCAACGCGAAAGTCGGGAGTGACGTCTCGAAGATTCGGCCATTCCATGCGACGATTTATGCGAAAAATAAGAAACCTGGATTACGTCACTTGTATGAGTTGATCTCGCTCTCACATATCGACTATTTGTTCCGGATGGCCCGGATGCCACGTTCTGAACTCATCAAACGTCGTGAGGGCCTTTTGATAGGATCGGCCTGCGACAACGGTGAGATTTTTGACGCGGCGCTGAACAAGTCGGACGAAGAACTCGAGAAGATGATGGCGTTCTACGACTTTATCGAGATTCATCCGCCGGCGCTTTATTTACATTTAATCGATAAAGAAATCGTCGCGAACGAACTCGAGCTCCGTGACATCATCAAACGGATCATTCGTGTCGCGAAGCAAGCAAATCTGCCTGTCTGTGCGACGGGGAACGTCCATTATCTCGACCGGACGGACCGCTCGTACCGTGAAATCTTGATTCGGACGCAAGGTGGGGCGAACTTCATTAACACGCGTAAAGAACTCCCACACGCGCATTTCCGGACGACGAAGGAAATGATGGAAGAGTTCAAGTTCCTCGGCGACGAACTGGCCCGTGAAATCGTCATCACGAACCCGAACGCGATCGCCGACCAAATCGAGTCGATTCAAATCATCCCGGATGAGCTGTTCACCCCGAAGATTGAAGGGGCGGACGACGAAGTCCGTAACATGAGCTATGACATGGCTCGCTCGATTTATGGCGAGGAACTTCCGGAAATCGTCGAGGCCCGGCTCGAGAAAGAACTGAAATCGATTATCGGTCACGGGTTCGCCGTCATCTATCTCATTTCGCATAAACTCGTGAAGAAGTCGCTCGACGATGGCTACCTCGTCGGGTCACGGGGGTCGGTCGGTTCGAGTCTCGTCGCGACGATGACCGAGATTACCGAGGTCAATCCGCTCCCACCGCACTACGTCTGTCCGAAGTGTAAGCATTCTTACTTCTTCAATGATGGGTCGGTCGGTTCAGGATATGACTTGCCGGACAAGGAGTGTCCGGAATGCGGCACGTGGTATAAGAAAGACGGCCACGATATCCCGTTCGAGACGTTCCTCGGTTTCAAAGGGGATAAAGTCCCGGATATCGACTTGAACTTCTCTGGGGAATATCAGCCGCACGCCCACGCCTACACGAAAGTATTGTTCGGTGAAGAGTACGTCTATCGTGCCGGGACAATCGGGACGATTGCTGACAAGACGGCGTACGGTTACGTGAAAGGGTATGCGACCGAGAACGATAAGATTTATCGGAACGCCGAAGTCGATCGGCTCGTGTCCGGTGTGACCGGTGTCAAACGGACGACCGGGCAACACCCGGGCGGAATCATCGTCGTCCCGGACTATATGGACATCGCGGAAATCTCGCCGATTCAATATCCGGCTGACGACAAGACGTCTGAATGGAAGACGACCCATTTCGACTTCCACTCGATTCATGACAACTTGCTCAAGCTCGACATTCTCGGGCACGATGATCCGACCGCGATTCGGATGCTCCAAGATTTGTCGGGCATCGACCCGCTGACGATTCCGACGGATGATCCGACGGTCATGAAGATTTTCTCATCACCGGAAGTGCTCGGCGTCACGCCGGAACAAATCGAATCGAAGACGGGGACGCTCGGCATCCCTGAGTTCGGGACGAAGTTCGTCCGGCAGATGCTCGAAGAGACGAAGCCGGCGACGTTCTCGGAGCTCGTCCAAATCTCAGGATTGTCTCACGGGACCGACGTTTGGATCGGGAACGCGAACGAATTGATTTACAACGGTACGTGTGAGTTAAAAGACGTCATCGGGTGTCGAGACGACATCATGGTCTATTTGATTTACGCCGGACTTGAACCGTCGTTCGCCTTCAAAATCATGGAGTCGGTTCGAAAAGGGAAAGGCTTGACCGAGGAGATGGAGTCCGAGATGCGCGCGAACGCGGTACCGGAATGGTATATCGCCTCTTGTAAGAAAATTAAGTACATGTTCCCGAAAGCGCACGCGACGGCGTACGTCTTGATGGCCGTCCGCATCGCGTATTTCAAAGTCCATCATCCGATTTTGTATTACGCGACGTACTTCACGGTCCGGGCCGGCGACTTCGATTTGTCGGCGATGATCAAAGGGTCGCAAGCCGTCCGGAAAGCGATGTCGGATATCCGCGAAAAAGGATTCGATGCGACGGCGAAAGACAAAGGGCTTCATACCGTGCTCGAACTCGCACTCGAGATGCTCGAGCGGGGCATGAAGTTCCAAAACATCGATTTATATCGTTCGAGCGCGACCGAATTCTTGATTGAAGGCAACACGCTCATCCCGCCGTTCAACGCAGTCGACGGTTTAGGGACGAATGCGGCCAAGGCCATCGTCGAGGCACGGGCCGAAGGTCAGTTCTTGTCAAAAGAAGATCTCCGGAAACGGGCCAAGTTATCGAAAACGATTATCGAGACGCTCGACACGATGAAATGTCTTGAAGGCCTGCCGGATGAGAACCAGCTGTCATTCTTTGATTTTGGGGTGTAAGTTGCAGAATATCGGGAAAATATGATATATTAGTATCGAACAAAGTTGGATACTACGACGGAAAGGAGTAGGGAACCCTACTCCTTTCTTGTATGTAAAAGCCAAGAAGGAGGGATGAGAGTGTCCAAAATAACAGAGGTCGTCGAAGCCATCGCTTTGCCGATCGTCGAGCAAGCGAACATGGAATTAGTCGACGTTGAATTCGTGAAAGAAGGTCCAGACTGGTTCTTGCGCGTCTACATCGACAAGCCGGGGGGTGTCGATTTAGATGATTGCGTCAATATCAACGAACAACTCTCGGAGAAACTAAACGAAACCGACCCGATCGAACAAGCCTATTATCTTGACGTCTCGAGTCCCGGTGCGGAGCGCCCGCTCAAGAAACCGGTCGACTTTGAACGGGCGATTGGAAAAAACGTCTACATCAAGACGTTCGCCCCAATCGAGGGTGCCAAAGAGTTCGAAGGTATTTTAACGGCGTACGACGGTGAAACGGCTGTCGTCGAGACAAAAATCAAGACACGTAAAAAAGCGATCTCGCTACCAGTAGACAAAATTGCACAAGCCCGCCTAGCGGTCACGTTTAGTTAAGGAGAGGTAAAGATGGGGCCACAATTACTCACAACAATCGAACAGATTGCAAAAGAAAAGGGGATCGAGAAAGACATCATCATCGATGCGCTCGAGCAAGCGCTCATCTCGGCATATCGCCGAAATGTCGCCAACCCGAACGAACACGTCAAAGTCGAGTTCGACCAAGTGACAGGCGATATTCGCGTCTTCGCCTTGCTTGAAGTCGTCGAGCGTCTCACGCAGCCCGAGCAACAGCTCTCGCTCGAAGAAGCGCACGAAATCGACCCGAACTACGAGCTCGGTGACTTCCACAAGGAAGAAGTGACGCCGAGCGATTTCGGTCGCGTCGCGGCGATGACGGCGAAACAAGTCGTCACGCAAAAGATGCGCGAAGCCGAGCGCGAGCGGATTTACAACCACTTCGCGGACAAAGAAGACGAGATCATGACGGGAATCGTCGAACGTTTCGATCCGCGCAACTTGTATATCGGCCTTGAGAACAACATCGAGGCGGTGCTCACACCGAACGAACAGATGCCGAACGAATCGTACCAGATTCATGACCGGATCAAAGTGTACGTGACAAAAGTCGACTCGACGACGAAAGGTTCTGGCGCTGCGATTCAAGTGTCGCGGACGCACCCGGGCCTCCTCCGTCGTCTATTCGAACTCGAAGTGCCGGAAATCGCGAACGGGACGGTCGACGTCATGTCGGTGTCGCGTGAGGCGGGGGACCGTTCGAAGATCGCGGTCCATTCCGACATCGTCGATCCGGTCGGCGCGTGTGTCGGTCCGAAAGGGCAGCGTGTCCAAACGATTGTCGATGAGTTGAACGGTGAGAAAATCGATATCGTTCGCTGGTCGGAAGACCCGAAAGAGTTCGTCAAAAACGCACTGAGCCCGGCCCAAGTCGTGGCGGTTTACGTAAATGAACCGGCCAAGTCGACGACGGTCGTCGTCCCGGACTATCAATTGTCGCTCGCAATCGGGAAGCGTGGTCAAAACGCGCGCCTTGCGGCCAAGTTGACAGGATGGAAGATCGACATTAAGAGCGAAACGGATGCGGAAGCGCTCGACTTGTTCGATACGTACGCCGAAAAAGTTGAATCGGAGCCAGAAATTGTTCACAATGAAATGGAACAGGCTGACGAGACAGTGCTTGAGTCGACGACGGTAAAAGAAGAGGAATGATCATGAAGCAAAAGAAACTTCCTTTGCGCAAATGTGTGGTCACGCAAGAGATGTTACCGAAAAAAGACTTGATTCGTGTCGTCCGGACGCCTGAAGGCGACGTCGTCATCGACCCGACCGGGAAGATGAACGGACGAGGCGCATACTTGTCGAAACAGATGGACGTCATCCGTTTAGCAGAGAAAAAACGGACGCTCGACCATCATTTGAAAGTGAAGACGGATGAGACACTTTATGAACAGCTGAAACAAGCAGTTGAAGGAGACGTCTCATGAGCCAGTGGGAATCATTGTTAGGCCTTGCCGCAAGAGCGAGGAAAGTAACGATGGGAGAAGAGTTTGTATTAAAGGATATTCGGGCTGGCCGCGCCAAGCTCGTCATCCTTGCCGGAGACGCAGGACCGTCAACGAGAAAACGGGTCACCGACAAATGTACATCGTATGGTGTTCCTTACGTGGAAGTGAGCGACCGATATACGATCGGCGCTGCCATGGGGAAAGATATGCGGGTCGTCGTGTCAGTGACCGAATCCGGATTTGCGAACAAGCTTAAGCAACTTCTCTCGTAACTATTAACGGAGGTGGATGCTTTGGGAAAACGCGTCTATGAATTTGCAAAAGAACAGAACGTAACAAGTAAACAAGTCATTACCCAGCTCGAAAAATTGAACAAGCCGGTGAAGAATCATATGGCTGTTTTAGATGAGGAATCGGTGAAACAATTGGATCGAATTTTTAACCCTGAGAAATATCGTGCGGCTGAACAGAAAGCGGCACCGAAAGCGGCGACTGAACAGCCGAAAGAGCAACCGAAGCAAGAGAAGAAAGAAGCGCCAAAAACGCGTCAAGCTGCTCCGCAAGGCAATCAATCAAACCGCGGCGGAAGCAACCGTTTCGGTGGGAACAACCGGAACGACAACCGCAACAAGAAACGCGGTAAAGGGAAAGGCAAGCCGGCGAAGGCAGCCATCCCGCAAGAAGCGGATCCAAACTCGAAGACGAGCCAACGGAAAGCTGCGCGTCTCGCACAAGAGGCGGAGATGGGCAACGTCATCAAGTATGAGGACGTCTTGAGCGTATCGGACTTGGCCTCGAAAATGAATAAAAAGCCAAACGAGATCATCATGAAGTTGATGGGTCTTGGTGTCATGGCGACGATCAACCAAACGCTCGATGACGAGACGATTGAATTGCTCGCATCAGAGTTCGGGTTTGAAGTCGAGAAAGAGGTCGTCGTCGATGAAATCGACTTTGAGACGGTCGAAGTCGACTTCTCAGAATATGACCTTGAAGAACGCCCGGCAGTCGTGACGATCATGGGTCACGTCGACCATGGTAAAACGACGCTTCTCGACTCGATTCGGAACACGAAAGTCGTTGCCGGCGAAGCAGGTGGCATCACACAGCATATCGGTGCGTATCAAGTACAAGTCAACGACAAGAAGATCACGTTCCTCGACACACCTGGTCACGCCGCCTTCACGACGATGCGTGCTCGTGGGGCCGAAGTGACGGACATCGCGATCATCGTCGTCGCAGCGGATGATGGTGTCATGCCACAGACAGAAGAAGCGATTTCGCACGCGAAAGCGGCGAACGTTCCAATCATCGTCGCAGTCAACAAGATGGACAAGGAAGGGGCGAACCCCGACCGCGTCAAACAAGAGTTGACTGAATTTGGATTGATTCCTGAAGAGTGGGGCGGCGAAACGATTTTCGTTCCGATTTCAGCCCTTCAAGGTGAAGGCATCGACGAGTTGCTCGAGATGATCCTTCTCGTTTCAGAAGTCGAAGAATACAAATCGACGCCTGACATGCCAGCCCGCGGTACGGTCATCGAAGCGAAGCTCGACAAAGGCCGTGGTCCAGTCGCGACGCTCCTCGTTCAACACGGAACGCTTCGCATCGGAGACTCGATCGTCGTCGGCAGCACGTTCGGTCGTGTCCGGGCGATGGTCAACGATATCGGTCGTCGTGTGAAAGAAGTCGGTCCATCGACACCGATCGAAATCACAGGATTGAACGACGTTCCGCAAGCCGGTGACCAGTTCATCGTGTTTGAAGACGAGAAGAAGGCACGGGCCATCGGGGAAAAACGTTACCAACGTTACCTCGAATCACAGCGTCGTGAGTCGGCGAAAGTCAGCCTTGACGACTTGTTCAGCCGGATTCAAGAAGGCGAAGTGAAAGACTTGAACGTCATCATCAAAGCGGACGTTCAAGGTTCAGCGGAAGCACTCGCTGGGTCACTCCGTAAGATTGACGTCGAAGGCGTCAAAGTTAACATCGTCCACCAAGGTGTCGGTGCGATCACAGAAGGTGACGTCATCCTCGCCTCGGCTGCGAACGCCATCATCATCGGTTTCAACGTCCGTCCTGACGGGAATGCCCGTTCTATGGCGGAACAAGAGAACGTTGAAATGCGTCTCCATCGCATCATCTATAACGCCATCGAAGAGATCGAGAGCGCGATGAAAGGGATGCTCGACCCAGAGTTCGTTGAAGAGATCACAGGACAAGTTGAAGTCCGTGACGTCTTCAAAGTCTCAAAAGTCGGAACGATCGCAGGATGTTACGTCACGGAAGGTAAAATCTCACGTGACGCCGGTGTCCGCGTCATCCGTAACGGGATTGTCGTCTACGAAGGCAAACTCGACACGCTCCGCCGCTTCAAAGATGATGTCAAAGAAGTTGCGACAGGTTATGAGTGTGGAATTAAAGTCGAGAAGTTTGATGACATCAAAGTCGAAGACGTCATCGAAGCGTTCGTCATGAAAGAAGTCGAACGGAAATAAAGCGAGGAGGGAACACGTATGAACATTCGTGCCCAACGCGTCGCTGAACAGATGCGTAAAGAAATCACAGACATTTTACTTCGTGAAGTGAGCGATCCGCGTACGAAGAACGCGACGATCACGAGCGTCGAAGTGACGGGAGACTTACAACAAGCGACCGCCTATTATACCGTGCTCGGAGACGACGCTGAAGTAAAGGCAGAGACGCAAGCAGGACTCGATAAGGCGAGCGGTTTCATCCGCCGTGAAATCGGCAGCCGCATCCGTCTTCGGAAAACACCGGAATTGACGTTCGCGTACGATTCATCGGTCGCATATGGTAGCCATATCGACTCGTTGATTCGCGACTTGAACAAAGGCGAATAATGGAAAGGGGGACTCACGTCTCCCTTTTTCATGTGGAGGGAAAAACATGGAACCGACAGGAGTACTCATCCTTGATAAAGATGCCGGCATGACGAGTCATGACTGTGTCTTCAAACTGCGCAAGTTATTCCAAACGAAAAAAGTGGGCCATACGGGCACCCTCGACCCAGAAGTGACCGGGGTGTTGCCGATTTGTCTCGGTCGGGCGACGAAGTTATCACGCTTTTTGACGGACGAAGGGAAGCGATATGTTGCCGAGGTGACGATTGGGACGGCGACGATGACCGAGGACGCCCATAGCGAAGTTGTCGAGGCGCGTGACGTCGAGGCAACGGCGTTCACGGCCGCAGACGTCGATCGTGTCCTACAGACGCTGACCGGAACGATTGAACAGATCCCCCCTTACTACTCGGCCGTCAAAGTGAACGGGAAGAAGCTGTATGAGTATGCTCGGAAAGGGCAAACGGTCGAACGGCCGCGCCGGATGGTCGAGGTTCACCAACTCGTAAGGACGAGCGAACTTACGTTCAATGACAACGTCTGTCGTTTCCGAATCGAAGTCGACTGCGGGAAAGGGACGTTCATCCGCACACTCGCCGTTCAAATTGGCGAACAGCTTGGGTATCCGGCGCACATGAGCGACCTTCGCCGAACCATGTCGGGTTCGTTCGATGAAGCGGCCGCAGTCAGCCTTGAGACGCTCATGGCGCTTGAGACGGTCGAGGAACGGATGCACTATGTCATCCCGCTCGAAGAAGTCATCAAACGCTGGCCGACGATGACGATTGCGGCGAACCGGGAACGGTATATCCGTAACGGCGGCAAGTTGAACGACGTCTCGCTCGAATTCGAGCTGTTTACTGTCTATAATGAAGAAGGAATTCCGCTCGCCCTCTACCGACGGCTTGACGGAACGACAGACGCAACAGTCGAGGTCATGTTGACGATCGACTAAGGGGGAAACGAAAGTATGGAAACGATACATCTCACATATCCCGAGACGCCGGACGTTGTCCCTTCGGTCATGGTGCTCGGATTCTTCGATGGTGTCCACACGGGCCATCAAGCCGTGATTCGCCATTCGCAGGAACAAGCGGAGCGGCTGAACGTACCGGTCACGGTCGTCACGTTCGACCCACATCCGAAGCAAGTGCTGTCCAACAAACCGGACGCGGTGCGTTACATCACGCCGCTCTCGCGCAAGTTGAAGCGCATCGAATCGCTCGGAGTCGAACGCTGCCTCGTCTTGACGTTCACGAAAGAACTCGCGGGCCTATCGCCGCAACAGTTTGTCGACGACTATTTGATTGGCGCCGGTGCCGTCCACGTGACGGCCGGATTTGATTATTCGTATGGCAAGTTCGGGGAAGGGACAATGGAGACGATGCCGTTCCATGCCCGCGGTCGCTTCACGACGTCGGTCGTCAATGAACAGACCGAGGGTGGGGAGAAAGTCTCGTCGACCCGGATTCGAAAACTGCTCGGTGCCGGGGAAGTGGATGCGGCGGCAACGCTGCTTGGTTCCCCTTATGTGATTTGTGGGGAAGTCATCCACGGAGATGCCCGCGGACGCACGATTGGATACCCGACGGCGAACGTCGTCATGGACGCCTCTTACGTCATGCCACGGCTCGGCGTGTACGCGACGCGGGTCCGGTTGCGTGACGGTCGGACGTTTCATGCGATGACGAACGTCGGGCGGCGCCCGACGTTTTATGACACGGGCGACGTCTCAATCGAGAGTCACTTGTTTGATTTCTCTGAGGACTTATACGGACAATTGATTGAGATCGAATGGGTCCGATTCATTCGCAACGAGCGGGCGTTCGACGGCCTCGATTCGCTCATCGCGCAGTTGAAGCAAGACGAGACGACGGCCCGCTCAATCCTATCTTGACTTTAAACACGGACTCCTGTATTCTATTTTGGTACGCAAAGTACACCGTTTCGCTTGGCTGATCGATTCACCAACGTCGGCTCGGCAACGCGGCAATTTTATTTAATTGGAGGTGGAGAGGCAAATGGCACTCTCAAAAGAACGTAAGAATGAAATCATCGCGGAATACGCGACAAAACAAGGTGACACTGGTTCACCGGAAGTTCAAGTTGCAGTATTGACTGAACAAATCAACACATTAAACGATCATCTTCGTACACACAAGAAAGACCACCACTCACGTCGCGGTCTTTTGAAAATGGTTGGACGTCGCCGTAACTTGCTTACGTACCTTCGTAACAAGGACGTTACACGTTACCGTGAATTGATTCAACGCCTTGGTCTTCGTCGCTAATCCGACCGGACCACGTGACGGGCTGGGACATTTGTTCCTAGTCCGTTTCTTCTTTTTTAAAAGGAAAATCATTAGACATTCGTAGGAATGAGTTACATAATAAACTAGATAAGGTTTGAGAGGAGAATGTTCATGTTAGGTACGAAACAAGTATTTTCTACAGAATGGGGCGGACGTCCGCTATCTGTAGAAGTCGGCCAACTCGCGAAACAAGCGAACGGTTCGGCGCTCGTGCGTTACGGTGACACGGTCGTGCTCGCCACGGTAACCGCATCGAAAGCACCAAAAGATTTAGATTTCTTCCCGCTTACGGTCAACTACGAAGAAAAACTGTATTCGGTCGGTAAAATTCCAGGAGGATTCCTTCGTCGGGAAGGTCGTCCTGGTGAGAACGCGATTTTGACGTCACGTCTCATCGACCGTCCGATTCGCCCACTCTTCCCGGATGGATTCCGTCACGATATCCAAGTCATGATTTACGTCATGTCAAACGACCCGGACTGCTCGGCAGAGATGGCCGGTATGCTCGGAACGTCGGTCGCCCTTTCAATCTCGGATGTCCCGTTTGACGGACCGATTGCCGGTGCCACGGTTGGCCGCATCGATGGCGAGTTCATCGTCAACCCGACGACGGAACAACTCGAAAAGACAGAACTCGAGCTTCAAGTCGCCGGTACGGCTGACGCCATCAACATGGTTGAGGCCGGTGCGAACGAAGTCTCAGAAGACATCATGCTCGAGTCAATCTTGTTCGGTCACGATGAGATTAAAAAGCTCGTCGCGTTCCAAAACGAGATCGTCGCAGCTGTCGGGAAACCGAAATTCGAATATACCGTGTCGAAGTTTGACGAGACGTTGTCAGCTGAGCTCGAAGCGGCCCGCCCTGAAATCGTCGAGGCCGTTCAAGTCGAAGAGAAGCATGCCCGTGACGAGGCGATCAATGAAGTCATCGCCAAGTACGTCGCGATTTACGAAGAGCGTCTCGCGGACGAGCCGGCCAAGTTGAAAGAAGTGTCTGGCATTTTGAACAAGTTCGTCAAAGATGAAGTCCGCCGCTTGATTACAGTTGAGAAGGTCCGTCCTGACGGTCGCCGTCCTGACGTGATTCGCCCGCTCGCTTCGGAAGTCGGCTTGTTGCCGCGCGCCCACGGCGTCGGTTTGTTCACACGCGGTCAGACGCAAGTCATGTCGGTCGCGACACTTGGCGTCATCGGTGATGCGCAAATCATCGACGGCATCGGTCTCGAAGAGAACAAACGCTTCATGCACCATTACAACTTCCCGCCGTTCTCGGTCGGTGAAGCGCGTCCGGTCCGGGCACCAGGTCGTCGTGAAATCGGTCACGGGGCACTCGGTGAGCGTGCGATGCTCCCGGTCATCCCGAAGGAAGCGGATTTCCCGTACACGATTCGTCTCGTGTCGGAAGTACTTGAGTCGAACGGTTCTAGTTCACAGGCTTCAATCTGTGGCTCGACGCTCGCCCTCATGGACGCTGGTGTACCAATCAAGGCCCCGGTTGCCGGGATTGCGATGGGTCTCATCATGGAAGGCGAACACTACACGGTCCTCACGGATATCCAAGGGCTCGAAGACCACCTCGGCGACATGGACTTTAAAGTCGCGGGAACGAAAGACGGAATCACGGCACTTCAAATGGATATCAAGATTGCAGGGATCACACGCGACATCTTGGTCGAGGCACTCGAACAAGCGCGTGTGGGCCGTCTCCATATCTTGAGCCACATGCTCGAGACGCTCGATGCGCCACGTCCGCAGTTGTCGAAGTATGCACCGAAGATTGTCACGATGACAATCAACCCGGACAAGATTCGCGACGTCATCGGACCAGGTGGGAAGATGATCAACAGCATCATCGACCAGACCGGTGTCAAAATCGATATCGAACAGGACGGAACGGTGTTCATCGCCTCGACCGACCAAGACGGCATCGACATGGCGATGGCGCTCATCGGTGACATCGTCCGTGAAGTCGTCATCGGCGAAGAGTTCGACGCGACCGTCCGCCGGATTGAGAAGTTTGGTGCGTTCGTCGAATTGTTCAAAGGGAAGGACGCACTCGTCCACGTCTCAGAGTTCAGCTTAGAGCGTGTCGCGAACGTCGAAGACGTCGTCAAACTTGGCGATACAATCAAAGTCCGCGTGACCGAGATTGATGACAAAGGCCGCGTCAACGCTTCACACAAAGTGCTCATCCTTGAAGGGTTGTCACCGGAGGAACGCGAAGCTTATGAAGCGAAACGGAAAGCGCAACGTGAGAGTCGTCCACCACGTGATAGCCGTCCGCCGCGTCGTGACGGAGATCGTCGCCCGCCAAGATCGACAAACTAATTCATGCTGGCCATCGTCTATCGCGATGGCCTTTTTCATAGGAGTGATAAGATGGAATGGATCACATTAGACAACGGCGTCCGCATCGTCATCGAACCGATGGCAGACGTCCGGAGCACGTCGACCGGGGTGTTCATCAAAGCCGGGACGCGCACTGAAGACAAGTCCGAGATTGGAATCAGTCATTTGATTGAACACATGCTATTTAAAGGGACGAAGACGAGGTCGGCGAAAGAGATCGCCTCGTTCTTCGATGAGCTCGGTGGTAGCGTCAACGCCTTCACATCGAAAGACCATACGTGTTATTACGTGAAGACACTCGACGACCACGCTTTAATCGCGTTTGACGCGCTCGCGGACATGCTGTTCAACTCGGTCTTCGATGAAGCCGAACTCGAGAAGGAAAAACGCGTCGTACTCGAAGAAATCAAAATGTATGAAGATACACCGGAAGACCTCGTCCACGAACTGCTCGCAACGGCCGTCTATCAAGACGACGTGCTGACCGAACCGATTCTTGGGACGGAGTCGAGCGTGCTCGGCCTCACCCGCGACCAGTTGCTTCGATACGTGGAAACACGGTATACAGGCAACCGCGTCGTCGTGTCGATTGCCGGACACGTGCCGGATGAACTCATCGAGGCCGTTAAAGCGAGGTTTGCCGGTCTCCCAACAGGGGAATCTTCGAAAGAATCGACCGTACCGACGCTACACGCCGAGGTCGTGAAAAAAGAAAAAGAGACCGAGCAAGCCCATCTCTGTTGGAACTTCGAGGCGATTGCCGCGACCGATGACCGGTTACCGCATCTGGCCCTTCTGAACAACGCCATCGGGGCGACGATGTCATCCCGCTTGTTCCAGTCGATTCGCGAAGAACAAGGGCTCGCCTACTCAATCTATTCGTATTATACGACGTTCGACGATCACGGGACGTTCACGATTTATATCGGGACGTCGAAAGACACGCTCGACCAAGTCGAGTCGATTATGGACCGTGAACTCGCGGCGTTGAAGACGAGCGGCTTGACGGACGACGAAGTCGAGAAAGGGAAGCGGCAACTGAAAGGCTCGCTCGTTCTCGGCAATGAGAGCACGAGCGCGCGGATGAATCGCAACGGCCGCAACCTCGTCCTATTAGATGAAGTGGAACCGATCGATGTCGTCCTCGATAAAGTAGACCGGATCGAGACGCGTGACGTGAACGCCCTCATTCGTGAAGTGCTCAGCCATGCTCCTGCCAAATCTTATGTCCTTCCGTCCGAAGACTGACTTGAAACCGAATTGTAAGTTCTCTACACTGATTAAGAGGTATTCTTTACTTTGGACAGGATACAGGTGAAAGAAGGGAAAGACTTGAACTTAACCGATTTAGCAAAACACATTCAATTGATTAACCAACTATCAAACTCTGACATCAACGTGACCCACGTGACGACCGACTCGCGCGAAGTCGTCCCCGGGACGCTGTTCGTCGCGATCAAAGGGTACACGGTCGATGGACACGACTACGCCGCGACCGCCGTTGAACGCGGTGCCGTCGCCATCGTCAGCGAACGTCCGCTCGACGTGCCGGTACCGAACTTGGTCGTCCGGGACAGCTCGAGAGCCGTCGGACTGTTGGCTTCAGCATTTTATGGCTACCCGTCAGAACAGATGCGCATGTTCGGCATCACCGGGACGAACGGGAAGACGACGACGACGACGATTTTACGCGACGTCCTCGCAGAGCTCGGGCATAGTACCGGCTTGATTGGGACGGTCGAAGTCCGCATCAACGACCGGGTCGTACCGAGCAAGAACACGACGCCGCAAAGTTCAGAACTGCAGCAACTGTTGGCGCAGATGAAGGCCGAAGGGGTGACGGACGTCATGATGGAAGTGTCGTCACACGGGCTCGAACTCGGCCGTGTCATCGGCACCGATTTCGATATCGTCGGCTTCACGAACTTGACCCATGACCATCTCGACTTCCATGGCACGTTTGATAATTATGCCCGTGCGAAAGGGTTGCTCTTCGCCCAGCTCGGTCAAATCGCGTCCCGTGGCAAAGTCGCCGTCTTGAATGCGGACGATCCATATAGCAAGCTCTATGAGACGATGACGGGTGCGCGTGTCATGACATACGGCATCGACGCCCCGGCTGACGTCTTGGCGACGAATATCGTGCAGACGTTGTCTGATACGAGTTTCCATCTTCACTATCAAGGGGAGAGCTTGCCGGTGACGGTTCAGTTCATCGGACGCTTCAACGTGTACAATATTCTCCTTGCGACAGGGTGTCTGCTCGCTGCGGGTTATTCGCTCGCGAAGATTATTGAGGCGCTCGAGGCGATTCATCCGGCCAAAGGGCGGATGCAACGGCTCGACGTGCCTGGTTATAACGTCTACGCTGACTATGCCCACACGCCGGATGGTATCGAGCAATGTTTGAAATCGCTCGTCGGCGTCCCGAAGGAAGACATCATCTTCTTGATTGGGACGGGCGGCAATCGTGATGTGACGAAACGACCGACGATGGGCCAGATGGCCTCAAAGTACGCCGGCACGGTCGTCATCACGACGGATGACCCCCGCTTTGAAGCATATGACTCCATCACGAGCGGCATCGCTTCAGGCATGACGCACGACAACTTCGTCGAGATTGGTGACCGTGAAGAAGCGGTCCGATATGCGGCAAGCCTCGCGAAACCGACGAACATCGTCGTCTTGGCCGGAAAAGGGCACGAAAAATATCAAATCATCGGCAACGAAAAAATACCGCTCGATGAAGAGAAAATTGTTCGAGCGACAATCTTGAAGACGGAGGAATCATGATTTATGGCAGTACAACCTATCAGTTTGACAGAGAAACAGCATGACGATTTCGTCAAAGCCCATGACCGGGGAGATTTGCTCCAACTTTCAAGTTGGGCCAGCGTCAAGCGTCAAAACGGTTGGTCAGGAGAACGCATCGCCGTCGGGACGAACGGAACGACGACAGGGGTCGCTCTGTTATTGTTCAAACAAGTGCCGAAGCTCCCGTTCACGCTATGTTACGCCCCGCGTGGCTTCGTCGTCGACTATGACGACACAGAGTCGCTCAAAGTATTGACCGAAGAGGCGAAACGTGTCGCGAAAGACCGACGTGCCATCACGATCAAAATCGACCCGAACATCGACCGCGATGAAGTCCCGGGCTTGATGACGGAGATGACCGAGCTCGGTTTTATTCATAAAGGGTATGGCGGCGGATTCGATTATGCACAGCCCCGCTTCACGATGGAGACGGATTTGCGCCCGAGCGAGAAAGAGATTTTCGGGAAATTTCATCATAAGTTCCGCTATAACGTTCGGCTCGCGGAAAAGAAAGGCATCGTCTGTACCGAGGTCGGTCGTGACGGTCTGAAGACGTTCGCCGAGTTGATGAAAGTGACAGGGGAACGGGACGGGTTTTCCACGCGTGGACTCGATTACTTCGAGAACCTGTATGACTGCCTTCAACCGAATGACGCCCGCCTGTTCTTGACGAAACTCGAGCCGAGCCTTGCCCTCGAGCAACAGCGACAGACGCTCGAGAAAGCGACGCGAGAGCTCGCGAAAATCGAGCGGGCGCTCGAGAAGGAGACCGTCGAGAAGAAACGGTCGAGCTTGACGAATCGCGAGAAACAGACACGCGAACAGATTGAAAAAATCGAGACAGCGTTGCCGGAGCTCGTCGAACTCGACAAGCGCTATCCGGACGGCCTCGTCTTGTCGGGTGGTCTGTTGACGCTCGCCGGTCGCCGCTCGTACTACTTGTACGGCGCGTCATCGAACGAGTTCCGTGAATTCATGCCGAACCACCTCATGCAATGGACGATGATGCAAGCCGCAAAAGAGAGCGGTGCCGAGCGCTACGATTTCGGCGGCGTCTCCGGTAAAACGGACCCGGATGATGAATACGCGGGACTTTACGCCTTTAAGTCAGGGTGGGGCAGTGACATGATTGAGAAGGTCGGAGAGTTCGACCTCGTCTTGAATCGTCTGCTCTATTTCGCCCTCGAAAAAGGACTTCCGCTCGTCAAAGGACTCCGTAAACGGTTCAGACGATGAAGTGGACCGGTGTCTTGACGTTCGCGATGGTCGCGTTTCTCGTCGGCATCTTCTTGGCGTACTCGTTTTCACGTCCAGGACCGATGCCTTGGGTGGATGAGCCATCGTTTGAGGCAGGGATGTGCAATCGGGCACCACAAGCCGAGCAGCCGATTGTCGAGCGGAGTGAGCGCGCCTTCTCGAACTTACATCCGCACGTCCGGGAACGAAGCGAGACGTTTGTCCGGCTCGCTTATTCGTGCCTTGGGCTCGAGGTTCGCCTGACGTCCGGTTATCGCTCCGAAGACGAGCAAAACGCGCTCTATGCGCAAGGTCGATCGGAGCCTGGCCAAATCGTCACGAACGCCAAGGCCGGACAGAGCTACCATAACTATGGACTCGCCGTCGATTTCGTCATCATCCATGACAACCGGGCCGACTATGATTTGTCATCTGACCACAATCGTTCCGGTGTGCCCGACTGGCAAGAACTCGGTGAGCTCGGCAAGGCGCTCGGATTCGAGTGGGGCGGCGATTGGCGTAACTTCCCCGACTATCCGCACCTGCAGATGGACTTCGGATTGTCGATTCGACAGCTCGCAGCAGGCAAGCGGCCAGGGGAACAAGCGACGATGCCGCTCGCCGATGTTTTAAAACCTCTAGTCGATTGAACGGAAATGTTGGCAATGAAGCCGTTTTCCGATACAATATTCAATAGCGATAAGTGGACGAACCAGAATATGAATCATCTAGGAGGTTTTTGTTAGTGTCAAAGAAGAAGACAGAGAACATTAGCGTCTTTGCGCTTGGAGGCGTAGGCGAAATCGGGAAGAACATGTACGTCGTGGAACTAGACGACGACATCTTCGTCATCGATGCCGGTCTCATGTTCCCAGGCGATGAGATGCTCGGGATTGATATCGTCATCCCTGACATTACGTATTTGAAAGAGAATAAAGACCGTGTCCGTGCCATTTTCATCACGCACGGTCACGAAGACCATATCGGTGGACTCAGTTATGTGCTCCGCGATTTGAAACACGTCCCCGTCTACGGGACGAAGTTGACGCTCGGTTTGATCGAGCTCAAATTGAAAGAGGCAGGCTTACTTAAAGAAGTCGACCTTCGATTGATTGACGCCAAAACGAAATTGACTATCGCTGATCATTTCATCACGTTCTTCCGCGTCAACCACTCGATTCCCGACTGCGTAGGGGTCTGCATCCAAACGTCTCAAGGGGCAATCGTCCATACGGGCGATTTCAAATTCGACTATACACCGGTCGATGGGAAACAGTCTGATTTCAATAAATTGGCCGCAATCGGGCAGCGAGGCGTCCTCGCCTTGTTATCAGACTCGACGAACGCGGAACGTCCGGGTCAAACCGGATCGGAGTCAATCGTTGGTGCCGAATTGAACGACGTCATCTATCAGGCGGAAGGGCGCGTCATCGTCGCCTCGTTCGCCTCGAACGTCCATCGTTTGCAACAAGTGTTCGCAGCGGCGGAAGCGAACGACCGGAAAGTCGCGGTCGTCGGCCGCAGCATGGTCAACATCGTCGAAGTGGCCCAAAAGTTGAACTACCTTCGTTTCAAGCCAAAAACGCTCGTTGAACTGTCACAAGTGAACCGTTTGCCTGACAACAAAGTTGTCATCTTGACGACCGGTTCACAAGGGGAACCGATGGCAGCGTTGACACGGATGGCACGGAACGCGCATAAACAAGTGAATATTCGCTTGAATGATACGGTCGTCATCGCTGCGACACCGATCCCGGGTAACGAGAAGTCGGTTTCAAAAACGATTGACCTCTTGTTCCGCTCGGGCGCGAACGTCATCTACAACCAACGGAAAGTACACGTATCGGGACACGGTTCGGCTGAAGAGTTGAAGCTCATGCTCAACCTCGTCAAACCGAAGTACTTCCTCCCGATTCACGGGGAGTATCGGATGCAAATGGCGCACTCGAAACTCGCGGAACAAGTCGGTGTCAAATCGAACAACATCTTCATCGTCGAAAAAGGCGATGTGGTCGAGTTCACCGGACGCAAAGCGCGTATGAGCCGTAAAGTGCCGGCCGGAAACGTCTTGATTGATGGAATCGGTGTCGGAGACGTCGGGAACATCGTTCTTCGCGACCGTCGCCTCTTGTCGCAAGATGGCGTCGTGCTCTGCGTCGTCACGTTGAACCGGAAACAAAAGAAATTGATTTCAGGCCCAGAGCTCATCTCCCGCGGATTCGTCTATATGCGTGAGTCCGAAGAGATGATTTCTGAGGCGAACCGAATCGTCACAAAGCAAATCGAGAAGAGTCTCCAAGCTGGAAGCGATTGGACCGAATTGAAATCAAATATTCGTGAGCGGCTCAGCGTCTTCTTGTTCGAGCAGACGAAACGTCGTCCGATGATCTTGCCGATCATCATGGAGATATAATGAATTGAGGCAAAAGTCATCTGACTTTTGCCTTCTTTTTTTAGGAGGAATCGAAAGTGACACAGAAAAAGGTGGCTCAAAAATCGAGAAAGACTCCGCCAAAACGGAAACGACCGGCTCCGAGAGCCCGCAAGAAACAACCGATTCCTTGGCGTACATATGGATGGGGCGCGTTCGTCCTTGCGATGACAGCGTTCATCTTTTCATTATTCGAGTTCGGCTGGGTCGGTGCCCGGACATCGCTGCTCGCTGCCACGTTGTTCGGTGGCTGGGGAGCGTTGACGTATCTCGCCATCGGCTTCACCTTGCTCATCGGGTTGAGCGATTGGCGGCCGAGCCAGCGGGCCGGGATCTTCTTGTTGTTCCTCGCCTTTCTATTGTTTGGCGATCTCGTCTGGGGAGCCGAGCGTGGGGCGATCAACGGCGCGCTCTATGAGCTGAACCATTACTTACTCTCCGACTTCGGCATTATTTTCCTCGGCATCATCTGTCTCGTCGTCGGAATCTCTCTACTTTCGCCATCGATTTGGCACAGTGTCGGTCGGAGACTGCTCGAGTCTGGCCAAGCGATCAAACAAGAGTGGCAGGAGCGGGAACGGCCTGAACGGAAAACGGCACCGGCACGGAAGAAAGCGACGCCTGCTGTCCCTCGCGACGCCGAGGCGTCGAGTAACCCGCCGGAAATCGAGCCGGAACCGGATGCTGTGACGATGCACGACATCCCAATCGTTGGGTTCAGTGAACAAGTCGTTGCCGAGAAGCAGGCACAAAAACAGGACGCGAGCACGACGGATCGTGCAGATGAAGTGGCGGACATGCCGACCGAGGACATGATGATGACGGCAGCGCAAGACGTGTCTGACACGTACGAGCTCCCGACGTTCACCATCTTGTCCGAGCCGGTCGTCACCGACTTGTCGGGTGAGAATGCACGATTGAAAGCGAATGCGACGAAACTCGTCCAAACGCTCAAGTCGTTCGGCGTCGGGGTGAAAGTGTTGAAGATCCATCTTGGACCGACTGTCACAAAATATGAGCTCCAACCGGACATCGGTGTGAAAGTGAGCCGAATCACCTCGCTAAGCGATGATTTGGCGCTCGCTTTGGCGGCGAAAGACATTCGCATCGAGGCGCCGATTCCGGGCAAGGCGGCCATCGGGATTGAAGTGCCGAACCAAGAGGTCGCCCCGGTGTGCTTACGTGAAGTGCTGGAGGCCGATACGGTCAAACGTGAGGCGTCACCGTTACTCGTCGCGCTTGGGCGCAGCATCAGTGGCGAGACGGTGACCGTCGCCTTGAACAAAATGCCGCACTTGCTCGTAGCCGGGTCGACGGGCTCGGGGAAGTCGGTTTGTATCAACGGCATGATCGTGTCGATTTTGATGCGGACCCGGCCGGATGAGGTCCGATTGATGATGATTGACCCGAAGATGGTCGAGTTGAACGTCTATAACGGTGTCCCACACTTGTTGACGCCGGTCGTCACCGACCCGAAAAAGGCGGCACAGGCGCTCAAGCAAGTCGTTGCCGAGATGGAACGACGTTACGAGCTGTTTAGTCGTTACGGTGTACGAAACATCGAGGGATATAACGAACTCGTCGACAAGTCCGAGGATGGAGATGCGAAGCGACTGCCGTTCATCGTCGTCATTGTCGATGAGCTCGCCGACCTGATGATGGTCGCGTCGAATGATGTCGAGGACGCCATTATGCGCCTTGCACAGATGGCGCGGGCCGCAGGCATTCATATGGTGCTCGCGACACAACGGCCGTCCGTAGACGTCATCACAGGCGTCATCAAGGCGAACATTCCGTCAAGGATCGCGTTTGCCGTCTCATCACAGACGGATTCACGAACGATTCTCGACGGAGGCGGGGCCGAGAAGTTGCTTGGGCGTGGAGACATGCTCATGCTCGCGAACGGGATGAACAAACCGATTCGTGTCCAAGGTGCCTTTGTATCGGACCAAGAGGTCGAGACAGTCGTCAACCACGTCATCGCCCAGCAACGCGCCCAGTACGTCGAGGCGATGATGCCGAAAGAAGAAGAAGTGACGACGATCGATTCGGACGATTCGTTGTTCGGGGAAGTCGTCCAGTTCATTATGACGCAAGAGACGGCCTCGACGTCGATGATTCAACGGAGGTTCCGAATCGGCTATAATCGAGCTGCACGATTGATCGATTCGCTAGAACAAGCGGGGTATGTCGGTCCGTCAGAAGGATCGAAACCACGGAAAGTACTCGTCAATGAGTCGGAAGGGTAAAATTAAAAAACGAACGATTGGATTTAATATAATCTAATCGTTCGTTTTTATTTATTTATCGGTATAATTGAAATGGGTACCGAATTCATAAGAAACGCGCAATGAGCGGGAATGATATAGCACATCTGGTCTATAATACCTAATCCGACATACTACTGAAACGATTGAACCGCTTTCATTTTTTAATACCGTTTTCATTTTACAAAAACTTTGCAAAGGCTGAAGGAACAGGTAATATAGACTACAGGACGCACTGAATTCCTTCACGTCAAAATATTTCCTTGATTCCGAACAAAAAGTATTGCGTTCTTTTTCTGGAATCCCTATACTTAATATTGGCAAGGGCATTCATACGTCAGATGTCTGAGCACTGGTAACAATAGGTAAAGGTGGTGAGGCCCATGTCGATCAAGCTCGATCATCGCTTGCTCTATCTCCGCGTGATTGAGAAAATCAAGCAAGATATCGATGAGGGTGTCTATCGTGAGGGGGAAAAACTTCCTTCAGAGTTCGAGTTATCGAAGCAGCTAGGGGTTAGTCGTGCGACGCTCCGAGAAGCGCTTCGGATTCTCGAAGACGAGAAATTTGTCGTGCGTAAACATGGCGTCGGGACGTTCATTAGTTCTAAACCTCCGTTCACATCGGGGATTGAAGAGCTGTTCAGCGTAACGGACATGATCACGCGTGCCCAAATGACACCGGGAACGAAAGTATTGGTGGCCGAAAAGGTGTTAGCGACAGAGAGAGAAGCCGAGCGTTTAAAAGTCGAACCGAATTCTCCGATTTATCGGATTGTCCGGATTCGCTATGCAGACGAGACACCGGTCGTATACTGCGTGGACAAAATCCCCGCACATCTCGTTTCTAATCCTGAAGCATTGACAGAAGGGAAGTCATTGTTTGACGCGCTGGAACAAGAGGTAGGACGTCGGGTCGCGTACGCGATTACGCACATCGAACCGAGTGTGAGCACGGAAATCTCGACACAACTTCAAACGGACCAACCGTTACTCGCTTTAAAGCAATTGCATTACGATGAAAGCGACCTACCGTTGCTCGATTCGGCAAACTTTTTCCGAGCGGACCGCTTTGACTTCCACGTCGTCCGCAAACGCGTCTAAAACACGTATTTGACATTCGGAGAGGTTATTTTTGGGGAATGGCGTGAAAGCGCTTTCTTATACCGGTGTAATGACTACTGACAACATGACAACCTAAATTGTTATGAACCGAAAGGGGAAACACGACGATGATGAACAAGAAAAAAACGATTCTCTCAGCTTTAGCAGCAGGTCTTACGCTCTCGACAGTACTCGCAGCATGTGGCGGCGGGGACGACAATGAAGGCGCTTCAAACGGAGAAGGCGGCGGCAGCGAAGCTGGCGACTTCAAAGTAGCGATGGTAACGGATACGGGCGGCGTAGATGACAAGTCGTTCAACCAATCAGCTTGGGAAGGTCTCACGAAGTTCGGTGAAGCCAACAACTTGACGGAAAACGAAGGATTCAAATACCTTCAATCTTCTAAACAAGCAGACTATCAGCCAAACTTGCAACAATTGGCACGTGACAACTTCGACTTGATCTACGGAATCGGCTTCTTGATGGCTGAAGACATCCAAACGGTCGCTGGTCAATTCCCAGACAACAACTTCGCAATCGTCGACATGGTCGTTGATGAACCGAACGTCGCGTCAATCACGTTCAAAGAGCAAGAAGGATCATTCCTTGTCGGTGTCATCGCGGGTCTCATGACTGAAACGGACAAAGTCGGTTTCATCGGTGGTGTCGAGTCTGACTTGATCAAGAAGTTCGAAAACGGATTTAAAGCGGGCGTCATGGCCGTCAACCCAGACGCGACAATCGACGTGAAATACGCGGAAGACTTCAACTCGGCTGAAAAAGGAACAGCGATCGCATCAGGTATGTATGGCGCAGGTTCTGACATCATCTATCATGCAGCTGGTGGTACGGGTGTAGGGGTATTCACAGAAGCGAAGAACCGTAAGAAGAACGGCGAAGAAGTATGGGTAATCGGGGTTGACCGTGACCAATACGAAGAAGGCCTCCCAGAAGACGTTACGCTTACTTCAATGGTTAAACGTGTAGATACGGCGACGTATGAAGTGTCGAAACAGACGATGGAAGGGAACTTCCCAGGTGGAGAAATCATCGAGTTCGGTTTGAAAGATGACGGTGTTGGAATTGCTGAAACATCTGATAAGAACGTTCCGGCTGACATCCTCTCGCAAGTAGACGAGTATCGCCAACAGTTAATTGACGGCGAACTTACTGCACCTGCGACAGACGCTGAGTTCGAAGAGTTCATGAAAACAGTAGAATAAATCATTGAGTTAGGGGGGACCCATGTGGTTCCCCTTTCCTTAAAGTTAGGAGTGGACTTTCTTGGAATATGTTATTGAAATGCTCAATATTCGCAAAGAGTTCGGTACGTTCGTAGCCAACGACAATATCACCCTTCAACTTCGTAAAGGCGAGATTCATGCGTTGCTCGGAGAGAATGGCGCCGGGAAATCGACGCTCATGAACGTCTTATTCGGTCTCTATCAGCCTGAAGGCGGAGAGATTCGCGTACGCGGAGAAAAGGTGAACATTGAGAACCCGAACATCGCCAACGATCTCGGCATCGGCATGGTGCACCAACACTTCATGCTCGTCGAGAAGTTTACGGTCACAGAAAATATCATCCTCGGTTCTGAACCGAAGAGCGGGTTGACGGTCGACCGGGCCACGGCGCGTAAAAAAGTAATGGACATCTCGGAGCAGTACGGGCTTCGAATCGACCCGGATGCAAAAATCGAAGACATCTCAGTCGGGATGCAACAGCGTGTGGAAATTTTGAAGACGCTCTATCGTGGCGCCGAGATTTTAATTTTTGATGAGCCGACGGCCGTATTGACGCCTCAAGAGATTCAAGAACTTATTCAAATCATGAAGCGTCTCATCGAAGAAGGAAAGTCGATCATTTTGATTACCCACAAGCTAAAAGAGATCATGCAAGTGGCGGATCGCTGTACGGTCATCCGACGTGGACGTTACATCGGGACGGTCGATATCGACGAGACTGTCAACGAGGATCGCCTTGCGGAGATGATGGTCGGGCGTGAAGTAAACTTTGATGCGGAATATTCCAAGGCAGATCCACAGCAAGTCGTCCTCGACATTCAAAAGCTCGTCGTCAAAGACAGTCGAGGCATTGAAGTCGTCGAAGGCTTGGATTTACAGATTCGCTCAGGTGAGATTCTTGGAATTGCTGGAATCGATGGCAATGGTCAGACGGAATTGATTGAAGCCATCTCAGGATTGAAAAAGCCTGAGGGCGGCAAGATTTTCTTAAACGGAAATGACGTGACCGGTTTCACCCCACGTAAAGTGACGGAATCGGGCGTCGGTCATATCCCACAAGACCGACATAAGCATGGTCTCGTGCTCGACTATTCGATTCGAGACAACATGGTCTTGCAAACGTATTACAAAGAACCCTTCTCAAAACGCGGCTTGATGAACTATAAAGCCGTCGCAGAGAAGGCGAAAGCGTTAATTGAGAAGTTTGACGTCCGAACTCCATCAGTCGACGTGCCGGCTCGTGCGCTTTCTGGCGGTAACCAACAAAAAGCGATTATCGCCCGTGAAGTCGACCGGTCTCCGGACCTGCTGATCGCGGCGCAACCGACGCGCGGTCTCGACGTCGGAGCCATCGAGTTCATTCACGAACAGCTCGTCAAAGAACGGGAGAAAGGGCGCGCCGTGCTCCTCATTTCGTTCGAACTTGAAGAAATTCTACACGTATCGGACCGAATCGCCGTCTTGTACGAAGGAAAGATCGTCGGGATTCGCGACCCGAAAGAAACGACAGAGCAAGAGCTCGGCTTCTTGATGGCCGGCGGTAAGAGAGGGGAAGAAACAGTATGAACAAGCTAGGACTCAATCGACTGCTCATCCCGCTACTGTCCATCTTGATGGGGCTATTCGTCGGCGCAATCGTCATGCTCATCGGCGGCTATGACCCAGTGCGTGGATTCACGTCGCTCTTTAACGGGATGCTCGGCAGCCCGTACGCGATCGGGGAGACGCTCCGTGCTGCGGCACCGCTCATCTTCTCAGGTCTCGCGGTCGCGTTCGCGTTCCGAACCGGCCTCTTCAACATCGGGGTCGAGGGCCAAGTGTTGATCGGCTGGGTGGCGGCGGTGTACGTCGGAATCAACTTCGATTTGCCGATGTTCCTCCACTTGCCACTCGCCTTGCTCGCCGCGATGTTCGCTGCGGCCGCCTGGGCGTTCGTGCCAGGTTTCCTCAAGGCGAAGTTCCACGTCCACGAGGTCATCACGTCGATCATGATGAACTACATCGCGCTCTATACGACGAACGCGATTTTACGGAGCGTCATCGGCGTGACGAATGAACGGACGGAATCGATTCGAGAATCGGCATCCCTCTCGTCACCGCTCCTTCAGGAATTGACGACGTTCTCGCGTTTGCACTGGGGAATTCTCATCGCCGTCCTTGCCGCGGTCGTCTATTACTACATCTTGCAACGGACGACGCTCGGGTACGAGCTTCGTGCCGTCGGGTTCAACAAGCACGCCTCGCAATATGCGGGGATGAGCGTCAATCGCAACATCGTCTTGTCGTTCGTCATCTCGGGTATGTTCGCCGGCCTCGCCGGTGCGATGGAAGGTCTCGGGACGTTCAACGGCATGACGCTCAGCGCGTCGTTCACTGGCGTCGGATTCGACGGGATCGCGGTCGCGCTTCTCGGAGCGAACACGGCAGTCGGTGTCGTCTTGGCGGCCTTGTTGTTCGCCGGCCTCAACATCGGTGGACTCGCGATGCAGCTCGGCGCGAACATCCCATCTGAGCTCGTCAAAGTCATCATCGCCGCCATCGTCATCTTCGTGGCGTCTGGTTACGCACTGAACTATGTCATTGAGAAACTAAAAGGAAATCGTAAGAAAGGAGTGGAGAAAAAATGAGCTTCTTAGAAGTCCTCTATATCGTCGTACCGGTTGCACTCGCCTATGCGACTCCACTCATCATCGCCGCTCTCGGTGGCATCTTCAGTGAACGGTCGGGTGTCGTCAACATCGCACTCGAAGGAATCATGGTCATCGGGGCAGTGACGGGAATCATCACGACGCTGACACTGACGAATATGGGTCTTGGCGGCATGAGCCCATGGATCTCGCTCTTGGTCGCCATGGTCATCGGGGCGCTGTTCTCGCTCTTCTTGGCAGTCCCGGCCATCCTTTGGCGGGCCGACCAGACCGTCCTCGGTGTCGCGATCAACATGCTTGCGGTCGGACTTGCGATCTTCGTCGTCCGTGTCCTTTACAATAAAGGGCAGACCGACTTCATCCAGTACCGGATCGCGAAAGAGAATGTGCCGATCTTGTCGGATATCCCGGTTCTTCGCATGTTCTTCATCAACGTCCAATACACGTCGTTCATCGCCATCGCGCTCGCGTTCGTCGTCTGGTTCGTCATCTTCAAGACGCCGTTTGGCCTGCGTCTTCGCTCGGTCGGGGAACACCCGATGGCGGCGGACACGATGGGAATCAACGTCACGAAGATGCGCTTCATGGGCGTCATGCTCTCAGGTGCGTTCGGTGGCTTAGCTGGTGCGGTCTATGCCGTCACAGTCACGACGAACTTTAGTGCGACGACAATTGTCGGACAAGGGTTCCTTGCCATCGCCGCGATGATTTTCGGGAAGTGGAATCCGCTCGGTGCGCTCGGAGCCGGTCTCTTCTTCGGATTCGCCCAAGCGCTCTCGATTATCGGCAGCAACTTGCCGGTCATCAACAACGTCCCGCAAGTGTTGCTCTTGATCGCGCCTTACGCGCTCACGATTCTTGCCCTTGCCGGTGTCGTCGGTCGAGCCGATGCACCAAAATCTGTCGGTATCCCGTATATTAAAGGGAAACGATGACGAAAAAAAGGACATCTGTCCTCTACGTGAAAGGTTGTTTGACGGAAGCGTCGAACAACCTTTTTTGTTATACTCATAAAGAGGTGAGATAATTGAAAAAATGGTGGTACTGGACGCTCGTCCTCGCGCTGACTTCCTTCCTTTCAGGGTGTACAACCGATGATTGGTTCGGTTCGCAGATCGATCCGCCGGAGTCACTGACTGAACTCGAAAGCGACTATCCGAGCGCTGACGCGACGCAACAAGTGAAGCGACCGGTCGGGAAGACCGAGTCGGTCACGCTCGACCGCGTCGTCGACGGCGATACGCTTAAAGTCGAATTCGAGAACGGGGCGACGGAATCGATTCGGCTCTTGCTCGTCGATACGCCGGAGACGAGCCATCCGACGCTCCCGGTCCAACCGTTCGGGGAAGAGGCGAAAGCGTTCGTGACGCGCTGGCTCCCTGAAGGCGACACGGTCACGCTCGAATATGACGTCGGGCGCTACGACCGGTATCAGCGTACGCTCGCCTACGTCTGGTATGACGGGGTGATGCTGAACGAGGAACTGTTGCGTCGCGGCCTTGCCCGCGTCGCCTACGTCTATGCGCCGAACACGCAACACGTCGATGCGTTCCGGGACGTCGAGCGGGCCGCGCGCCAACAGTTGCTCGGCATTTGGAGTCTCGAGGATTACGTCACCGGCAACGGCTTTGACCACGAGGCAACCGAACCGGCCAAGCCGACTCAGGAGACAGACGATTGTGACATCAAAGGCAACATCAACCGGGACGGCGAGAAGATTTATCACGTCCCGGGCGGCGCCAGCTATGAGCGGACGGTGCCGGAAGCGATGTTTTGCAGTGAACGAGAAGCGGAGGCGGCCGGGTTCCGTAAAGCAGCCCGATAAAAAGAAAAGAGAGACATGTATGTCTTGGACACACATGTCTCTCTCCGCTTATTCGTATTTGAGTGCGTCTCCGTCGAATGATTCATCGGCGACTTTGATTGAATCGGTCGGACAACCTTCGAACGCGTCCATCAAGTCTTCGTACAACTCGTCTGGGACTTCGATCGTACCCGTGTTGTCATCCATCAAGTTGAAGGCGAGGCCTTCGTCATCATAGTCAAAGATGTCCGGGGCGGCGGCTCCGCAAGCTCCACACGCGATGCATGTATCTTTATCAACAATTGTAAATTTTGCCATTCTTAACCCTCCATACGTTTCGTCTCTCTCCATGGAAATCGACTTACTACTGACTATGAGTAATTGTAGTCTACATACCCGATTATTTCAATGAGGAAACGAACATCGTTTTGGAAGGATAATGATTGAGAAGGAGGTGGGCCGATGGTGCACTTGGCTGACGGGGTGTTGCTCCTCGCGATTGACCGATTGAAAGGAGAGCGAAGTGAGCGCAGTCTGTTTCATGTGTTGAACGGTAAACGTTCGGCGACGACGTTACAAGATGCATTCTTTTATGACCTCGAACCGATTTTTGGGCTGTTCCCTTACACGAAGTACGATTACGAGAAACTGCTCGCCTCGTTCGAGAAACGAGGCTGGCTCAACCGCTCGAGCTTCAGTTTGACGGAAGCCGGCGCTATGCTTGCTTCTCCAGAAGCTGTCCGTGATTTGTTCGAACGTCTCGGTGGGGAACAGCGAGACTATGCGACGATGACGTGGAAACGGCTCAGTCTGTTCATCCAAACGTTCATGTCGCTTGAACATAAGCGCACGTTTTACCCTGTCCAAGCCGACCGTCACGCCGAGCGCTGGGTGAAGCAAGTCGTCCGGACAGAGCGGGATTGGCGCCCGCTCATCCAAGCGTTTCATGAAGAACTCGAGACGGCCCTCGATGAAGTCGGTGACCCGTATGCGACGGCGGTCGTCTATCGATTCACCGGCGCATTCGAGACCGGATATACGTATGAACAAATCGCTTCGCTCCTCGACGTCGATGCCCGGACGGCACGGCTCTATTTTTTGGCAGGGTGGAGCGCGCTGTTGCACCACTTGCCGGAAGACGCGAAACTGAGAGGGTTCACGTCCGGTCTCACGACGGAACGGATGACGCTGTCGGCCCGGGAATCATACGAACTGTTCGCCGGCGGTCGGACGTTCAATCAAGTCCAATCGATTCGGCGCTTGCGCACGTCGACGATTGAAGATCACGTCGTCGAGATGGCGATGTATCTCGAGGCGTTCCCGCTCGACCAGTTCGTGCCGACAGAACAGATCGTCATGGTCGAGCAAATGCGGGAACCGGACAGCTGGGCGCTCAAGCCGGTGTTCGACCAAATCGAGACGATCAGCTATTATCAAATCCGACTCGTGTTCGCGAGGTTGAAACGAGGTGAGACGTTTGTATGAAAAAACATTGAAACGGGTGTTCGGCTATAACGCGTTCCGAGAAGGGCAACGCGACGTCATCGAAGCGGTCGCAGACGGGCAAGACGTGCTCGCCATCATGCCGACGGGAGCCGGTAAGTCGTTGACGTTCCAGCTACCGTCCTATATTAAGAACGACGGCTTGACGATTATCGTCTCGCCGCTCTTGTCATTGATCGAGGACCAGATGCTTCATATCCGTGAGCGTGGGGAACGTGGCGTGGCACGGCTGACTTCGATGGAGACGCTCGAAGAGAAGCAAGCGATTTTGAATCACTTGAAGCGATACCGTTTCTTATATCTCTCTCCGGAACAGCTCGCCGTGCCACACGTGACGAGGGCGCTCGCGCGCACCCCGATTCAGATGCTCGTCATCGACGAGGCGCACTGCATCTCGCAATGGGGCCACGAGTTCAGACCGGAATACGCACGACTCGGCGAGCTCCGTAAACAGCTCGGCAGTCCACAGTGCATGGCCGTCACGGCGACGGCTCCTGAGGCTGTGAAGAAGGACATCATCGAGAAGTTGGCGCTGTTCAATCCGGCCCAATTCGTCCATTCGGCGAACCGTCCGGAGATTCGGCTCATCGTCGAACGTCTCCTGGGCGAACAGAAGCTGCCGCGTTTGGTCGAACTCGTGCGCGACGTGCCGAAACCGGCCGTCATCTACACGGCGACACGGCGTGAAGCGGAATCGCTCGCCCTCTCGCTCGACGACGCCTTGTTTTATCATGGCGGCATGTCGACCGAGGATCGCCGGCTCGTCCAGTCCCAGTTTTTACGGGACGAGGTCGCTGTCATGGTGTGTACGAGCGCGTTCGGGATGGGCGTCAATAAAGACAACGTCCGAAGCGTGATTCACTTCCAGCTGCCGGCGACGCTCGAGGCGTATATGCAAGAGATTGGTCGGGCCGGCCGCGACGGGGAAGCTGCGTTCGCGGTATTGTTGTACGCAGACGGAGATGAGCGGATTCAACAGTTTTTGATTGACCAGCAGTATCCGAAAGAAAAAGACATCCGGGTCGCCTATTTCGAACGCGAGAACGGGACGAGTCTATCTCACTTGCCGCGCCTGCTCCGGATGAACGAGGAAGACCCGGTATTCGGGCTCTTGAAACAGATGCTCTCAGAACGGACGCTTGCCGGGGCGGTGGATTGGGTAAAGGAGAGGAAACGCGACCGGTATCGTCAACTCGGTCAAATGATTGACTATGCGCTTATCAAGACGTGTCGCCGCGATTATTTACTCCGTTACTTCTCTGAGCAACCGATTGATCAAGAGCCGTGCTGTGACGTCTGCGGCCCCATCGCTTTCCCGGAAAACGAGCAAGTTGTGTCTAAAAATGTGACAGATTGGAAACATCGGTTGAGCCGTATCTTTTCCTTTGAATGATATCATAGTAAAATGATAAAAAAGGTAAAGGAGGATGTGCGTTGCGACATCGGAACCAGGCGGATTCACTCCGTGAAAAAGTGGTGGATACGTTGCCGTCTCGATCGGCACGACAAGAATACGAGCGTAAAGAAAAACTGAATGACAATTGGCTGAAGCGGCCTCTTGCCATGATGCTGACCCTTTCCATGTTTGCTATTATATTGGCATTTTTATATATAGGACGTCATGCAATCTTCTTTTGACAATACGGCGGAACGGCCGTATTTTTTTATGGATTTGACTGTCAGACAATTCCTTTCCGTGAAAGTTTGGAAGTGGTTCACCAATTTCTTATGAAATTGCACAATAAAACAGGCGAATTGCCGACGGGCGGTCTATACTGAAAGAGAAGACTAGTAGGAGAGGTGGGGCTGTGATGCCAAAATACTCCATAAAGACGGTCGCATCACTCACCGGAGTGAACCCGACGACGATTCGGGCGTGGGAGCGACGTTACCAGTTCATCGTCCCAAGCCGGACCGAATCGGGGCACCGTCTGTATTCAGAACAAGATGTCGAAAAAATCAAATGGGTCGTCGAGAAGCAACGCGAAGGGTTGACCGTCTCCCAAGCGATTCAACAGCTGCATAAAGCACCCGAACCGAAGCCGGACCGTCTTTACGACGAAGAGTTAAAGGACGGGCTGATGGAGGCGCTACTGACGTTTGATGAGCGACAAGCCCACGATTTGATTAACCGGGCCTTCAACACGTTCAGTTTTGAGAAAGTGACGACAGATATTATCGGCCCGTTGCTGATGGATATCGGGACGCGTTGGGAAAACGGCACGATCACCATCGCTCATGAACATTTTGCAACGGCGTTTCTCCGCTCGAGGCTGTCAACGTTGTCGCTCCAGATGCCGATGAACCCGTTCTTGCCGCGAATCGTCTGCGTGTGCGCTCCCGACGAAATGCATGAGATTGGCCTCCTGTTCGTGACGCTCTTTTTGCGTCAGCATGGCTATGACGTCATTTTCCTCGGTTCAGGCATCCCGAAAGAAGATTTGGGCACAGCGTTACACGATATTGACGCCAAATGCTTGGTCTTCTCGTGTACGTTGACCGAGCATTTGAACGGCCTTGAGGAGGCGATGGCGTACGTCCGTGCGGAACATGCGGACCTCGTCATCGGTGTCGGCGGATACGCCGTCAGCCAGCACGCGGATCGGTTCGGAAGCTCATTTTTAGGCAATTCGCCTGAAGCGTGGACGGAGTGGCTTTCAACTATTTGACAGTTCGGCCAAACGAGAGTAGCTTATAAATATGTAGCAACGACTAGTGTTTGGAGGTTTTCGTTTGAGATTTGAAAAACAAACAAAAGAACATTTACGGGTCTACTTGACGGCGAACGAGTTATCGCTTCGTGGCATCGCGATTGACACGATTGTCGGGGAGACCGGACAAGAGCTTTGGCGCGAGTTACTCGAGACGGCGGAAGCCGAATACGGGTTCACCCCGCAAGGTGCCGTCGATTTGAACGTGACGATGTTTCCCCGCGACGGGATCGTCATCGACGTTCAAAAAGTCGGCGCGCTCGAGCCCGAGGCGGACCAAGAACAAGTCGAGATCCGTTTGACGATCGATGTGATTCATCACTTGATCTATCAGTTCGAGGACATCGAAGACGTGATTGACGCGTCGGTCAGCCTATACCCGCATATGCATGCGACGGACCATGGCGGCGCGCTCTATCATTATGACGGGCACTACTATTTGCATTTCGCAGAAGTGTTGAACCCGCAAGTCGAGGAGCGTCTCGCCGCCATCTTGTCCGAGTACGGCAAGACGACGACCGTGAGCCCGTATATGATGCTCGAGTATGGGAAGACAATTCAATCCGTTCAAGCGGTGAAAGAGCTGTACGATACGTTCGCGTGAGTACGGCTTTTTCACCGTTCTGTTTCTATTGTTTTTTCGTCATGCGTGGTATGATAAAACTTGAATTTTTCAGTTGAAAGTCGAAGGAGAGATAAAATGAAAGTCGCTGTGTTATATGGAGGAGTATCAGGAGAGCGTGAAGTCTCGCTCACGAGTGGAAAAGGCATGATCGAGGCGTTGAAAGAACGAGGTCATGACGTCGTCGCCATCGATTTTCACCCTGAGCGGGCGCATGAGTTGTTGACACTTGAAGCGGACGTCGTGTTGAGCGCGCTCCACGGCAAGTACGGGGAAGACGGGCGTGTCCAGTCGCTTCTTGAGATGGCGAATTTGCCTTACACAGGATCAGGTGTTTTGGCATCGGCACTCGCGATGGACAAAGCACGGGCGAAAATCATCTTTGCGGCAGCGGGCATCCGCGTCGCACGCGACGTACTCGTCGAGAGCCCGGCCCACGTCGATGCGAAAGTGGCCGAGTGGGGCGGAGAGTTCCCTTGTGTCGTCAAGCCGGCCCAAGAAGGCTCATCGAACGGATTGACGATCGCGATGGACGAGGCGATGCTTCGCGACGGCATTGCGAAAGCGTTCGAATGCGATACGGCCGTGTTGGTCGAGCAGTACATTAAAGGGAGAGAGTTGACCGTGCCGGTCATCGGGAACTTCGGTCACGAAGAAGCGCTACCGGTCATCGAGATCATCCCAAAAAATGAGTTTTACGACTACGAGTCGAAATATACAGAAGGTGGCTCGGTGCACGTCTGTCCGGCTGAACTGCCTGAGGCGTTGACGGAAGAAGTGCAACGTTCGGCCGTGCTCGCGCATCAGGCGCTCGGTTGTGCCGGCTATTCGCGGTCTGACTTCTTAGTGTCAGAAGACGGCCTCGCCTATATTCTCGAGACGAACACGCTACCGGGGATGACGCCGCTTAGCCTGTTCCCGGATAGCGCGCGCGCCGTCGGGATCTCATATGGCGAGCTGCTCGAACGTTTCATATCGTTAGCGCTAGAAAAATAAGAGGGGGACACCCTTCTTTTTTCTTTTAGAAAACGCTTTCATTATTTTTGTAAAACCCTTTCAAATTGGTCGTGTATCGGCTATACTTTTAATCGAATACGAGGTTGATTCTTGGGGGAGAATTGACAACTTAGGGGAGGAAACCTTCATGATTACGGATCAAGAAAAAGGTCATCAAAAACGAAAGAACATCCTAGAATCGACACAAGAGGTCATTCACGAGGCACTCGACAAGCTCGGCTACCCGGAAGAGATGTACGAGCTGTTGAAAGAACCGCTCCGGATGTTGACCGTCCGCATCCCGGTCCGCATGGATGACGGTTCGACAAAAATCTTCACGGGCTACCGGGCCCAGCACAACGATGCTGTCGGTCCGACGAAAGGTGGGATTCGCTTCCACCCGAGCGTGACGGAAGTCGAAGTGAAGGCGTTGTCGGTATGGATGAGCTTGAAAGCCGGAATCGTCGACCTTCCTTACGGTGGCGGAAAAGGTGGAATCGTCTGTGACCCGCGTGAAATGAGTTTCCGAGAAATCGAACGTCTGAGCCGGGGCTACGTCCGAGCCATCAGTCAAATCGTCGGTCCGACAAAAGATATCCCGGCACCGGACGTGTTCACGAACTCGCAAATCATGGCGTGGATGATGGATGAATACAGCCGAATCGATGAATTCAACTCACCAGGATTCATCACAGGGAAGCCGCTCGTCCTCGGCGGATCGCATGGTCGTGAGACGGCGACGGCGAAAGGGGTCGCCATCATGATTCGCGAAGCCGCGCTTCGTCGTGGCATCGAGTTGAAAGGGGCGCGCGTCGTCGTTCAAGGGTTTGGGAACGCGGGAAGCTTCTTGTCGAAGTTCATGTATGACGCCGGTGCGAAAGTCATCGCCGTCAGTGACGCTTACGGTGCCATCCACGACGAGAACGGGCTCGATATCCCGTACCTCCTCGACCGTCGAGACTCGTTCGGGACGATTTCGACGCTCTTCAAGAACACGATTTCAAACCAAGAAATGCTCGAACTCGACTGTGACATTTTAGTGCCTGCTGCAATTGAGAACCAAATCACGGAGACGAACGCTGACAACATTAAAGCCTCGATCGTCGTCGAGGCTGCGAACGGACCGACGACGAACGAAGCGACCCGCATCTTGACGGAGCGTGGCATCTTGCTCGTGCCGGACGTGCTTGCCTCGAGCGGCGGTGTGACGGTCTCTTACTTTGAGTGGGTGCAAAACAACCAAGGTTACTATTGGACGGAGGAAGAAGTCGAAGAGAAGCTTGAAAAAGTGCTCGTCCACTCATTCAACACCGTCTACAATACGGCTTCGGCCCGTAAAGTCGACATGCGTCTCGCCGCCTATATGGTCGGCGTCCGTAAGATGGCGGAAGCGTCACGTTTCCGCGGCTGGGTTTAAATCTAGCCATAGGAAAAGAGGGAAGACCCGATTCGTCAGGTCTTCCCTCTTTGTCGTTTAGGATGTCACACCGTTACGCTCCCGAAGCGTCTCGGCAATGGCTTTTCCGTGGAACCGTCCATTCTCGATGAAAATCTTGTTGGCATCGTTACCCGCAGCGACGACACCGGCGATGAAGAGGCCTTCGACGTTCGTCTCGTACGTGTCTTCGTCAAACGACGGGACACCCGTCTCGTCGTCAATCGTCACGCCAGACTCGGCGAACAGGCCGTGGTCGGGCAAATAACCGGTCATCGCGAGGACGTGGTCGGCCGCGACGCTCTTTTCGACCCCGTGCTGGCGATAGACGACGCGGTCCGTCTCGATGCGGACGATTTCGGTCTCGAGTTCGTAACGAACTTTTTCGTGCCGCACGAGGGAGTCGAACGCCGGGAGCACCCACGGTTTGACCGAAGGGCTGTAGCCGTCGCCCCGATAGAGCACCGTCACGTGCGCGCCGGCCTTCTCGAGCTCGATGGCGGCGTCGACGGCCGAGTTTTTGCCGCCGATGACGATCACGCGTTGCCGATAATACGGATGCGCTTCCTTAAAGTAATGCGAGACGTGCGGTAGCTCCTCGCCCGGTACATCAAGATTCCGGGGGCGGCCGTAGTAGCCCGTCGCGAGGACGACATAGTCGGCGGTCCGTACTGTCGTCCCGTGCCGTTCATGATGCGACGTGACGGTGAATCGTCCGTCTTCTTTGTCAATCGATGTCACCGTCTCGAACGGCTTGACGTCGAGATTCATCCGGCTCACGACTTCACGGTAATAGACGAGCGCGTCTTGGCGTCTCGGTTTCAAATCTTTACAGATGAACGGGATATCCCCGATCTCGAGTAGGTTCGCAGACGAGAAAAACGTCTGATGGGTCGGATAATGGTAAATCGCATCGACGATGTTGCCCCGTTCGATGACGGTGCACGAGATGCCGATCCGTTCTAGTTCGATGGCCGCCGACAAGCCGCAAGGGCCGGCGCCGACGATGATTGCCTGTTTCTTCAATGAAATCACCTCATCCCTCATTGTATGGAAGCAAGACGATGTTGGCAAGTTCACTGCTGGAAGCTGAAACTGTGCTCCATGACAGGCTGAGACGAGCCGGCCTCGAGTTCGACGAGCAGACGGAGTCTTGCTTTTTGAGAGTTCAATCCGTTCGAGAAGATGATTCCCATGTCTTTCAACTGTTTGCCGCCGCCCTCATAGCCGTATACGTCTTGGACGATGCCGTTAAAACAACGGCTGACGATGACGACCGGGATGTGGGCGACGAGCCGTTCGAGGGCAGGGACGATTGTCGGTGGAACGTTCCCTTGACCGAGCACTTCGAGCACGAGCCCGTCATAGCCGAGGTCGAGCACGGCTTCGAGCAAATCGGGTTCCATGCCGGCGACGACTTTTAAGACGGCGACCCGCTTCGAGATCGAAGGAATCATCTTCGCTTGCCGCGTCATCGGTTGACTGTAGATGAGGACGTGGTCTTTCGTAACCATCCCGACATTCCCGAAGTGGACCGACTTGAACGTGTCGACCGACGAGGTATGTGTTTTCGTGACGTTGAACGCCGAATGAATCTCGCCGTTGAAGACGACGAGTACGCCTTTGCCGCGCGCGGCCTCGCTCCGTGCGACGCGAAGCGCCGTGATCAAGTTGAACTCACCGTCCGAGCCGATCTCGTTCGATGAGCGCATCGCCCCGGTCAACACGATCGGCACCGGGGCACCGAGAGTGATTTGGAGAAAGTAAGCCGTCTCTTCTAACGTGTCCGTGCCGTGGGTGATGACGACCCCGTCGTACGTGTCTTGCGTCAATTCTTGGGCGATGAAGTGGGCGAGCTCGAGCATCTTCGCCGGCGTCATGTGCGGCGACGGGATGTTCGAGAAGTGTTTCGTCGTGATGCGGGCGATATCCGTCGCTTTCGGCAGCGTCGCATCGATTGGGTTGATATCGCTCGGCGAGACGTGCCCTGTTCCCGACTGAGACATGGCGATCGTGCCGCCGGTGTGGATGAGTAGTAAATGGTTCATAGAGGACCTCCAACTTTTTTTGTTCGTTTCTTCCAATTTCTAGGCGTTTTCTGCTTTTTCTTTTTCCCGTTTCGGTGTATGCTTAACGGTAGAGAGGAGAGATGCGTCATGATTGCAATCGCCTTGTCTGCGGTAGCGCCAGGGTTCGCCCTTCTTTCCTATTTCTATCTTCGACATGAATTGGAAGCGGAACCGCTCGGCTATGTGATCCGTTCGTTCGTCGCCGGAGCCGTCCTCGTTTTCCCGATCATGTTCATCCAATACGCGTTCGAAGAAGAAGGCGTGTTGACGAGCCCGTTTTGGAAAGCGTTCGTGGCAACCGCGTTGTTAGAAGAGTTTTTTAAGTGGTTCATGATTTATTATACAATATACATACATAAAGTCTTCGATGATTACTACGACGGGATTCTCTACGCGGTCGCCTGTTCACTCGGCTTCGCCACATTAGAGAATTTTCTATATTTATGGGTGTACGACTCACTCGAAATCGCGATTTGGCGGGCCGTCCTGCCGGTTAGCGGCCACGCCTTGTTCGCTGTGGCGATGGGCTTTTGCCTCGGTCGGGCGAAACATTCGGCCCGGGAGCGGCTCTGGCTCTTTCTCGCCGTCGCCGTCGCCACGCTCATGCACGGCGTGTTCGACTATATTCTGCTCATCGAACCGACGAACAAAGTGCCGGCCGTGCTCTATATCGTCGTGCTATGGATGGTCGCCCTGTTGCTCGTCCGGACCGCCAATCAATCGAATCGTCGTCAATTTAAATAGCTAAAAGGGGAATGGAGTCATGTTAAAAGTAGGTCAAGAGTTACGGATTGAAGTCGAGGGGAGAAGCGAGGGGAAGACAAAAATCGCCGCCATCCAAGACGGTGTCGTCTGGATCGAGTCACCGAGCGAGACGGCGACGTTAAAGACATTCTTCCTTCATGAAGAAGAGGCGTTACGCGTTTATTTCTTTAAGGGCGAGGAGCAATTGTTTGCGTTTGACACGGTCGTCCTGAAGCGATTGAGCGATGCGCAGTTGACGCTTCGTTACGCGTTCAAATTGCCGGACGAGAAGAAAATCAAACGGGTGCAGCGCCGCGAGTACCTACGCGTCCCTGAAATGATTAACGTCACCGTCCTCGCTGTCGACGGTCAAGCTTTCCCGACGTTCGAGACGACGTCACTCGACGTGTCGGCCGGCGGGATGCGCATCGTCGCCAACCGGGCGCCAATCGAAGTGGATGACTCGCTCGTCGTCGTCTTCCGTATCGAGGATGAGCGGGGGATGCCGCAGACGTTCCGGGTGAAGAGTCGGCTCTTCCGAATCAAGCCCCAGACCGTCAAGCAAGAGTTGTCACTTTGCTTCGAGGACTTGGCACCACGCGATCAAGAGACGATTTTACGTTACTGTTTCCGCGCCCAGCTCGAGGCGAGAAAACGAACCGGCTCTGTATTTTCTTCACGATAAAAAACTGTTATGATGTTCTCGGAACAAATGACCGAGAGGAGGCGGGTGTCGGACAATGCCGATACCCAATTTTTATTATGAAACCGTTACAAATTGCATTAGATGGACCGGCTGGAGCCGGAAAGAGCACGATTGCCAAAACGTTGGCCAAAAAACTTGGCTATGTCTATATCGATACAGGTGCCATTTATCGGGCCGTCACGTATCGCGCCTTGAACGAGCATGTCGATTTAGAGGACGGGCCAGCACTTGCCGCGATGATCGCCGAGATGGACCTTCGCCTCGTGCCGAGTGAATCTGGGCAACGCGTCTTCGACGGTGCGACCGAAGTGACCGATCTGATTCGCTCGAGCGAAGTGACGAACAACGTCAGTTTCGTCGCTCGTCAACCGGAAGTCCGGGACGCGTTGATGGACTTGCAACGCGACCTCGCGAAAGAGGGCGGCATCGTCATGGACGGTCGCGATATTGGGACGCACGTCTTACCGGGTGCCGATTTGAAAGTGTTCATGACCGCCACGGTCGAAGAACGGGCCCGCCGCCGCCATGATGAGAACGTATCGAAAGGATTGCCGAGCGATCTCGAGCAATTGCAGCGTGAAATCGCCCTCCGGGACAAGCGTGACTCCGAGCGTGAGGTAGCTCCGCTTCGTCAGGCCGATGATGCGCACTATCTCGATACGACCGAGCTGTCAATCGACGGTGTCGTCGAAGCGATTGAACGATTGATGAAGCAGGTGGTGAAACGATGAAACCGCTCAACAACGGACCGTTCGGCATGTATCGGGTCGCCCGTGCCGCCGTCGCATTGATTCAAAAACTCATGTTCCGTGTCGAGTATATCGGACGTGACAACGTCCCGGCCGACGGCTCGGTGCTCGTCTGTTCGAACCATCAGTCGAACTGGGACCCGGTCTTACTCGCCATCGCGATTCCGAAACAGCGTCCGCTTCGCTTCTTTGCGAAGAAAGAGCTGTTCGGTGTCCCGGTGCTGAAACATATCCTCAACCGGGCCGGTCAGATTCCGGTCTCGCGTGGCGAGGGGGACCGTCAAGCCCTTCGTGTCGTTTTGCAAAAGTTGAAAGAGAACGAACTCATCTCAATCTTCCCGGAAGGTACCCGCTCGAAAGACGGGACGCTCGGTACGGCTCAAGCGGGTGTCGGCTTCTTCGCCTTGCGCTCTGAGGCAGCCGTGTTGCCAATCGCCATCATCGGCCGATACAAGTTCCGGACGAAGCTGAAAGTCGTCATCGGCGAACCGCTCGACTTGACCGCGCTCAAGGCGAACAAAGCGAGTGCGCAGGAAGCGGCGGACTTAATCATGGAGCGGATCAGTGAACTGTACATCGAGCATTCACGGAACGTTCGGTAAATTCAGGTTTAATCTGGCTCGAGGAAAGGTACTAATCTGATAACACCTTGACAAATCTTCGGAATTATAAGAAGTTTATACTAGGTGTTAAGCGCCTTTGGGCGCTCCTTTTTGTACTCATCGTGAGGGGGTAGTGTTGGAATGGTCGAAGAAATGAAAGATATGCCTGATTTTGAAATTAATCGAGGTCAAATCGTGACCGGTACAGTCGTCAAAATCGAGGACAAGCAAGCGTTAATCGATATCGGGTATAAAACCGAGGCGATTCTGCCAATCAGCGAAGTATCAAGCATGCATTTAGACGATTTAAACGAATCACTCCATGTCAACGACGAAATCCGTGTGAAAGTGAAGAAAGTCACGGACGAAGAGGTTGTCGTATCGAAGAAGGACGTGGATGCCGAGGCAGCTTGGGATCAAATCGTCGAAAAATACGAATCAGGTGAAGTATTTGAAGTCATGGTCAAGGATAAAGTCAAAGGCGGTCTTGTCGTCGATATTGGCATCCGTGGTTTCATCCCGGCCTCGCTCGTCGAAAGTCATTTCGTCGAGGACTTCTCTTCTTACTTGCATAAACCAATCACGGTCAAAGTCGTCGAAATCGACCGTGAGAAGAACCGCGTCATTCTCTCGCATAAAGCAGTCGCGGAAGCGGAGATGAGCGCGAAGAAAGCGGAGACGCTCGAGTCGCTTGAAGTCGGCCAAATCATCGAAGGGACGGTCCAACGTCTCACTGATTTCGGTGCGTTCGTCGACATCGGTGGCGTCGATGGTCTCGTTCACATCTCCGAGATGGCGCATAGTCGTGTCGAGAAACCGAGTGACGTCGTGACCGAAGGCGACAAAGTGAAAGTGAAAGTGCTCGGCCTTGACCTTGACAATGAGAAAGTCAAATTGTCAATCAAGGAGACGCAACCAGGCCCGTGGGAATCGATTGAAGGTCAGATTCAACCGGGTGACGTGATTGAAGGGAAAGTGAAACGTCTCGTCACGTTCGGTGCGTTCGTTGAAGTCGCACCGCAAGTCGAAGGGTTGCTTCACATCTCGCAAATCGCGAATCGACATATCGCGACCCCATCTGAAGTGTTGACAGAAGGGCAAGAAGTGAGAGTGAAAGTGCTTGACGTCCATCTCGACGAGAAAAAAATCTCGCTTTCGATGCGCGCACTCGAGTCAGCCGAATCGTCACGTGACGAAGACCAGGCGCTCCTCGACGAATACAGTGACCAAGGAGGATTCTCCGTCTCGGAACTAACGGGCGAAGAGTCTTCGGACGATTCTAAATAAGACGGTCGTTCAAGCGGGAGTCATGCTCCCGCTTCTTTTTGTATGGTCACCGAAATAGTGCTGTGATATGATAGTACAGTTGCATTTAGAAACGAGTATTTATTGAATGAAAGTTAGAGAGGTGTTTTTTATGGGAATTCCAGCAGTGGCCATCGTCGGCCGCCCGAATATTGGGAAATCCACGATTTTCAACCGGATTATCGGAGATCGCGTATCGATCGTTGATGATAAGCCGGGCGTGACACGCGACCGAATTTACGGTACGGGTGAGTGGTTGAACCGAAAGTTTCATCTAATCGACACAGGCGGGATCGAGGTCGGTGACGAACCGATTCTCGTTCAAATGCGCCATCAGGCCGAACTCGCCATCGATGAGGCGGACGTCATCATCTTCATGGTGAACGGACGCGAAGGCATCACGGCAGCGGACGAGGAAGTCGCGAACTTGCTCTTCCGTTCGAACAAACCGATTGTGCTCGCCGTGAACAAAGTCGATAACTTCGAGATGCGCGACCTCATGTATGAATTTTATTCGCTCGGGTTTGGCGACCCGTTCCCAATCTCGGGAACGCACGGTCTCGGTCTTGGTGACCTTCTCGACAAAGTGTTCGAGCTCGCACCAGACAAAGACGAGTACGAATATAACGAAGACGTCATTCGCTTCTCGCTCATCGGACGTCCAAACGTCGGGAAATCGAGCTTGACGAACGCGATCCTCGGTGAGGAACGCGTCATCGTCTCGGACGTGGCCGGTACGACGCGCGACGCGATCGATACGCCGTTCACACGCGACAATCAAGAGTACGTCATCATCGATACGGCCGGGATGCGCAAGCGCGGAAAAGTATACGAATCGACAGAGCGATACAGTGTCATGCGTGCCCAAAAGGCGATTGAACGTTCGAACGTCGTCCTTGTCGTCCTCGATGGCGAAGAAGGTATCATCGAGCAAGACAAACGTGTCGCCGGACTCGCCCACGAGGCAGGGAAAGCGATCGTCATCGTCGTCAACAAATGGGATGCCGTCGAGAAGGACGACAAGACGATGAAGAAAATGGAAGAGAAGATCCGTAAAGAATTCTTGTTCCTCGACTATGCACCGATCGTCTTCTTATCGGCGCTCACATCGAAACGGTTGCAGACGCTCCTCCCGGTCATCAACGAAGTGGCCGAATCACATCGTCGCCGTATCTCGACGAGTGTCTTGAACGATGTCATCGTCGATGCCGTCGCAATGAACCCGACACCGACGGACAAAGGGCAACGACTCAAGATCAACTACGCGACGCAAGTGGCCATCGAGCCGCCGACGTTCGTTCTTTTCGTCAACGATCCTGAGTTGCTCCACTTCTCGTATAAACGTTATCTAGACAACCAGATTCGCCGCGCATTTGATTTCACCGGTACACCGGTCCACATCGTGGCTCGTCAGAAAAACTAGTAATGGGGGTGCCTCCTATGGCAAAAGTAGCTGTCATCGGCGCAGGGAGCTGGGGAACGGCGTTATCGCTCGTCCTCGCTGATAATGGTCACGACGTCTTGCTCTACGGCCGTGAAGAGGATCACGTCCTCGAGATCAATACGTCACATACGAACTCGACTTATTTGAAGGACGCTCCGCTTCCGGAGTCGATTCGAGCGACGACCGATTTGAAAGAGGCGATTGCCGGACGGTCCATCATTTTCCTCGTCGTTCCGAGCTCGGCGATTCGTCCGGTCTCCCGCGAGCTGAACACGCTCCTCAAGGAACCGGCCGTCATCATCCACGCCGCCAAAGGGATTGAACCGAAGACGCATAAGCGTCTGTCTGAGATTATCGCTGAAGAGATTGACCCGTCGAAACGGCGGGCCATCGGCGTCTTGACAGGTCCGACGCACGCCGAAGAAGTCGCCGTCCGCAAATTGACGACGATCACGATTGCGTGCGAGGACTTAGACGTCGCCGACGAGATTCAAGAGTTGCTCACGAACGACCAGTTCCGTGTCTATTTGAATTCGGACGTCATTGGCGCCGAGTATGGTGGTGCGCTCAAAAACATCATCGCTTTGGCTGCCGGGATGACGGACGGTCTTGGCTATGGCGATAACGCGAAAGCGGCGCTCATGACGCGCGGCATCGTCGAGATTGCCCGTCTCGGTGTGAAGCTCGGGGCCAATCCGGCCTCGTTCTCCGGCTTGACCGGCATCGGTGACTTGATCGTCACGGCGACGTCGCAGCACAGTCGTAACTGGCGCGCAGGTAACGCCATCGGACGCGGGGAAAAACTCGAAGACGTGCTTGGGCAGATGGGTATGGTCGTCGAAGGGGTGCGCGCCTGTGAGGCCGCGCACACGCTCGCCCGTGAGGCCGGCGTCGAGATGCCGATCACGGAGGCGCTCTATAACGTCTTGTTCGAGAACAAGAGCCCGCACGATGAAGTGAAGAAGTTGATGCGACGCCCGCAAAAACACGAGATGGAGCAAGTGTTCCATTTCGAAGGCGATGAAATGGCAAGGGACTGACGTTTTCGTTCAGTTCCTTGCTTTTTTTTGCTACACTAATGTACGGAGAGAGAATTAGAGAGAAAGTCGAGGGGATCAACGTGACACCGTCACTCATCAAGATGTGGATTTCATTCGCCGGCATCGGGGCGTTCGCCATCGCGGCGCTCATGGTCGCTGTCAGCCACACGAAACTATCTGGTTGGTTCGGGGCGCTCGTGCGCGTCGTCGCATTCGTCATTTTTTTATTTGGAACGCTCATTATGATTTACGTGGTCGCTTCAGGGCCGACAGGGGGTTGAACCGTTGAAACGAATGTTAGTAGTTGTCAGTCTGTTGGCGGTAACCGTTCTGAGCGGGTGTATGTACCCGCAGTCAAACCGTGTCGACAACGTCCCGTACGAAGAACAGATTCGTTCGGTCCAAACGGCCGTCGACTCGTTCAAAGAGACGACCGGGGTGTTGCCGATTAAAACGAAGCCGGCCGAGACACCGCTCATGGAACGGTATCCAATCGAATTCGGACGTCTTGTCCCAGGGTATATGGCCGACCCGCCGGCGAACAGTTTTGAAGGGGGTGGGCTGTTCTTATACGTCCTCGTCGACGTCGAGGACGAACCGACGGTCAAGCTGATTGATTTACGGGTGACCGAGCGGCTACAGCAGTTGCAGACGAACATTAACGCGTACCGGGCGAAGGAAGGGAAGTTCCCGTTTGCCGGATCGGTCGGTAAAAATCAATTTACGCTCAACTACGACCTCATCTTCGTCGCCGAAGAACCGACGATCCCGAGCCCATACTCCGATAACGAGTTACCGATCTACGTCGACGGGAGCGGACAGCTATTCGTCGACTATCGCCAAGACATCGCGGCCAAGCTCGAAAACACGGATGTGACGCCAGAAGTCGGCGAGGATATTCGGTATTTGCTCTACAATGATTCACCATTCGCCCCAGCTTATTCGCAAGGCTATACGATTAATGAACAAGGCGAAGTCGAATTTTTAAACAACTGATCGACGAAGCGTCGTGAATATGGGCTTTTCACTTAAAAAATGTTGTCATATCAACGTTTGTACGATATGATTAATCCCGTAAACTCTCTGTGAGAGGAGGTGAATCGTGATGAACAAGACTGAATTGATCCAAGCAGTTGCTGAAAAAGCCGAAGTTTCTAAAAAAGAAGCGACGACAGTTGTTGAAGCTACATTTGAATCAATCACTGAAGCACTCCAAAACGGTGAGAAAATTCAATTGATCGGTTTTGGTACTTTTGAAGTTCGTGAGCGTGCTGCCCGTAAAGGTCGCAACCCACGTACGAAAGAAGATATCGAAATCCCTGCGAGCAAAGTCCCTGCCTTCAAAGCAGGTAAAGCGCTCAAAGACGCGGTCAAATAATAGGCATTACATAAGTCGCCGAAAGGCGGCTTTTTTTGTGTCCGTTTACGAGTTCACATGGCGTGAATGTGACGAAAATGTGCTATACTATGTCAGAATGACAACGAAGAGGACGAGGGGGGATAGCATGGAACAGTGGACTAACGAAAGCGTTGTCACCGACCTTGCTCGTCAAATCGAACAACGCATGACCCATCCGTATTTGACGAGACACGAGATTGTGCCCGCAGTCGACATGCCTTTACTTCGTTGGATGGTCGAATTGATTGACGAAGAATCAACCGAACAACAACAGCTCGTGCTAGCCACGTATTTTGCCCAGCAGGCACTCGAGTTGCACGATCAAGTGAAGGATTGTCCGAACGGTTCTTTGGCGCGCCAGTTGAACGTGCTCGCCGGAGACTTCGCATCGGCTCAATTTTATAAAATATTGGCACGATTCCCGACCGACTTCAGTGATCGCTTCGGCCGGACCGTCCAACTCGTCAACGGGGCTAAATGCACACTCGCTTTAGACGACGAGATTTCTGTATCGACATGGATGGAAGCCAACTTTGGCCTCGTCAAGACGTTCGCTGAATTGATCGGTCAAACGTATTTGACGTCGTACGGAAAACAAATCATCGAACAAAGAGCGACGACATTGCATAAAGAACAACGAGAGCAGCTATCGGCGCTTTTGGCGCATGCTGTCGCTTAGAACGGAAAGGATGTTACGTGTTGCAACCGAAAGAAAAAGAGCAAAAAGTATATGATGTGTTTCAATCCATCTCACCGAGCTACGATACGATGAACTCGATCATCAGTTTCCGGCTCCACAAGTGGTGGCGCAGAGCGACGATGCGACGGATGCAGGTGTTCCCGGGCGCGAAATGTCTCGACGTCTGTTGTGGGACGGCTGACTGGACGATTCAACTCGCCGAAGCGGCAGGAAACACGGGGGTCGTCAAAGGGTTAGACTTCTCGGAGAACATGCTTGCGGTCGGTCACGAGAAAGTAAAACAATATCCGAACATCGAACTCGTTCACGGAAACGCGATGGCGTTGCCGTTTGGCGATGACTCGTTTGATTTTGTGACAATCGGCTTCGGCCTTCGTAACGTCCCGGACTATATGACGGTGCTAAGCGAAATGCATCGCGTCTTGAAACCGGGCGGCACGGTCGTCTGCCTCGAGACGAGCCAACCGACGGCGCCGCTCTTCAGCGAGCTGTACCGATTTTACTTCGGTACGGTCATGCCGCTCTTTGGCAAGCTGTTCGCCGGTTCCTATGACCAATATAAATGGCTGCAAGAGTCGACCGACTCGTTCCCGGACCGCCTCACATTGAAGCGAATGTTCGAGACGGCTGGGTTCGAACAAGTCGAGGTCAAACCGTTTTCCGGTGGTGCATGTGCGATGCACTTAGGGAAGAAGTGGTAACCGATGTCTTTAAAACGACTATATCGTCACATGAATCGTGAAATCGATCAAATCGACCGCTTTTTGTCGACACGTGTGCATACGGACCATCCCGTCATCGATGCGGCGTCGAGGCAACTGTTAGACGCGGGCGGGAAACGGATTCGTCCGGCTTTCGTCCTCTTGAGTGCCGCGTTCGGTCAGCAGAATGACATTCGATTGACGAAAGTAGCGGCTAGTCTCGAGCTCATTCACATGGCCTCGCTCGTCCATGACGACGTCATCGACGATGCGACGCTCAGACGCGGCAAGCCGACCGTCATGGAACGGTATGATGAACGTGTCGCCATGTACACGGGAAACACGCTGTTCGGCGAGGCGATCCGCCTCGTCTCCGAAGTCGATTCGCCGGAAGTGATGCAACTCATGGCAGAGACGATGGAATTGATTTGTATCGGCGAAATCAATCAAATCCAAGATCAATACGACTGGTCGCAGTCACCGAAACGGTATTTGGACCGAATCGCTAGAAAGACGGCGCTGCTCATCGAAACGAGTTGTGCCGCTGGGGCAATCGTCTCGGGCGCGTCGCCAGAAGTCGTCAAGCAGTTACGTCTGTTCGGGTATGACATCGGCATGGCGTTTCAAATGACGGACGACCTACTCGACTTCACAGCGAAGAGCTTTCAGCTCGGGAAACCGGTCGGTGAAGATTTGAAGCACGGCCATAAGACGTTGCCGCTCTTCTATTCGGCCGAAGATGGTCGGTTTTACGAGCGCTTGTCGCGAGTCGACAGCACGTCGACCCCTGATTTGACGGCCGCGCTCGTCCGCGAGGTACAGCAAAACGGGACGCTTGAACGGAGCCAACAGACGATCGATCGTTACGTTCGCCGGGCCATCAAACGGCTCGAGCCGCTCCCGGACGTGTCAGACAAACGTTCGCTCATCGAGATTGCCGAATATATTGGGAAACGGAAATGGTAATTTGCACGTTGTAACCCCTTTCAATAACGAGAGTGACCGTGTACACTTATAGAGTACATCGTACACATATCGATTTAGGGGGATTAGGGGAATGGAAAAAACATTTTTAATGGTGAAGCCTGACGGCGTAGCGCGTGGCTTGATTGGGGAAATCATCTCGCGCTTTGAAAACAAAGGATACACGTTGAACCGTCTCGAAATGCTTACACCGTCTGTAGAAATCGCAGAAGCGCATTATGCGGAACATAAGGAGAAGCCGTTCTTCGGCGAGCTCGTCGACTTCTTGACGTCAGGTCCGGTCGTCGCGATGGAATGGGAAGGTGAGAACATCATCGCCGTCTCACGCATGATGATTGGGAAGACGAACCCGCTCGACGCGCAACCGGGCACGATTCGGGGCGACTTGGCCGCGACGATGTCACAAAACGTGATTCACGGGTCTGACAGTGCCGAGAGTGCCGAGCGGGAGTTGGCGCTTTGGTTCGTCTCTGAAGCATCGCACGTTTCATGACGAGAACGAGGGACGGGGTCACCTGTCCCTTTTTTTGTTGCCGTTGAAGCGCTTACGCGGCATCGAGAACTAGGAAATGAGGAAGAATTGAGGTTGGAACTGGTGATAAATGATTATGCCATCTTCGTGAAAAAATTTTACTTAAAGTCTGGGATTGATTTGAACTTATATAAAGAGGCACAGATGAAGCGCAGGATGATTGCCCTCCGCGAGAAGAAAGGCTATGCCACGTTCATCGAGTACTTCAAAGCGATGGAGGCCGACCGCGGCCTGTACGAAGAGTTTTTAGACCGGATGACAATCAATGTGAGCGAATTTTATCGGAACCCGGTCCGTTGGCAACAGCTCGAGGAGGATATTTTGCCAGAACTCATCCGCAAGAGCCAAGGGAAGTTACGCGTATGGAGCGCCGCCTGTTCGACAGGGGAAGAGCCGTACTCGCTCGCGATGCTCTTATCCAAACATCTGTCACCTGCCCAATTCTCGATTACCGCGACCGACCTCGACGACATCGTCATCGAGAAAGCGAAAGCAGGCAAATACCATGAACGGGCTCTCGTCGACTTGCCGGCCGAGTTCCGACAACGTTATTTCACACGGCGGGGCGACGATTACTATATCGCAGAAGACATAAAGAAGCTCGTCACGTTCAAAAAGCACAATTTGTTAGCGGACGTCTATGAACGAAACTTCGATTTGATTGTCTGCCGCAACGTCTTGATTTACTTTACGGAGGAAGCGAAAGAGAAAGTGTACAAATCGTTTCATCGCTCGTTGCGTCCGGGTGGTGTGTTGTTCGTCGGCGGGACAGAGCAAATCTTCCAACCGAAACGTTACGGCTACCGGATGAAGCAAAGTTTCTTTTACGAAAAATACGAAGAGTGAGGTGGCGTGTATGCGTTATTTGACGGCAGGAGAGTCACACGGTCCTGGATTGACCATCATTCTTGAAGGAGTGCCGGCGGGCCTCTCCGTCGACATCGACTTGGTGAATGAAGAATTGAAAAAACGACAATCGGGATACGGACGTGGCCGGCGGATGCAAATCGAATCGGATCGCGTGGACGTCCGGGCCGGGATTCGTCACGGACGGACGACGGGTGCCCCGATCTCGCTTTGGATTGAGAACAAGGACCATACGCATTGGCGGAACGTCATGCAAGCGGAGCCGATCGCAGATGACGCCGAGGTGAAGCGGCGGGTCGTCCGCCCACGGCCAGGGCACGCCGACCTCGTCGGAGGATTGAAGTACGACCATCGCGACCTTCGCGACGTGCTCGAGCGCTCGAGCGCCCGTGAGACGGCAGCCCGCGTCGCGGTCGGCGCCATCAGCAAGCAGTTGCTCGCCGCCGTAGGGATGAGTGTGCTCAGCTATGTGAAAGTGATTGGCGGCGTCGCGGCCGTGAAAACGATGGACTCGAAGGAGGCGCTCATCGCAGCGGTCGAGGCGTCACCTGTCCGCACGTACGACGCGGAAGCGGCAGATCAGATGATGCGCTTGATTGACGAGGCGAAAGCCGCGGGGGATTCCCTCGGAGGCGTCGTCACGACCGAGGTCCACGGTGTCATCCCGGGACTCGGCTCCTACGTTCAGTACGACCGGAAACTTGATGCGCGAATCGCTCAGGCGGTCATGAGCGTGAACGCCATCAAAGGCGTCGCTTTCGGGGACGGGTTTGACATGGCGTATCGTCCGGGTTCGGAAGTGATGGACCCGATCGCCTATGACGAGACCGGTTACACTCGACTCTCGAATCACCTTGGCGGCTTTGAAGGCGGGATGACGACGGGGATGCCGATCGTCTGCACGGCCGTCATGAAACCGATCCCGACCCTATACAAACCGCTCCCGTCGGTCGACATCGAGACGAAACAGCCGTTCCTCGCTCAAATCGAGCGCAGTGACGCGTGTGCCGTCCCGGCCGCCTCGCTCGTCGTCGAAGCGGTCGTCGCCTTCGAACTTGCGCGTGAGCTGTGTGAAACGTTCGGGCACGATACGGTGGAACGGATACAAAACCGAGTCGCGACGTATCGTGAGGAGATTCGGACATGGTGATGATTCGCGTCGATGCGTCGACCCCATATGATGTGACGATTGAACGCGGTGATGCTTGGCTCGACCGCGTTCAAGCTTTTTCTGGTTCGACGGTTTGGGTCGTGACCGATGAGACGGTCGACCGACTCCATGGCAACACGTTTCGAGAACGGCTGGCGCACGTCCATCAAGACATTGTCTGGTCGGTCGTGCCACCAGGCGACGAATCGAAGTCGCTTTCCGTCATCGAACGGCTCGTCTCCGAAGGATTGACGTCCGGATGTGACCGCGATACGATCGTTCTCGCCTTCGGCGGCGGCATGGTCGGGGATTTGGCCGGTTTTTTGGCGAGCGTCTATATGCGGGGCGTCCGTTACATCCAAGTCCCGACGACGATTCTGGCGCACGATTCGGCCGTCGGCGGAAAAGTCGCCGTCAACCATCCGCTCGCCAAAAATGCGATCGGTGCGTTCTATCAACCGATGGGCGTCCACTACGACGTCACGCGACTCGAGACGTTACAGCAACGTGACGTCCGGAGCGGTCTCGGCGAACTGATCAAGCATGCGTATCTCTCTGAGCATGTGCTCGAGGCGTCGTTCGAGGATGCGTTGTTCGACGCCTTGACGGGCCCGATCGATTGGACGGAGTGGCTCGCGCGAGGCATTGAAGTGAAGCGTCGCATCGTCGAGGCGGACGAGCGAGAAGCAGGAGTTCGGGCGTGGCTCAATTTCGGCCATACGTTCGGCCATGCGCTCGAGACGAGTGAACGGTATCGGCTCGCCCATGGAGAGGCCGTCCTGTATGGGATGGTGTATGCCTTCCTTTTGAACGGGGACACGGACCGGGCGAGGCGGTTAGCAGACTGGATGACAGCGAACGAAGTCACACCGGTCGCCTGGCGTCCATTTGAAGACTATCGGACGTTAATGGGACGGGATAAAAAAAATCGCGGCGGTGAAGTCCGGTTCGTCTTGCTCGGTGAAACCGTCACGGTCGAACCGGTGTCAGACGATCGCCTCATCGCCGCCTTCAATCAACTGAAAGGATGGATGTAGCATGGGATTGACAGGACGGATTCGTGTCCCGAGTGACAAATCGATCACGCATCGCGCTGTCATGTTCGGTGCCGTCGCGCATGGTGTGACGACGATTCATGACCCGCTCCTTGGAGCCGATTGCCGGTCGACGATGGAGGCCATGCGTCGCCTCGGGGCGACGGTGGAGGAACGAGCTGACCAGGTCGTCATCACGGGAACGGACAAGATGGCGTCGACGACGATTGACTGCGGCAACTCGGGGACAACGATGCGTCTCCTCACTGGACTGCTCGTCGGGTTTGACGGGACGTATGAGTTGATGGGTGACGAATCGCTCTCGAAACGGCCGATGGGACGTGTCACGGTACCGCTACGTGAGCGTGGAGCCGATATCGAAGGCGATTACGCCCCGATTCGCATCCGAGGAAGCGAACTGGGCCGCATCGACTACACGTTGCCTGTCGCGAGCGCCCAAGTCAAATCGGCCATCTTGCTGGCAGGGCTTCGGGCCAAGGGAGAGACGATCGTGCGAGAGCCGATGTTGTCGCGTGACCATACGGAACGGATGTTGCCACTGTTCGGCGGTCGCATCGATGTGACGATCGAGGACGGGGTACGAGTGATCCGACTCGACCCGGGTGGATTGAAGGGAGCGACGGTCCACGTCCCGGCCGACCCGTCGTCGGCTGCATTCTTTTGGGCCGGAGCGGCCATCGTCCCGAATAGTCGAGTCACGACAGTCGATGTTTGTTTGAACGAGACGCGCATCGGCTTTTTGCGGACGCTTGAACGGATGGGCGCCTCCGTTTCGATTGAGCGGGCGCGCCCGCTCGGAGAGGAGACGGTCGCCGATGTGACGGTCTCGACGAGCACGCTTCGCGGCATCGAGTTAGGCGGCGAGGCGATTCCGCATCAAATCGACGAGTTGCCGCTCTTTGCCCTCGTCGCGTCACAGGCGACAAGCCCGTCGACTGTCCGAGACGCAGGCGAACTGCGTGTGAAAGAGACGGACCGCATCCGGACGGTCGTGACCGAACTGAAGACGCTCGGTGTCGACATCGAAGAGACTGAGGACGGGTTCACCGTCCGCCCGAGTCCGATTCGAGGTGGGGACGTGGATGCGTTTGGCGACCATCGGCTGTCGATGATGCTGCAGATTGCGGCGCTTTTGACGGACGATCCTGTCCACATTCATGGGATGGATGTCTCGGATGTCAGTTACCCGCAGTTTCATCAAGATTTACAACGGCTCGGTCGTGAGATAGAATAACGTCAATAGTTGTTGTCGGTAGGAGGAAGATCAATGTTAGATGAATCAGAATTGAACCATATTGTCGAGATGCTCGAGGCCGGGGAGACAGAACACGCCCTACACCATCTCGAATCGCTTGAAAAAGAGGGCTCGGACGAAGACCGGCTAGCCATCGCCGATCTTTATCTCGAGCTCGGACTCGCCGACCGCGCGGTGAACGTCCTGGCCGCGCTTTACGTCGATTATGCGGGGAATCCGCACGTGGCGTTGTCGCTCGCCGAGGCATATCTTGATAGCGACCGCGAAGAAGAGGCGATTGCCGTGCTCGAGAAAGTCGACACGAAAGATCGAGAGGCACACGTCCGCAGTCTCGTCTTATTGGCCGATTTGTATCAATCGCAAGGACTCGACGAAGTCGCCGTCAAAAAACTGCTCGAGGCACTCGAGACGAATCCGGACGAACCGCTGCTCGTCTATGGGCTCGCTGAACTTTACGCGTCAATCGGGTCGTTCGAACAAGCCGTCCCGCTCTATGCGCGACTGCCGCATCTGGCGTTGCCTGAAGAGATCGATTATCAAGCCGATTATGCCGAGGCGCTCACGATGATTGGGTCGTTCGAAGAGGCGCTCGTGGAATACGAGAAGTCGACGGACCGAAACTTGAATACCGTGTTCGGGCATGCGATGACGGCCCACCGCATCGGGCGTGACGAGGTCGCGGTCAAACAGTTCGAGGAGTTGCGGACGATGGACCCGGACTTCACGTCGCTCTATCTTCCATATACGGAAGCGCTCGAGGCGCTCGGGCGAATCGATGAGGCGCTCGAGATGATTAGCCACGGGATTGAACGAGACGATTATAACGACGAGTTGCGGACAGTGAAGGCAAAACTGTTCTTGCGTCAAGGTGCGACCGACGAAGCGGTAAACGAGCTGCGTGAAGCGCTCGCCTTGAACCCCGAATCGCTTGAGGCGACTGAATTGCTCTTGTCCGTCTTGTTTGAAGCTGGGGACATGGATGCCGTCATCGAGACGATCGACGCCCTCGAAGACCACTCGACATCACCGCTCATGACGTGGTACAAGGCAAAAGCCGCCTATGAACTCGAGGCGTACGAAGACGCCGTCGTTTTATATGAATCGATTGAAGACGTTTATAAAGAGGACGTGTCTTTTGCGAACGAATGGGCTACACTGTTAGTAGAAGAAGGACAGCGCGATAAGGCGAAGCGTACGCTAGAGCAAACGCTTGCGCTTACTGCAGACGTGGACGACCGACAAATGCTCGAAGAACGGCTCGACTCGTTGGCGGACCGCGATTAATCGATAAAAAAGGAGATGGGGTCACATGGTGGAGCGGAAAAAGAACTTTTTAAAGCGATTCCTCGCTCATCATACGTTGCGTAAGCGAGAGGCCAAATGGATTATCGATTATTGGCTCAGGCATCCAGAGAAACTCGGCAACGTCCATTTTGTGACGAACGCGTCCGTCGCCCCGCGAAGCCTCGTGATGACAGCGTACGGCTTTGACGGGGAACCGTTTCGATACCGTCGTGGGGACCTTGTCACGGTCAATCCGGAAAAGGCGTATCACGACATTCGCCTTCATGACGGGGCGATTTATGTCGAACTCAATTTCCAGGGCATGATGATTGACGAGAATTGGATTGACATTGTCGAGCCGAACCCGTTCGAACCCGTTGCCGAAGTGAAAGACGAAGTGACGACATCGGCACAGACCGTCATCCGTGCCTCGGTCGCCCAGTTCGAGGAAGAACGATTGCTCGTCGAAATCGACGAGGCGCTCGACCGACGTGATGAGAAGTTGTTCCGCAACTTGACGAGTAAACTCCATCAAGTTCGAGCCTCAAAATTATTTTAGGAAAAACAAGCGCTTCCGTTATGGGTAGCGCTTGTTTTTTGGTATATTAATGACGTAGGAATACACAATAATTTCACATTTCGTTCATAAGTTTGAACAAGCAATGAACGGAGGTGCGATACAATAGACATGATGAATCATGTCTAGAGAGGAGGGGAAAGATGAGGTTCGATAGTATTGATGCGCGAAAGTCGCTCACGGAACGACAATACGTCGATACGCTCGTCGTCCCGCTCGTCGAACTCGCGTTCGACGAGGAGATGGTCCGTAAAGCTGAAGGGAACGAGGTCATCCAGGCGGTGGCGCTCGAGACGGAACGACAGCTCTCTGGACGAACGATGCTCTGCCCGACGCTTAGTTACGTCGACGTGGAAACCGGCTCTTTACTTGCGGAGACCGTCCTCGAGAGAGCGACGGCGTCGGGTTTCTCTCACGTGTTGTTCATCTCTTCAGACGTCCGCTTCAAAGCGTTCGATTTACCGATCATCTTCGTGCCGCCGTTAGCGTTGAAAGGGATGTCGGGCGAGCAGTCGCACACGATGGTTCAAAATTTTGCGACACAAGTCATCACAGAGCTTTCTGCCCGTTGGATGGCGACATGAAGCGGTTGACGTAGAGGTTTTATTGATATACTATTTTGTTGAGTGAGAAATTTTTGTGAAGAATGCATAAAGAATTATGGGGTTATGCACACGAATGAGGGGGGAACGAAATGGCTCAAAAAGGGTCAAAAGTCACGCGCCGTCAGTTCTTAACGTACACACTGACTGGAGTAGGTGGCTTTATGGCGGCAACATTGATCAGTCCGATGGTCAACTTTGCAATCGATCCGGTACTTAAAAGATCGGATGCGGGTGACAAAGTTCGAGTGATGAGTCTCGATGACATCACGACTGAGCCGCAACGTGTCGACTTTAAAAAACAAACGCAAGATGCATGGTATGAGTTCGAAGAGACGCTCTCAGCATGGGTCTTCAAAGATGAGAGCGGAGAGGTGATCGCCTTGTCTCCGATCTGTACGCACCTCGGCTGTCAAGTAGGATACGGCGGCGATCCGACGCGTCCAACAGAATTTTTCTGCCCGTGCCACTTCGGTCGTTATACGAAGGACGGGACGAACATTCCAGGTACGCCTCCGACATCACCACTTGCCCGTTATGAAAAAGAAGAAAAAGACGGATTCCTATACTTGGGCAGTCCGGTCACACAGTTGTGAGAGGGGGAATAGCCGATGTTACAAAAAATTTATGATTGGGTCGATGAACGCGTCGACATCACGCCGTTATGGCGCGACATCGCTGACCATGAAGTACCAGAACACGTCAACCCTGCCCATCACTTTTCAGCATTTGTCTATTGCTTCGGCGGTTTGACGTTCTTTACGATCGTGATTCAAATCTTGTCAGGGATGTTCTTGACGATGTATTACGTACCTGACATCATCAACGCGCACGCGTCGGTCTACTACTTACAAAACGAGATCGCACACGGTCAAATCGTCCGTGGGATGCATCACTGGGGCGCATCGGTTGCGATCGTCATGTTGTTCTTGCATACGCTCCGCGTATTCTTTACAGGCTCTTATAAAAAGCCGCGCGAACTCAACTGGGTCGTCGGCGTCTTGCTCTTCTTCGTCGTCTTGGCGCTCGGTCTCACAGGTTACTTGTTGCCTTGGGATATGAAAGCGTTGTTCGCGACGAAAGTTACGCTTCAGATTGCTGAGAGTGTCCCGGTCATCGGTGGCATCGCCAAAACGCTTCTCGCCGGTGGTGAGATCGTCGGCGCCCGGACGCTCACGAACTTCTTCGCCATTCACGTCTTCTTCTTACCGGCGGCCTTGTTCGGACTCCTTGGGGCTCACTTCTTGATGATTCGTAAACAAGGAATATCTGGACCGCTTTAAGCCGATTCGAAGACAAAAAGGAGGAGAAACGATATGCATCGCGGTAAAGGGATGAAATTTGTGACCGACTCTCGAGTAGGAATCTCGAATCGGAAACAGAACATTGCAAAAGACTATTCAGAATACCCAGGACGCACAGAAGCGTTTTGGCCGAACTTCTTGCTTAAAGAGTGGATGGTCGGATCAGTCTTCTTGATCGGATTCATTGCTTTGACGATTGTTAAAGCTGCGCCACTTCAAAACATCGCTGATGCGACGAACACGTCATATATTCCGCTTCCGGACTGGTATTTCTTGTTCTTGTATCAATTGCTCAAATATCAGTTTGCAGCAGGGGATTGGATTTTACTCGGTACGGTCATCATGCCGGGAATCGCCTTTACGGCGCTTTTGATTGCACCATGGCTTGACCAAGGGCTCGAGCGCCGACCGGCGAGACGCCCAGTCTCGACAACGTTCATGTTGCTTGGTATCCTTTCGATCGTCTACTTGACGTGGGAGTCGGTACAAACGACGCACTGGGACCAAGTCCATGAGCAAGGTATCCTTGTCGTCCCGGGTGAAGGCCCAGAGATTGACACGGCGGCCCCAGGTTATGAAATCTATGCGGCCCAATCATGTGTCAACTGTCACGGTCAAAACCTAGAAGGTGGCGCTGCAGCCCCACCGCTCGTCGGTACGACTTACTCGGCAGAAGAGATTGCCGAAATCTCTGTGAACGGGATTGGCGCAATGCCAGCCGGTCAATGGGACGGTTCGGATGAAGATCTTCAAGCTATGGCTGAATTCATCGCTTCATACGGTGAAGGCGGCGAAAACAACCAGTAATCCAACGCGTGCGGTCCAATTGGGCCGCGCGTTTTTACTTTCCCTTCGGCTCGCGCTACAATAAGGAAAAAAGGACGGTTTGAACATGTTACATAACGTTTGGTATCCTTTCTTGAGACATAAAGCCGTGCTCAGCGTGTTGTTCGTCATCAACTTGCTCGGTACGATTTACGGTTACATCTGGTACGAGCCACAACTGCGGGATACGCCGCTCATCTACTGGCCATTCGTGCCGGATAGTCCGACGGCTTCGCTCTTCTTCACGGTCGTGCTCGGTCTTTGGATTTTCGGCAAGCGATCGCCACTCCTAGAGACGCTCGCCTTCATTACTTTAATCAAATACGGTGTCTGGGCCGTCGTCATGAACGTCTTGTTCTTACGGACGCTCGGTAGTGATGCCGACACGTTCACGGTGCTCATGGCACTCATGCTCATGGTGTCGCACGGCGCCATGGCCGTCCAGGCGCTCCTTTACGCCCCGTTCATGACGTGGACGATACGCTCGTTCGTGTTGACGCTCGTTTGGGTCATCCATAACGACGTCGTCGATTATGTGCTCGGCCAATGGCCACGTTACCCCGCGCTAGCCGAACATATCATGTGGATCGGATACGGGTCGTTTTGGCTGACAGGATTGTGTTTTTTTGTGGGATATGTGCTCGTCCTACGCACTTCACTTGATAATAAGGTCATGAGAATGTAAAATTGAACTATCAAATACACGCAGAGGTGATATAGAAAATGTCATTAGGTGGTTATATTTTCTATCTTGCACTGATTATGCTCATCCCGCTATGGGCTCAGATGCGAGTGAAAAGTACGTATAAGAAATTTTTACAGCAACGCCTCCAAAGCGGTGTCACCGGCGCGCAAGTCGCAGACTTCATCATGAAGCAAAACGGTGTCAACGATGTGCGCATCGAGATGGTCGACGGACTGATGAGCGACCATTACGACCCGGTCAACAAAGTCGTCCGCTTGTCACGTGAAGTGTATCAAGGCTCGACGATCTCGTCAGCAGCCATCGCGGCGCACGAGATCGGGCACGTCATCCAAGATGCGACCGACTATAAGATGATGCGCGTCCGCCATCGTCTCGTCCCGGTCGTCAACATCACGTCGAACTTGTCGTTCCCGCTCCTCCTCGGCGGATTCTTGTTAGGTGCCTTAGGACTCGCTCAGCTCGGTGTCATCATGATGCTCGGTGCGGTCGTGTTCCAACTCGTGACGCTTCCGGTCGAGTTCGATGCCTCGAAACGGGCGATGGCCGAATTGACGAGCCACGGGATCGTCACGGCGAACGAAGAGTCAGGCGCACGAAAAGTGCTCAACGCCGCAGCTTGGACATATGTCGCCGCCACGCTCGTCGCGGTCGCGGAACTCATCCGTTTGGCGCTCATCGTCTTCATGCCACGTGATGAGTAGAATCATCAGTCCCGTCCACGTGACGGGATTTTTTCATTTCGCTTTCGAAAGGAGCAACCGATGCATCAACCACAATTGACGACAGCGGGGCGCCACCGCTTGCAGGAACAGCTCGAGACGCTGCGAGGCGACAGCCGGCGCGAGGCGCTCGAACGCGTCAAGGCGGCCCGGAAGTTCTGTGATTTTCGAGAAGACGTGACGTATATGGACGCGGTCCGGGAACAAGCGCGGATCGAGTCAAAGATCGTCGAACTCGAGCGGCTACTCGCTCATGCCGTCATCGTCGAGACGGGCCGCTCAGACGTCGTCGCGTTCGGCAGCCGCGTCGTCATCCGCGAGATACCCGGTGGGGATGAAGAGACGTACCGCATCGTCGGTGAACACGAAGCCGATTTGACGAAAGACACGATTGCCGACACGTCGCCGCTCGGTAGCGGGTTAATCGGGGGCGTCGTCGGCCAAACCGTTTCAATCGTTTCACCGGGCGGGACGCTCGACTTTGAGATCGTCCGAATCGAACGATGACGAGGCGAACAACCGTTAAAAAACAAGCCACCGGCAGCGAGTTCGCTGCCGGTGGCTTGTTTGATGTCTCTGAGGTTTCGATTACTTCAGTGGGACCCGATTCTCGTCGAACGTGAAGCCTTCCCCGCCGACCTCGTACACGTGATGGAACGTGACGAAGGCGTGCGGGTCGATCTGTTTGACGATCGTCTTCAGGCGGTTGACCTCGTTGCGACCGACGACGACATAGAGCACCTCGAGCTCTTTGTTCGAGTAGCCACCTTTGGCGATGAGGCGTGTCGTCCCACGATTCATCGTCGCGTGGATGCCGTCAGCGATCGCCGTCCGATGGTCGCTGATGATCATCGCGGCCTTGCCGGCGTACGTTCCTTCCTGCATCGAATCGATGACGCGAGCCCCGACATAGACGGCGAGGAGCGTGTACATCGCCTCGCGGATGTCGAGATACGTCAAACTGAGGACGATGACGAAGAAGTCGAAGACGAGGAACGTCTTCCCGATCGACCATCCGACATAGCGCTGGACGAGGCGGGCGATGATGTCGACGCCGCCGGTCGTGCCGCCGTTATTGAAGATGATGCCGAGGCCGACGCCGATGAAGAGCCCGGCGAACAAGCTCGCGAGCACCATGTCGTCGGTCAAATCGATGACGAGGTTCGAGTACTTGGCGACGAGCGCGTACCAGAGCGAGAAACTGAACGTCCCGATGAGCGTATAGATGAACGTCGTCCGCCCGAGCAGCTTATAACTGACGAAGAAGAGCGGGATGTTGAGCGCCAAGTTCGTGATCGAGGGCGACCAGTCGAACAAGCCGCGCAGAATCAACGTGATCCCGGTGAAGCCACCTTCGGCCAAATTGTTTTGTACGTTGAAGTGATACACCCCGAACGCAAAAATGAAAGAACCAATTAAGATAAAGATAATATTGCGAAAACGAATCGGTAACTGGACCGTCATTTCGTTCACCTCCCATTTCCTAGAGTACTCGAAAAACCTCTCGATTGCCTACCCTCTACATATGACATTCGCGGAGGAGTCCGATATACTTTTCACAGAAGAGGTGATTGATTATGAAAATAGTAGCAATCGGGGCCCATCCGGACGATATCGAGATCGGTATCGCCGGGATGACGGCCCAATGGAGACGCGACGGCATCGAGGTCGTCTATGTCGATTTGACGCGGGCCGAGCTGTCCTCGAACGGGGACGTCGACACGCGCGCCGTCGAGGCGGGATACGCCGACGACGTGCTCGGGGTTCGTCGCCTCAATCTCGGGTTCCCGGACCGTGGACTGACCGGGGACGAAATCCAAATCGAGACGCTCGTACGGTTGATTCGGACCGAGCGTCCGACGCATGTCTTGTATCCGTACGGCGTCGACCGTCATCCCGACCATCGGGCCTGTGCCCGGCTCGTCGAGGAGGCGCTCTTTAACGCCGGGATTCGTAAATACTTACCGGACGTGCCGGCGTATCGACCGGACAGCGTCTATCAATATATGATTAACGCGCTCGAGACGCCTGACGTCTGCATCGACATCAGCGAGACGATGGAGACGAAGCTGCGTGCCTTGTCTGCGTATGAGAGCCAATTCATGCCCGTCGACGGCGTCCGCACCCCGCTCACAGATGAATACATCGAGCGCGTGCGGGCCCGGGAGAGGCATTTCGGCAGTTTAATCGGGACGACGTACGCCGAAGGCTTGATGACCGTCAAGCCTTACGCCGTCAGGAAGGCGGGTGGGCTCGCATGAAGCTCCGGATTGGTGTCCTTTGTTATCCATCGGTCGGGGGGTCGGGCATTCTCGCCACCGAGCTCGGGATGAAGCTCGCCGACCGCGGCCATGACGTCCATTTCATCACGTCGAGCATCCCGTTCCGATTGAACGCGTATCATCCGAACATCACGTTCCATCAGGTCGAGATCAATCAATATTCGGTGTTTCGCTATCCACCGTACGACATTACGCTCGCCTCGAAGATCGCGAGCGTCATCCAGGCGTTCGGTCTCGACGTCATCCATGCGCATTACGCCGTGCCGCACGCCGTCTGTGCCGCGCTCGGGCGCGAGATGGCCGGGACGAACATCCCGATCGTCTCGACGCTACACGGGACCGATATTACCGTCCTCGGGGAGGATGAGGAGCTGAAACCGGCCATCCTATACGGGCTTCGGCAATCGAACGCCATCACGGCCGTGTCCGATAGCCTGCGGCAAGAGACGCTCGAACGGATCGGGTCCGACTTGTCGATTGACGTCATCCATAACTTCATCGACGAGTCGGTGTACCGTCCGCTCGATGATTCGTCACTTCGGGAACGTTACGGCTTGACCGAATCGGACCATGTCGTCATCCACGTCTCGAACTTCCGCCAAGTGAAACGGATCGATCTCGTCCTCGAAGCGTTCGACCGGATGGACGTGCCGGATAAGAAACTGCTCCTCGTCGGGGACGGCCCGCTCATGGGGGCGATGCGCCGCCAAGTGAGCGAGTTGTCGCTCGAGCAAGACGTCATCTTCGCCGGGAAGCAAGAACAAGTCGCGGAACTGTTAGCGATCAGTGACGTGCACGTCCTGTTATCGGATAAAGAGGCGTTCGGTCTCGTCGCGCTCGAGGCGATGGCGACGGGCATCCCGTCGGTCGTCTCGGACGCCGGCGGCTTGCCGGAAGTGATCACCGATGGGGCGGAAGGGTTCGTCGTCGCCCGTGGTGACGTCGCCGGGGCGACAAAAGCGCTCGAGAACATCTTGCTCGACAAGGCGCTACAGATGCGGTTACGGGAAAACGGGTTGAAACGGGCCAAACAGTTCGCTTCGGCCGATATCGTGTCCGCCTACGAATCACTTTATGAACGGGTGGTGCGCGTATGACAGAGTGGGAATACGCAAAACAGATTATCGAAACGATTAACGCCTGCGGCGGCGAGGCGTATATTGTCGGCGGCGCCGTCCGGGATTATATGCTCGGACATTTGCCGGACGACATCGACATCGCGACGTCGCTCTTCCCGGACGAGGTGCTCGCGCTCTTCCCGAAGGCGGTGCCGACCGGGATTGACCACGGGACGGTGACGGTCATCTTAGACCATCACCCGTTCGAAGTGACGACGTTCCGCTCGGAAGGTACGTACTCCGACTCGCGTCGCCCCGACCACGTCGCCCTCGGCGTCTCACTCGAGGAGGATTTGCTCCGACGCGATTTCACGATGAACGCGATGGCGTTCCACGACGGCAACGTCGTCGACTTGTTCGGCGGACGGCTCGACCTCGAAGCGAAAGTCATCCGAACCGTCGGGAGCCCGTACGAACGGTTCGACGAGGACGCCCTCCGCATCATGCGGGCGTTCCGTTTTATGGCCCAGCTCGACTTCACACTCGACGAGGAACTCGTCCGCGCAGCCTCGGCGCTCGGGCACAAGCTTCGCCATATCGCCATGGAGCGCATCGCCATCGAGTTCGAGAAGCTGATGGCGGGTCCGGCCTATAAGCGGGCGCTCTCGTCGCTCATGGCGGCCGGGATTCATGCCCACTTGCCGGATATGGATCGCCATCTCTTGGAAAAGGTCATCGACGACGACCGGAGACCGGTCAACGCGCTCGGCGGCTGGGCGCTCTTACTCTATCACGCGGGTGACGCGAATTGGCTCGCTGCCTGGAAACGGTCGAACGCGACCAAACGTGAAGCAAGTCGGCTCGCTAGGTTGCTCTCGACCGGCCTCGACACGTTCGCGATTTACGACACGCCCGAGGCGACGCTCGACACGTACTTACGGATGGAAGGCCGGACGGACCGGGCCCTCGAGTTGAAGCGGGCATTGCCGATTCAACGTCGCAGTGAGCTTCGTTTCGATGGTCGTGACGCCATCGCCATCGGGGCGAAAGGCGCGACGATTAAACAGTTACTTGCCCATCTGGAACGAGTGGTGCTCCACGGCGAGCTCTCGAACGAGGAGACGATTTTACGGAAGGAGGCAGGCGCATGGCTTCGACACGAGGAAAGGTCTTGAGCCTCTTGCAAGACGGGGCGGTTTGGAGCGGGCAGGAGTTGGCCCGGCAATTAAATATTTCACGTACCGCTATTTGGAAGCATATCGAGACGTTAAAACAAGACGGTTACGCGATCGAGACGATTCCACGAAAAGGGTATCAATTGCTTGAGCAGAACGACCGCTTCGATGAGACGGCGTTCGTCTCCGTCCGGCGTGGCCGTTTCGGGCAACACGTTCACGCGTACGACCAAGTCGACACGACGCAACGGATCGCCCACGAGCTCGCTCAACGAGGGGCGGCGGAAGGGACGATTGTCATCAGCGAAGAACAGACGGCCGGCCGCGGACAACTCGGACGACAATGGTACAATCCGAGCCGGGTCAATATTGCGGCGAGCGTCATTTTACGTCCGGACTTGCCGATTCGAGACGCGTCGAAATTAACCCTCATGGCGGCGAGCGCGTTCGCCCGCTCTCTCAACCGTGAAGGGATTGCCGCAACGATCAAATGGCCGAACGACCTGCTCTTGAACGGGAAGAAAATCGGCGGGATTTTGACGGAGATGCAAACCGAGGGCGACCGGATTCAAGCGGTCATCCTCGGCTTCGGCTTCAATGTCAACGGCGAGACGATCCCAGAAGAACTCCTCCATCGCGCGACGTCACTCAAGCGCGAGACGGGCATCGTCCACCGCCGCAGCGAATTGCTCGCTCGTTTGTTAGAAGACCTCGAGAAGGAGTACGATCTGTTCCTTGAGGCGGGCTTCTCCCCGGTTCGTGAACATTGGCTTCACAACGCAGCTTTCATCGATGAGATGATCACGTTGACGACGGGTGGAAGGACGAAGACCGGGGTCATGCGTGGCATCTCGTTTGAAGGTGCGCTCTTACTGGAGACGGGAGCGGAAATCGAACCGATTTACTCTGCTGAAATCGCAGTTTGGAATGATTGAATGAATGCTTGACGTGGTCTATAATGAGTGTGTCGGACGCTATCGCTCGCGAAGTGTACCGGACTGCAGACCGTCACTCACATTTTTGTCTGCCTTGATCATTTTGACAGGGACAGAAGGACACTCAACCCTTGAGTTTGCTTTCGTGCGCCTTCTTGTCGATAAGAAGGCGCTTTTTCTTTCCTGTCTCCCAATTAGGAGGAGAATTTTATGCACACGATGACTTCACTACTCAAAAAGATGAAACAAGAAGAGAAGCTGGTCATGTTGACCGCCTACGACTACCCGTCGGCGAAACTCGCCGAGGCGGCGGGGGTCGACATCATCTTGGTCGGCGATTCGCTCGGGATGGTCGTACTCGGTTACGACTCGACGATTCCTGTGACGACGGCAGATATGATTCATCACGCCAAGGCGGTACGCCGCGGGGCGCGTGACACGTTCGTCGTCGTCGATATGCCGTTTGCGACCTATCACGGTGATTTTGACCGGACGCTCCAAGCCGCGGCGTCCTTGTTCCAGGACGGACAAGCCGACGCCATCAAGCTCGAAGGGGCGGGCGAGGTGCTCGAGACAATCGAGCGGCTGACGAAGGTCGGCATGCCTTGTGTCGCCCATCTCGGTCTCACGCCGCAATCGGTCGGCGTGCTCGAAGGCTACAAAGTACAAGGCAAGTCACTTGAGGATGCCGAACAGTTGATTGCCGACAGCCTCGAGGCCGAGCGTGTCGGTGCGAAGATGCTCGTGTTAGAGTGTGTCCCGCACCAATTGGCGAAAAAGATCGCCGCGGCGCTCACGATTCCGGTCATCGGCATCGGGGCAGGGGCCGACGTCGATGGGCAAGTGCTCGTCTATCACGACATCTTGAAATACGGGGTCGACCGGTTACCGAAGTTCGTCGAGGCGTATGCCGACGTGAACGAAGTGGCGACGACGGCAATTCGCCATTATGTCGAGTCGACGAAAGACGGTTCATTCCCGCTCGAGCGGCACACGTTCACGATGGACGAGTCTTTGCTCGACACGCTCTACGGGGGCAAGGCATGAACATCGTCACGACACCGAGCGCGTTGCAGCAACTGTTGACAGACGCCGGGACGATCGGTTTCGTCCCGACGATGGGCTATTTACATGAAGGGCACCTCAGTCTCGTCGAGGCGGCCAAAGCCGAGAACGATCTCGTCGTCATGAGCATCTTCGTCAACCCGACCCAGTTCGGGCCAAACGAGGACCTTGACCGTTACCCGCGTGACTTTGAGCGAGACGAGGCGCTCGCCCGTGAGGCAGGTGTCGACGTGTTGTTCTATCCGACGACCGAGACGATGTATCCGCTCGATATGGCACGGGTGACGGTACGGACCGGCGCGGACGTCTTATGCGGGGCGAGTCGTCCCGGTCATTTCGATGGCGTCTTGACCGTCGTATCGAAGCTGTTCAATCTCGTCCGTCCGACACGCGCCTATTTCGGATTAAAGGATGCGCAACAAGTCGCTCTAATCGAAGGTTACGTCCGCGACTATTTCGTCCCGGTCGAGATTCGTCGCTGTGCGATTATTCGCGAACCGTCAGGCCTCGCGAAGTCGTCACGGAACGTCTATCTGTCAGACGTGGAAAAAACGGATGCGAGCGAAATCAACCGCGCCTTGACCGATGCGTACGACGCGCTTGAAGACGGCGAGCCGCTCCGAGACGTGATGGCACGACTCGAGGAACGGTTGCAAAACATTCCGAATAGCATGATCGACTATGTCGAAGTGAAAGACTATCCGACGTTGACCGAGGCGACCTCGGCATCGACCGAACTATTGATTGCCGTGGCGGTGCAGTTCGAACGGGCCCGCCTGATTGATAATGTGATTTGGAAGAGAGGATGAATCGAATGATTCGAACATTTATGCACGCGAAACTACACAAGGCGACCGTCACCGAGGCGAACTTGCATTACGTCGGCTCCATCACGATCGATGAGGATTTGATGGATGCGGTCGGCATTATGGAAAACGAACATGTGCACATCACGAACAACCATAACGGGGCCCGCATCGAGACATACGTCATCAAAGGCGAGCGCGGCTCAGGCGTCATTTGTTTGAACGGGGCCGCAGCGCGACATTTCCAAGTCGGCGATGTCGTCATCATCATGGCGTATGGTCAAATGACGGCGGAAGAAGCGAAAATGCATCGTCCGAAAGTGGCCGTCTTGAACGAACGCAACGAGGTCGACCAATTGCTCTATGAAGAGATTGCACACACAGTATTGTGAAGCGAACGGGGGCGTCTAGTATAGGCGTCCCCGTTTTTTCGTCTTTCGTTCTATGGTAAGATGAGACAGATAGCAAGCACGCGCGTGCCGAAGATGGGATGGATGTTATGGACACTTATGTGATAGTGGATTTAGAGACGACCGGTCATTCCGTTAAATCCGGCGACGAACTGATTGAGTTCGCGGCGGTAGTCGTACAAGGGAGTGAAGTGATTGAGCGCTACAGTACCTTGATTCGACCGAGTCGTCCAATCCCACCCTTTATCACGCAGTTGACGACGATCACCGATGATGATGTGGCGGATGCCCCGACATTTGAAGAAGTGATCCCTGAAATATGGAAGCGTTTGGACGGTCGTATTTTTGTCGCCCACAACGTGACCTTTGATTTGAATTTTTTAAATGAAAGTTTGGAGCAGGCCGGGTATATGCGGTTTGAAGGACGGGCCATCGACACGGTCGAACTGGCCCGAATCCTTTACCCGACCCTTGAAAGTCACGCCCTCGAGGCGCTCTCCGGCACGTTCGACCTGGTGCATACGGATGCGCACCGGGCGCTCAGTGATGCCGAGGCTACGGCAGAGCTGTTCATCCGTCAAATCGAACGGCTCCGAGATCTGCCGGTCGTGACGCTCAAACAGCTCCGGCGCTTGTCGGAGTCTTGGACGAGCAACATCGAACCGTTACTCGATGAGTTGATTGTCGAGGTCGGTATTCGTCCGGATGACGAAACGAATTATGACATTCATCGGAAAATCGCGCTTCGCCGTCTGATCGATTCGCACGTCGAAGCCGTCGAACGCGAACCGTTCGAGCCGTTCCTCCATCGGACGATCGAAGAGACGCTTCCGTCATTGTTCCATCAGTTCGAGCCGCGACAAAGCCAGTTCGAGATGATGCGGCACGTCTACAAGGCGCTCGACGACGAGGCGACCTTGTTAGTCGAAGCGGGGACGGGGACAGGGAAGACGCTCGCCTACCTCATCCCGAGTGCACACCATGCCCTCGAGACGAAGCGGCCCGTCGTCGTCAGCACACATACGATTCAATTGCAGGAACAACTGCTCAATCGGGACTTGCCGATTTTACAGGCGATATTCCCGGAAGTGGCGTTCACGCTGTTGAAAGGTCGCCGCAACTACATCGATTTACGGAAGTTCGAGGCGGTCCTCGAGGAAAAGACGGACGGACTGCTCACGGGGATGTGCAAAGCGATGGTGCTCGTCTGGTTGACGGAGACCGAGACGGGCGACCTAGAGGAGCTATCGCTACCTGGAGCGGCCACACAAGGGCCTGCCTCGTTCAAACGGTTGATTCAAGCGGACGCGGCCTCGGAGTTCGGGCGCTTCGACCCATGGTATAGCCGGGACTTCTTCACAAGGGCCGTCTTGCGCTCGAAAGAGGCGGATATCATCGTGACGAACCATGCGCTCTTATTCTCCGACCTTCAGCATCAGGCCGGGATTTTGCCGACCGATACACCGCTCGTCCTTGACGAGGCGCACCAAGTTGAGGAAGTCGCGTCCCATCATTTCGGTGTCACGTTCGATGCGCTCCAATTCGACCGTGTGTTCAAATGGTTCGGGTACGGGGCCGATGGGAAGTTTCACTCACGGTTGTTGCAACTCGCCGATCTGACGTCGGTGTCAGAAGAGACGGAGGCGTTCAGCCGTGACACGGACGTCGCGCTCGCAGGAGTCGACGCGGAGCTCGATGACCTATTGACGGCGCTTTACTCGCTCGGCAAGAAGAAAGAGCCGCGTCAAACGGTGCGCTTTGAACGGGAAGGGAACGCCTTCCAGCCGATTCGGGAAGTGGCGAGACGACTCGAATCGAAACTACGGACATTGCGGATGTCGCTCCGGCAGATGCACCGCCTTCTTGATGAAAATAAAGAACATATGACGTTCAAGCAACGGGCCGTCATCGCGGACTTCAAGGCGTTTATCGGGGATGTGCGCGAACTCGAGAGCGTCTTGTTCGAGACGATGCTCGCCCGGGATGACGACTCGGTCAGTTGGGTCGAGCTGAACCTAGCGAATCGAAAGCTGACTTCGGTTTACACGCAACCGGTCGAGATTGGTCCGTTGCTCCACGAGCGGCTGTTCAACAAGCGGCCGACGATTTTGACGTCGGCGACGATGACGGTGTCGGGACGGTTCGGCTTCATCGAGCGTCGGCTCGGGTTAGACGGGGAAGACGTGCGGCGTGTCGTCTTGCCGTCGCCGTTTGATTTCAAACGGCAGGCGAAGCTGTTCGTCCCGTCCGACCTCCCGCTCATCAATGAAGTGCCGCTCCCACAGTTCGTCGAACAGACCGCGGACGCCATCGCAAAGATTGCCAACGTCACAAAAGGGCGCATGCTCGTGTTGTTCACTTCGAACGAACTGCTACGCCTGACGCATGAGGCGGTGAAAGACCAACTTGACGAAGCATATACGCTTCTCGCCCAAGGTGTCAGCGGCGGATCGAGAAGTCGGTTGACGAAGCAGTTCAAGCGCATCGATCAGTCGATTTTGTTCGGTACGGCTAGCTTTTGGGAAGGCGTCGACATCCCAGGCGAGGCGCTCACGTGTCTCATCATCGTCAGGCTACCGTTCGCACCGCCGGACCAGCCCGTCATGCAAGCCCGGGGTGAGAAGATTGAGGCGACCGGAAAATCGTCATTCTTTGAACTGTCCCTGCCACAGTCCGTCATCCGTTTCAAACAAGGGGTCGGCCGGTTGATTCGTTCGAAAGACGACTACGGCGCCATCTTCGTCTTTGACCGCCGTGTCGAGACGACGCGTTACGGCAAGCAATTCCTCAATAGTCTGCCCGCCGTCGACCGAATCGAAGGACCAATCGAGACGGCGCTCGCAGAACTTGAACTTTTTTTGGACGACAAAGCGAAGACCGGCCTAGGAAATGACAGATAACGCTAGGCATGAAGAAGTTATCGTTTTATAATGATGGGTATAGTGTTCGAAGGAGGATGGACCATGAATTCAAATATCGAAACGCTCGCGACCGTTCGCATCGAGCCGACCGCAGACGTCTATAAAATCGTCGACTTGTTGAATCGGACGCTCAAGGGCCAAGATTTAATGTTTGGTTTGGCGTTAGAGAAAAAAGTAAATGATCCGAAGAAAGAAGAGATGGTGTTCACCATCTATCGGACGGAATGACACGTAAGTCAAAAGTAGTGATCGCACTCGTGACGGCACTGATTGGTGTCGTCATCGTCTTTAGTGGTGTGTATTGGTTCACGATCGGCCACACCGAGCGTGTGAAAGATGCCATGATCGGCGAGGCAAGAGAACGTCTTGAGACGGAGCAAGCAGGCGTGACAGTCGATCGGGCGACGCTCTATAACGGCACTGAACCTTACGTCGTCTTCGAGAACGCAGAAAACGTCCTATTCGTTCCGGTCGATGAGGAACAACCGATTGTCGTCCGTGACGTGACGAACGTTGATTTGGATCAAATTTGTAACGATTCACTCGCAGAGACGGGCGGGACACTCGTCAGCTGCACATATGGCTTCGATGAACGTGCCTTAGTCGAAGTGGTGACAAAGGCGAACGCGTCATACACGTATTCATACTATACGCTTCAAACTGGAGAATTTATCCGACGGGTCGAACTGACGGACGCGTCGTTATAAGTAGAGGGGGATCACGATGGAACATCTATTGGCAAAACGGGTTAAACAATTGACGCCGTCGACGACGCTCGCCATCACGGCGAAAGCGAAAGCGCTCAAGGCTTCAGGACAAGACGTCATCGGTCTTGGGGCGGGCGAGCCGGACTTTAACACGCCAGACCGAATCATCGATGCGGCCTGCCGCGCTGCCCGGGAAGGCGATACGAAATATACGCCTTCAGGGGGCACGGTTGCATTGAAAGATGCGATTATCGACAAGACGAAGCGCGACAGTGACCTCGTCTTTGAACGGAACGAGGTCATGGTCGCCTCTGGGGCGAAGCATGCCTTGTATGCCCTGTTCCAAGCGATTCTTGATGAAGGGGACGAAGTCATCATCCCGGTCCCGTACTGGGTCAGTTACCCGGAACAAGTAAAACTCGCGGACGGGGAACCGGTGTACGTCGAGACGACGGAAGAGACGTCGTTCAAATTGACGCCGGCTTCGCTCGAAGCGGCCATCACGGATCGGACGAAAGCGGTCATTTTGAACAGCCCGTCCAACCCGACCGGCATGATCTATACCGAACAGGAACTCGAAGAACTCGCGGACGTCGTCAAACGCCACGATTTGCTCGTCGTCAGCGATGAGATTTACGAGAAGCTCGTCTACGGAGATGACCGGTTCGTCTCGATTGCGACACTTCCGGGTATGCGCGAACGCACAATCATCATCAACGGCGTCTCGAAGTCGCATGCGATGACAGGGTGGCGCATCGGTTATGCGCTCGGTGACCGAACGATTATCGAAGCGATGACGAACCTCGCCTCGCACTCGACGTCGAACCCGACGTCCGTCGCGCAAGCAGCCGCGGTCGAAGCGTATAACGGGCCGCAAGATGACGTTGAGATGATGCGTGTCTCGTTCGAGGAACGCCTCGACATCGTCTATAACCGATTGATTCAAATTCCAGGAATCACATGTTTGAAACCACAAGGTGCATTTTACTTATACGCCAACGCCAAAGAAGCGGCATCGATGAGCGGATACGACTCGGTCGACGCTTGGTGCGAGGCTGTCCTCGGTGAAGCGTTCGTCGCGCTCGTCCCGGGCTCTGGCTTCGGTCAAGACGATTACGTACGACTCTCCTATGCGACGGAGTTAAAGCGAGTATTAGAAGCGCTCGATCGAGTGGAAGCTTTCATTAAAGAGAACGCTCGATAAGCGAAAGGATGGAAACGACAATGACAACTATTTCAATCAACCAATTTAAAGATTACGAAGGACAGACGGTCCGCGTCGGTGCATGGATTGCCAATAAACGTTCGAGCGGGAAAATCGCGTTCCTTCAGCTCCGGGACGGGAGCGGGTTCGCCCAAGCCGTCGTCGTCAAAGCCGATGTGGCCGAAGAGCTGTTCGCACTCGCCAAAGGTGTGACGCAAGAGACATCGGTCTGGGTGACAGGGAACGTCAAGTCAGACGGTGGCCGCACGCCGCTCGGTTTTGAACTTGAAGTGTCAGACATGGAAGTGATCGCCGAGTCGGTCGATTACCCGATCACGCCGAAAGAGCATGGGACGGAGTTTTTGATGGACAACCGTCACCTCTGGCTCCGTTCGCGTCGCCAGCACGCGATCATGAAAGTACGGAACGAATTGATTCGGGCGACGTATGAGTTCTACAACCAAGAAGGATTCGTCAAAATCGACCCGCCGATCATCACGTCAAGCGCGCCGGAAGGGACGACGGAGTTGTTCGAAACGGACTATTTCGGTCAACCGGCATACTTGTCTCAGACAGGACAACTATACATGGAAGCCGCGGCAATGGCGCTTGGAAAAGTCTTTTCGTTCGGCCCGACGTTCCGCGCCGAGAAATCGAAGACACGTCGTCACTTAATCGAGTTCTGGATGATCGAGCCTGAGATGGCGTTCTTCGATCATGATATGAGTCTCGACCTTCAAGAGCGTTACGTCTCGTATCTGGCGAAGTCGGCACTTGAGAACTGCCGCAACGAGCTCGAACTGCTCGGGCGCGACTTGGAGAAGCTTGAGAAAGTTCAAGCACCGTTCCCACGCATCCGTTATGCGGACGCAATCACGTTCCTAAAAGCCGAAGGATTCGATGATATCGAGTATGGCGACGATTTCGGTGCACCGCACGAGACGGCCATCGCGAACGCACATGACAAGCCGGTATTCATCACGCACTGGCCTAAAGAGATTAAGCCGTTCTATATGAAAGTCGACCCGGAGAACCCGGATCTCGTCCTCTGTGCCGATTTGATCGCACCGGAAGGGTACGGAGAAATTATCGGCGGTTCACAGCGTGAAGACGACTATGACCGCTTGAAAGAAGAAATCATCAAAGAAGGCCTCGATGAGACGGACGCGTACGACTGGTATCTCGAGCTCCGGAAGTACGGTTCAGTGCCGCACTCAGGTTTCGGACTCGGTCTCGAGCGCACCGTCGCTTGGATTAGCGGAATCGAGCATATCCGCGAAGCGATTCCGTTCCCACGTCTTTTGAACCGGATTCACCCATAATAATCGCCGAATCGGGGATGACGTTTGACGTCTTCCCCGATTGATGTGTTTAGAAAGGATGTGCGCCATGAATGCACATAGTCTAATCAAACTGTTCGAACAGAGCCCGGTCGTCGTCCCGCGTAAATTGTTCACGGACGCACGCCGGCTGGACCTTAGCCCGGTCGAGTTTTGTCTCGTCGTCCACTTGCTCGAACTGACCGGGGAAGGCATCGAGATGCCGCTCCCGAGCGAGCTCGGGGAACGGATGAACGTGGCCGAGCATGAAGCACGTGCCGTCTTGCTCGGTTTGTTGCAAAAAGAATTGATTGCCATCGATGCCTCGGCTGACGTGGAACGATACAGCCTGTTACCGTTGTTCGAAGCGCTCGAGGAGGAGACGGTGACCGTCAAGACGCCGCATGCGTTGAATGAGAACTTGATTCATACGTTCGAGCGCGAATTCGGGACGATCACCCCGTTTGAAATCGAGCAAATCGTCGGCTGGCTGACCGAAGACGGGTTTAGCGAAGAGTTGGTGCTGGCCGCCCTTCGGGAAGCAAAACTCCGGAACGTGCGGAATTTCAAGTACATGGATAAAATCTTGCGCGTCTGGCAAGACCATAACGTCCAGTCGCTTGAGGATGTCGTCGAATATCAACGGAGGAACAAATGATGTTGACCCGGGCCCAACTAAACGAAGTATCAGACACGATGCGACAGATGTTCCCGGATGCGCACTGTGAGCTGACGCATCGCAATCCGTTCGAGCTTGTCGTCGCCGTCGCGTTATCGGCTCAGGCGACGGACGCGCTCGTCAACAAAGTGACGCCAGGCCTATTCGAGGCGTTCCCGACGGTCGAAGCGATGGCGGCAGCCGACGTCTCGGAAATCGAGTCGCTCATCAAGCGCATCGGATTGTATCGGAACAAAGCGAAGAACGTGAAGGCGCTATCGATGCAAATCGTGACGCTTCATGACGGGATTGTCCCGGACGACCGGGCGTCGCTCGAGGCGTTGCCTGGCGTCGGTCGCAAGACGGCGAACGTCGTCTTGTCGGTCGCGTTCCATGAGCCGGCGTTCGCCGTCGATACGCACGTCGAGCGCGTCTCGAAACGACTCGGGATTTGTCGCTGGAAAGACAACGTCCGTCAAGTCGAGGACACGCTCATGAAAAAGTTCCCGCGTGAGGAATGGTCGCAGCTGCATCATCAGTTCATCTTCTTTGGACGGTATCACTGTAAGGCGCAACGCCCGGCTTGTGAGACGTGCCCGCTCCTGCACATGTGCCGGGAAGGGAAAAAGCGGATGAAGTCGATAAAAGCGACATAAAAACTGCCCCGTAGCTAACGCTACGAGGCAGTTTTTTAGTGGTTCCACGGATGGTCGCTCCATTCGCGGCGCTTTTTCGTGATCGGGACTTTTTTGAAGCCCCAGTTTCGGAAGTCTTGGTCTGGACTTTCTTTACGAATGTAAATCTTGTCCTTGATTGCTTTAAAGATGCGATTCTCATCCCCATAATGGACGAACCGCGGTTTGACTTCGATGACCCCGCGACGGACGCGCGAGAGCGGCAGACAGACGAGGTCTGCGATTTCGAGCCCGGACTGATAAATCGTGTTTTGTTTCTCGGAGAAGATGAAGCCTTTGATTTTTTGTCGACTCTTTTCGACATCGAGGTGGACCGTCCCTGAGTTGAAAATGTCAAAAAACGCCTTTTGAATGAGTAGATTCTGGTAATCGTCACGCGATTCGAGCACGACGCGGGCACTGACCGCCTCGGTCTCTTCTAAAAACGCGTAAAACGACTTCATCAAATGCGCGAACGCGACGACGTAAGGGTCTTTCGGTGTCGAGTAGAAGTCTTGTAGCTTCTGTTTATCGACCTCGACGCTAATAATCGTACAATTGATGTCACGTAGGAAGTCCGGTAACTTGTTCCAAAAGTCACGGAGCATATCGATCGTGATTCCATCCTCTTTCCCATATGGATGCTCGGCCTTTAAAATCTCTTTCAGATGAAGCGGGATGTTTTCCGTTTTGAACACGTCTCGCTTGAACGCGTGAAGACGACGTTTCAGCTCGCACGGCATTCCGGCCTCGTCGGCGTCAATCGCATACTTGTATTCCATGAGGACACCCGTCAAATTAAATTGCGTATTTCCCTTCGGTGTACCCGTCTCATCGACAAACATCACGTACTTCTTTCCGTTATCCATCGTACCCCTCCAACACAGCTTTATCTCTTTCATCTCAAGCGCCTCTATTTTTTAAAAGTTTCATCAATCGTGTTTATCGGATTGATGAAAGGGTTAACTAGTAGAAGACTTATTGTAGAAAAGTATTTAGTAGCATGATAACAAGCTTGTGTCAATTTGACTACACAATACACTACGTACTAGTTTAACATACAAGAGTTTGGTACGATATGCATTGCGGAAAATCCACGAGACAGTCGAGCGACAGAACTCGACAATCAGACCTTAGACGGAAGGAACGAGTGGGCCAACCTGCTAAAATGAGTTGTAGGGGTGACGACATGTTCCACTATCCGAACGGAAAGAAAGCATCAACCGACAGTCGGGCACCGATTCGCTCGGAGCGTCCGACGTATGCGAACCGAGGCATGAACTTAGAGACGCTGCTCAACGAGACGAACGAGTATTATCGAATCCACGGCAAGGCGGTCATCCATAAGAAACCGACGCCACTACAGATCGTCAAAGTCGATTATCCGAAACGGAGCGCCGCGAAAGTGACGGAAGCGTATTTCAAACAAGCGTCGACGACCGACTATAACGGGGTGTATCGCGGCAAATATATCGATTTCGAAGCGAAAGAGACGAACAATAAGACGTCGTTCCCACTCGGTAACTTTCATGACCATCAAATCACACACATGCGTGATTGTATGAAACATGGAGGGATTTGCTTTGTCATCATCCGGTTTAGCCGCTATAATACGCAATATGTGCTGTCAGCAGACCAGTTGTTAGACTGGTGGGCACAACGTGAGACGGGACGAAAATCAATCCCGCTCAGCTTCATTGAACAACATGCAATCGAAGTTCCAACCCGGGCGATGCCGGCCGTCGATTATTTGGCGGCGCTAGAAGCATGGCTCGATTGAAATAGAAGGAGTGAATCATGAATGGAACGAAGTCGGGTGGCACGTCGGCAAGACACGACGACCAATAAACGTAAACAGACGACGAAACAGTCAAAACCGAAAACGAAGAAGCCGATCTGGCGCCGTATTCTTTTACTCGCAACATTACTATTCATTATCGGCGTTGTCGCGGCGGGCGCGTATTCCGCCTATGCAATCGCGACCGCACCACCGCTCGACGAAGAGAAGTTGGTGAAGACGTATCCGATTCAATTGATCTCAGCAAACGGGGAACCGCTCGAAAGCGGCCAAGTTCGCGAATACGTGTCAATCAATGATATCTCTGAAGTGATGCAACAAGCGGTCGTCTCGATTGAAGACCGTCGTTTCTACGAACATAACGGAATCGACATCCGCCGAATCGGCGGGGCGGTCCTCGCCAACTTGACGAGCGGGTTCGGGTCCGAGGGTGGCTCGACGATTACGCAACAGCTGATCAAACAATCGATGCTCACGAGTGAGAAGAGTATGAAGCGGAAGATTCAAGAGCAATGGCTCGCCATCAAACTCGAACGTGAATATTCAAAAGAGCAGATTCTCGAAATGTACTTGAACATCAACTATTACGGTTCAGGCGGATACGGGGTACAGTCGGCTTCAAAGGCTTACTTCAACAAGCCTGTATCGGAAGTGAACTATCAGGAAGCGGCAATCCTCGCCGGTCTGCCACAGCGTCCGAGCGCATATGACCCAATCAGTGGTGACCAAGAACTGACGCGTTATCGTCAAGAGCAAGTGCTCGCCGCGATGAAGCGTGACGGTCATATCACGGAAGAGCAATACAATGAAGCGCTCAACGTCGAGATCGCGGACGTCATCTCGCCGGCACCACAGACGGACGGCGAGTCGTACACGCGTGCGATTTATGCGCGCGTCCAAGCCGAGCTCGAGGAAGACTATGGCCTCGAACAGGCAGACATTTATGGCGCAGGGCTCAAAGTGTATACGTCAATCGATAAAGACTTGCATACGAAGTTCAACAACGACATCAAATCGAACAACGTCGATTTCATGAACGTCGAAAACGTCTTCCCGGAAGACCTACGGATGGGGGCGACCGTCCTCAATACGAAGACGGGTGAAATCGTCGCCTTGATTGACAGCCAACAAGCGGAGCAAGGCGATAAGAACTATCGTGACTTCTCACGCGAGAAGCGTCAAATCGGTTCGACGGCGAAGCCGTTCTTCGACTACGGACCTGGGATTGAGAACGGCCAATGGTCGACGGGGAAAGTACTCCGTGACGCCCCGTTCGAAGACGAAGATTACAATCCAATCAACTACTATGAAGGGTATCGTGGCTCGAATACGATGCGCTACTTCTTGACCGTATCAGCGAACACACCGGCCGTCCGTGCCTTCTATGAAGTACGGGACGAGTTCGGCCAAGACGCGATTCAGTCATTCGTCCAAAATCTCGGTATCGAGCCGTCGATGTCTGGCGACGAGATGAACGCCTCGAACGCGCTCGGTACAGCCGAGGCGAACACGTCGCAGATGGCGGCCGCTTACGCTGCACTCGGGACGAACGGGATGTATACGAAGCCGCACTTGATTCAAAAAATCGAGTTCAATGACGGCTCGACGATCAACTCGCCGGTGAAAGCGAAACAAGCGATGGAAGACTATACGGCGTACATGCTCACAGACATGCTCCGTGACGTCGTCAGCACCTCAATCGGGACGTATCAACCAGGTGCCTTCCCGTATGACGTCGCCGGTAAGACCGGTACGACGAACAAAGATATGGATAAATGGTTCACCGGCTATACGACCGACTACTCGATTTCCGTCTGGACCGGTCGTTCAAACGAGACGGCTGAAAGGGTAATGAGTCCGAACTACGCGCAGTTCTACTTCGAGTATATGATGCAAGAAGTGACGAACGCGAACGGTCGTCCGGCAGCGTTCCAGCAACCGGAGTCGGTATTGTCGCTCGGGAACGAGCTGTACGTCAAAGGGACGAAGCCGAAAGACCTCGAACCGGACAAGCTCCCGGCACCGACCGGCGCGTCGATCAATTACGACATCCCGGCGGACCGCGGCACGTTGACATGGTCGTATAATACGGAAGCGGTGCAAGCGGACGGGTATCAAAACCTTTCGTTCACCGTGACGGAGAAACGACCGGACGGAAGTGAGCGCGTCGTCGCCACGACGTCAGACACGAGTGTCGACATCTCTGGTCTGACGAACGGGACGACCACGTTTACGATTGTCGCGACGGCGACGAATCCGCTCGTCGGCGAGCAACAGTCGAGCCCGCTTCAAACCCAGTATACGGTTCAACGTAATCAAGAACCGGCTGAAGAAGAAGAGGAACCGGAAACGGAACAGCCGGCTGAAGAGCCGACCGAAGAGGAACAGTCGAACGACAATAACGGGAACGGTAACAACGGCAATAATAACGGCAACAATGGCAATAACGGCAACAACAGCGACTCGGGAGAGACGACGGAAGAACCGGCAACGGAGGAAGAACCTCCAGCGGAAGAAGAGTCGGGAACAGACCTTGAACGGCAGTCCAACTCAGAATCGTCTGACTCAAACGAGAACCGCGGCAATGGGAACGGTGGACGTGAGAACGGAAACAGTGACCGCAACAATGAATAACACGCACAGGGCGATTGAAATCGCCCTGTTTTTCTGTTCCGTTTGCTATAATGAAAAGAAAGCGAATAGGATGGTGACAAATGGTACAACTCTCTCTTAAACGTAAGATGAAAGTGTTATTTGTAATCGATCGACTGCAAGAGGATGACGAAGGTCTCCCGCTTCACGGTGTCAACGGTTTGAAGATGGGACGCCTCCTCCTCGGGGAGTCCATCCCGTTTGGACGTTTGTTGTATGATCGAGACGTCGCGCTCGCGGCGGGCCATTCGCATTTAAAACGAATCGGGATCGAGACGATGTTTCTCGGTGACGAACGATTTTATCCTGAACTATTGCGCGGAAAACGTCGTGCGCTCGTGGCGCACGATGACTACTATAAAGCGGTGCAACGCTACACGAAACATTTACAGGCGGTCCATTCGAAATGCACGAAGCTACATACCATCGTCCTGTTCGGCCGATCGACGCATCTGTTATATGACGATGCGATCAAGCGCCTCGAGGAAGAGAACGAACATGTGGCGGCCGCATTCAACACGATGGAAGTGCTCCGGTTGCCGGCCGTTCATCGCCTCGTTCGCGACGAGCGGATCGGGCAAGTGAAAGACATCGTGGAGCGTCTTGCACCTTCGAATTCTTGATAGGAGAAGGTGAGTTTATGCGAAAGAAGCGTTCCGTCGAAGAGATGATTGAAACGCTCAAGACCGACCCAGGCTTCAATAGTCATGTCACGAACTGGCATACGGTCGACGCCCGTCCCGCAAAGTTCGCGGACATTCCGGCAAGCGTTCCACGCGACCTCGTGCGCGTCTTGAACGAGCGCGGCATCGACAAGTTGTACACACACCAAGCCGAAGCGATTAAACAGACGGCACGCGGCCATTCCACGGTCGTCGTCACCCCGACCGCTTCGGGGAAAACGCTCTGTTACAACTTGCCGGTGCTCTCAAAAATGATTGAGAAGCCGACGGCCCGGGCGCTTTACTTATATCCGACCAAAGCGCTCGCTCAAGATCAAAACACCGACCTCATGTCGATGGTCGAGGCGCTCGAAGGCGACTTGCGCTGCTTCACCTATGACGGGGATACGGCACCGGCAGCTCGGACGAAAGTACGTGATGCCGGTAACATTGTCATCACAAATCCAGACATGCTCCATTCGGGAATCTTGCCGCACCATACGAAGTGGATTCGCTTGTTCGAGAACTTGGAGTATATCGTCGTCGATGAGCTTCATACGTACCGCGGCGTATTCGGCAGTCACGTCGCGAACGTCTTCCGACGGCTGAAGCGGATTTGCGCCTATTACGGGAGCCATCCGAAGTGGATCATGACGTCGGCGACGATTGCGAACCCGGTCGAGTTGGCCGAACGGTTGACCGAGGAAGATGTCGTCCTCGTCGACCAAAACGGTGCGCCACAAGGAAAGAAGCATTTAATTTTCTATAACCCGCCTGTCGTCAATGAGGCGCTCGGCATCCGCCGTAGCGCCACGCTCGAGACGAAGCGGATCGCGTCAAAGCTCGTCGAGGCCGACATTCAAACGATCGTTTTCGCCCGCTCCCGCGTCCGCGTCGAGGTGCTGTTGACGTATCTCCAAGAGTTGACACGGCGTGAGCTCGGACCGAAGTCGATTGTCGGATATCGCGGCGGCTATTTGCCGTCCGAACGCCGTGAAATCGAACGCCGGCTCCGCGACGGGGAGATTCGAGCGGTCGTCTCGACGAACGCGCTCGAACTCGGCGTCGATATCGGGCAATTGGAAGCGTGTGTCTTGAACGGGTATCCCGGTACCGTCGCCTCGCTTTGGCAACAAGCCGGACGGGCCGGCCGACGGCATTCGGAGTCGCTCGTCATCTTCGTCGCCTCGTCGTCCTCGCTCGACCAGCTCGTCGTCGAGCAACCCGATTTGATTTTGGATCGTTCACCGGAGGCGGCGCGACTCGACCCGAACAATCTCATCATCCTCGTCGATCATTTGAAGTGTGCGGCGTTCGAGTTGCCGTTCCATAAAGGAGAACGGTTCGGGACGGTCGACACGGAAGACATCCTCGATTTCTTGACGGACGCCCAAGTCCTCCATGAGCGGGCCGATAAGTACTACTGGATGACGGATTCGTTCCCGGCCCACGAGATTTCACTCCGTACGTCGGATCAGGAAAACGTCGTCATCGTCGACCAGACGGCCAAACACGCCGTCATCGGCGAGATGGATACGTTCAGCGCGATGACGTTGTTGCATGACGAAGCCATTTATTTGCATGGTGCCGAACAATATCAAGTCGAAAAGCTCGACTTCGAAGAGAAGAAGGCGTACGTGCGGCAAGTCGATGTCGATTATTACACCGACGCGAACTTGGCCGTCGAACTGAAAGTGCTAGAAGAGAACAAATCGGACGGAGTGAAGACGTTTGGCGAGGTTTCGGTCATCGCGATGGCCACGTTGTTCAAAAAAATCAAGTTCGGGACGCATGAGAATATCGGATCTGGCCCGATTCATCTGCCGGAACGCGAGCTACACACGACGGCGACTTGGTTCACGCTCGATGAGCGCTACGCATACTCGGAAGCTGATATGGAAGACCAGCTCGAGGCGGTGAGTGACTTGTTACGCCGTCTCGCCCCGTTATATCTCATGTGTGACAGCCATGACTTGTTCACGACGCTTCAAATGAAGGCGACCCATACGTCGAAACCGACCGTCTTCCTGTATGACCGTTATCCGGGCGGAATCGGGTTGAGCGAGGCGCTCTATCGTGACGCCGACGCTGTCCTTGAGGCGGCAGTGCGCACCGTCGAGGATTGCCCTTGTGCGAGCGGCTGTCCGAGTTGTGTCGGGATGGTCGGCTACGGGGACTTCAAACTGCAGGTCGTCAATCAGTTGCATGCCTTGAAAGGAACGATATGAAAGCAAAATTAGCACGTTTGATTAAAACGACAGAACCGAAACAACAAATCGAAACGCCTGATGATGTCGAACAAGCGAAATGGAAGGCGCTCGGTGGGGAGATTTTGACGTTCGAAAAAGAATGGTGCGTCCGCTTGAAAGAGATGTATCCGCTCGAGTCGATGTATCACGACTTCACATATGGAGAAGCCCGACGAGCCGTCCGTGAGGCGACGCATCCGTTTTTTGCGGTGGACGTCCCGACCGATCGCGTGCTGTTCATGGATACGGAGACGACCGGGCTACGAGGGTCGGGGACGTCCATCTTTTTAATCGGGTTTGCCCGCATCCATGAAGGGCATCTCGAGATGGTGCAGTATGTGTTGCCCCACCCGGCGTTTGAGACGGCGTTTTATTATCATTTCTTGAACGATATCGGTGATGAGGTCCGCTTCGTCACCTATAACGGAAAGTCGTTTGACTGGCCGCAAATCAAGACACGCCATACGTTCGTGAAGTCGAAAGTGAAGGAACTCCCAGCAGTCGGACACGTCGATTTGTTGCACGCATCGAGACGGCTGTTAAAACCGACGCTCGAATCTGTTTCGTTGAAGGCGGTCGAAGCCCACTTCGGGCATGAACGCGTTGACGACTTACCGGGCTTTTTGGCCCCGATGCATTATTTCCAATACGTGAAAGAACGAGAACCGGACATTTTACGTCCGGTCATCGAACACCATCATGCCGACTGTTTGAGCCTCGTTTCGCTCTACACCCGCCTCACGCATCTCGTCGAAGGCGATGGATTAATGTTCGGGGAAGAGCGGGCGCACTGGTTGAGCGACCTCGGGAATGAGGATGCGGCCTTGAAGACGTACGCGCAACTCGATAACCCGTCGAAACTGGCGAAAATGCGTCAGGCGATGCTTTTAAAGCGCACCGGTAAAATCGACGAGGCGTTGCCGTTGTTTGAACAAGTCGGTTCCATCGAATCGCTAACGGAACTCGCCAAGCATGCTGAGCATCAGACAAAAGACATCGACCGCGCCATCGTCTATACGAATCGTGCCCTCGAACTCGTCGAAGCAAGGCGGACGGTGTTGAAGCAGACGGCATTCCGTGCCCAACGTGAATTACAACACCGGCTCGCCCGGTTAGAAAGGAAGCGCTTATGAAAGTCGTCGCGATTACCGGTTATCGCCCGCATGAGCTAGGAATCTTCAAAGCCGACCATCCAGGGATCGAAATCATTCAGGAGGCGTATCGCCGCAAAATCGTAGAGGCGATTGAGCTCGGTGGGGAATGGTTCATCTTTAGTGGGACAAACGGTTGTGAATTGTGGGCTGGACAAGTATTGTTAGAGTTAAGGGAAACGTATCCAATCAAGATTGCCGTATTTCCTCCATTTTTGGAAATGGAGGAACGGTATAAGCCGTATGAGCAGGAGCTGTTCATCCAACTTCAGCTCGAAGCGGATTTCTTTGAGCCGTTGACCCAACGTCCGTATGAGGACCCGAGCCAACTTCGGGCAAAAACTGCATTCTTTTTGGATAAAGCAGCAGGACTCATCAGCTTGTTTGACGAAGAGACGGGGGGAAGCCCTCGATTTCTCGTCGAAGGGGCAAAACGGAAACAGCATATGGAGCTATTCTTGATTACACCTGAGGACTTAAGGGTCATTGAAGAAGAAAAACAATGGGAACAACAATGGGAGTGAAGACGATGCAAACGGAATTAACAGCAGAAGCGATTTATAAACAAGAGTTCAAGACAGCCCTCCGTGGGTATTCGCAAGAAGAGGTCGACCAATTTCTCGACGTCGTCATCCGTGACTATGAGAAGATGGCGAAAGAAATCGAACGCTTACGTCAAGAGAATGAGTCGCTCCGCCGCGGATCGAGCGATCAAGCAGAACCGGTGAAAGCGTCACAACCGGTCGCCTCGAACTATGATATGCTGCGACGTATTTCAAACTTGGAAAAAGCCGTCTTCGGCAAGCAAGTCGGACCGAGCGAATAAGGAGAGGAGGTGGATGCGATGTTGCAAGTGTTGACGGCCGCACCGAAAGAACCGGAAAAACGACAGACGAAAGGATTGTTCCGCACGAAAGTGGAAGTGATTGAACCGGCTAAATCATACACTGAGGAGCTTGTCGAGATTTTACGGCAAACGTGCCGGTTTGATTGGATGATGATTGAGCATGTCGAGATGGATGCAACGTTGTTCGACTACGTCCTCGTCGGGCCAAAAGGTGTGTTTTTGATTCAAGTCAATCGGACGACTTCGGCCGTTCACATGTCGAATCGGGAATGCCGTCACGAAACGTCGCTCGGTTGGAAGACCATCCACCCACATCCGATTCAAGAGCTCGATGGCCTCACGAAACAAATCCGTGGTCGCTTGAAAAGACAGTGCGGACAAGCCGTGCCGGTCACGTCGTTCCTGATTTTCCCCGAGACGAGCCGACTGAAGGTCGAACGACTTCGCGCGAACTGCGCATCGTCGTTCGAAATCGTCGACGACGTCATCTCTAAGACGAAGCTCGAACTGTTGACGGAGCCGACCATCAAACAAATCGCGTACTATTGTTCAGAGCGACAAGTACATAAATAAACACCTTATCGCAATCGGGCCTTTTGAGCCCGCTGCGATAGGGTGTTGTTTTATTTGAGCAATTTCCGCGCCGCGGCCTCATCTTTTCGATGTACGAAAAGCGCGACCCGGTCGTCTAAGTTTTTAGCGAGCGGTCGAAACAACCGTCCCGTCGGCAAGCCTTGTTCGACCCGACACTCGATGCCTTTCTCGGTCAAGTACGCATAATCCTCGAGCAAAGCCTCGCCTTGCTTCCCGAACGCCTCGCCAAAACGGACCCAACGTACGTTCCGAATCGTGCGAACCGCTACGAGAATGACAAATAACGTACCGAGCACGATAATCATTAAAGTCCTAACATCAGTCCAAACCATATCCACAGCTTCCACCCCTTCTTTACAATAGTTTATCGAGGTCGACGGTTGAAAGCAACCGACTTTCCCCGGTATACTCAAAGAAGAAGAGGGGGATTTTGTGAAAACGTCTATTCAATCACGCCGCGAGGCGGTTCAACTGCTCGAGAAGGAACATGTGCTCTATATCCGAATCCATAACGGTCAGACCGGGATGATCAAGTCGACGGCGGAAGGGATTATCGTCGCCATCCCAAACAGCGAGACGAATAAGGTCGATTTCCGAAAACTTGAAGACATCGAGGCGTTCGAGGCGTTTTATGATTTGACGCTCTCTGCCCCGGGCATCTTGTATTACAACAAAGAAACGCTCGACTCCAATTGAGAGTCGAGCGTTTCTGCGTCATGCGAACGGGAGCCAGTCGCTCATCTTCTCTTGGAGCGGAGCGAGGCGTAAATGCCGTTGCTTATGGAGGAGATAGCCGTCCGGGCGGATGACAAGGACGCCTCGTCGCATGAAGAACGACTTGGCGAGTTCGTTGCCCTGGTCGAAGAAGGGACGGCTCGTCTTCGACAGCGTGATGATTTGGAAAAAGGATTGATGCTCATTCAAATAGTCGTACAGTGCTGTCGAATCGCGGGACCCATCATCGAGGACGAGTACTTGGAACCGTCCGTCCGCGACTTCTGAAATCTTCTGGCGCATCCCGTCATCCGTTCGAATCATTTCGATTTCAGGGAAGATTTTCCCTTCCGCGACTCGTTGAAACGGGATTCGGGAGTGGGACGGATACGAGAGATGGAGCTGGGCAATTCGTTCCGTGATCTTTTGGTTGATTAAGTTGACGCGGGTGAAGACGTCCGCACCGAGCGCTTGAAACGGCAAAAGCATCGGTAACGTCGTCTGCAACACTTCGGTCGCGACGTTCGTCGTCTGCAGGACGTTCCGCGCGACGTGTTCCCGTTCGTCCCGATACGTCGAAACGACACCAAAAGAGGCACCGGCCTTCAGGTGGAGCCATAGTTTCCAACCGAGGTTGAACGAGTCGGCAATCCCGGTGTTCATCCCTTGCCCGCCGACAGGTGAGTTGATGTGTGCCGCATCCCCCATCAAGATGACCCGGTTATGAATGAACGCGTCCACCATCCGGTTGTGAACCCGGAACAAGGAGAACCATTCGACTTCATCGATTTCGACGGGCATATGGCTCCGTTGTTCGACCAATTCACGTAATTTTGACTCGTCGAACGATTCGTCGTTTGCGAGGTTCCCGGTGATTCGAATCGTATCGTCTGTCAACGGGAACACTTCGAGCACCCCACGGTTTGAAAAGAAGATATGCACTTCCTCACGTGAGATATTCCATCTCGCCTTCATGTCCGCGAGCACCCAAGACTCTTTGAACGATTTGCCGCTGAACGGCAAGGCGAGCATCCGACGAATCGAGCTGTTCGCACCGTCGGCCGCGACGACGTACTTCGCTTCAATCGTCCGCGGGGTGTCGCCCTCGAGATGGGCGAGTACACGTGACGGATAATGGGTGAGCGAGATGAGCGACTCACCTCTTCGCACGAAGTGGCCGTGACGATTGAGCGCTTGTTCAAGAATCGCTTCCGTCTCATTCTGACGAAGCAGCGTCACGAACGGGTAAGGGGTGACAAGCCTTGAAAACTCTAGCTTGGCTGTCCACTGCCCGGAAAAGTAAAGGTTTCCTTTCTCGATCGTGCGAGCGCGATCGAGCACCTCTTTAGCGACGTCGAGCCGTGAGAACACCTCAATCGTCCGCGGTTGAATCCCGATTGCCCGCGAATTGTTCGACGGGGTCGTCTTGCGGTCGATAATCTCGAACGAGATCCCATAACGAGCAAGGGTTAAGGCGAGGGTAAGGCCGGTCGGGCCCGCACCGACAATCAAAACGTCTACTTGTTGGTCCACATCTACCATCTCCTATCGTTAATATTGATATTTCCGACATTGGGCACGTTTAAACGAGGAGACAACGGTGGAAGTGTAGAAAACATAAGGAGTGAGGTGACTCGGAATGAAGGATTCGTCAATCAATGAAACTCAGCTGCGTGACAGCTTCTCAATGGAAGAGAATTATGAACAGACGGCGGCGGTCTTAATTCCGTTAACCGAAGTCGATGGGGTGTGGCACGTCGTCTTTGAAGTCCGTGCTCATACGATGCGGCGACAACCAGGAGAAATCGCGTTCCCAGGCGGGCGGTTGGACCAAGGGGAGACGCCGCTTGAAGCCGCCATCCGTGAAACGAGCGAAGAGTTGACGCTCCCGCAGGCAGACATCGAAGTCATCGGCCGTCTGCAACCGCTTGCGACGCCGCATCGTCAATTGATTTATCCGTTCGTCGGGATCATCCCTGTCGTGCCGGACGTCAAGCTGACAGATGAAGTCGACCATCTCTTCACGGTCCCGGTCGAAACGTTGCTTTACATCGACCCGTTCCACGGCGAGATGGAGTGGACGATGAATCCGGATCAAAATATTCCGTTTGACCGGATGGCGAATGCTAAAGCGTACGAAAAACGGGTAATTAAAATGAGAGAACCTTTTTATGAACATGAGGACTACATTATTTGGGGACTTACTGGAAAAATATTGTCACAATTCATTAAACACATAAAAGAAAACATATTCAAACGGATATAATTTCGTTATAATGATAGAAACAAATTTAAGATTGGAAGTGAATGGGTGTGTCTGTAGAATTCGTTGTGGGTGATATCGTAAAATCAACGCGTGAAGGATGGGTCGCGGAAGTGACTGCCGTACTGACCAATACAGTCATCGGGGACGTTTCCATCATGGAAGAATTTCAACAGTTAGGACTTGAATTTGAAAAACAAGTTTTACTCAAATCAGAATTGGAATTGATTGAACGCGCTAGCTGACCTTTGATCCGAAAGGGATGATTCCGGTGTCCATTGACAAAAAAGTACGTGAATGGAAAGAGGCTGGGTTGTTGGATGAAGCGACGGGGCAACGGCTCGTCGATTATGAACATGAACGATTGGCGGTACGTGACAAGCGAGAACACAACCCTCCAATCCTCGTGATCATCGGTTCGATTTTACTTGCGCTCAGTCTGTTCAGTTTTGTCGCTGCGAATTGGCAGGCCATCCCGGACCTTCTAAAAGTGGCGATTTTTCTCGTCATCATGGTCGGCATGTATGTGACGGCCGAACAAGTGAAGACACGGGCACAGCGCTTTGTGACATTGTTCCGTGTCCTCGGCATCGTCTTCTTCGTTGCGACAATGATCGTCATCTTCACGACGTATAACTTGTCCTCGCAACTCCCGCTCTTGTTTTGGCTCATGTTCGGTATCGCCGTGTTGCATCGGCTCATCTATCAACATCCGATTTTCACGTTCATCGCGGCACTCGGAGGGTTTATGGCGATTACGAACAGCTTTCAAGGCATCGGCTTGACGCTCATCTTGCTCGGTCTCATCATCACGTGGGTTTGGTTCCACTACACCAATCATGAGCTTGACCGCATCTTCGCGTGGTTTGGTTTCTACGGCCTTCTCATCATAATCGGACAATACGCGAACTATGAGGGTCGCTTTTGGCCGTTATGGGCACTCGTCATCATGCATGTGCTGTTTCTCATCTATCGTGAACGTGCGCAATGGAACTATTTGTACTTGTTCGTCGCAGCAATCCTCTCGATTGGCTATCTCATCAATGCGACGGAAGGATGGCTGTCCCAGCGTCCACCGTCCGTCATTGAAGCTACGGTCATATCGGCCGCTCTCGTCGGGATTTATTTATTGCACCGGCGTCCTGAGCTGATGTGGGTGAGTCTGCTTGCTGTCATCCCGTTCTCATTATTCAACGATTCAGGTATTCTGCTCGCCGTCCTACTCGAAGTCGTCGCGCTCGGTTACCTCGTCTGGCAAGACCATCAACGTAAACCGATTGTGCTCGCTTTCATCTATTTTTTAATCGTTCAAATGACGATTTACTTCATTTACGTGTGGGATCGTCTCGACATCTCGCTCTTCTTCTTGATTGGGGCGCTCATCGTATTCGGATTGTCGCTCGCTCTGTGGTGGCGTAACCGGACGAGAGGGGATGTACGGACATGAAACGCATGACACCTTGGCTCTTACCGATTATACAAGTGCTCATCGCCGTCGGATTCGTCTTGCTCGTCTATGCGGTCTCGTGGTTCGGTCAGACGTATACGTTCAAGGCGACTTCTTATGAGCCGTATGACCCGTTTTTCGGGGACTCGATTTATTTAGAGTATGACGCGTTCGAAGGACGTCAAGACGTCGAATCTGGTACCGTCTATGTGACGTTCAAAGCCGGAGAGGACGGATATGCGACGGTTGACCGCGTCAGTTCGAGACCGTTCTTCGGCGGGATTCGAGCGAACTATTTCGATCGCCGAGTTTATGTCGACGATTTGAGCTCTTATCGAGTGACGGACGATGAAGCCGACTTGATCCGAGGCGCGAAAACGTTCGAAGTCGACGTCGATATCGCTCCTTGGGGGATGGTCCGAGCTCATGAGTTGCGGCCAATCGAAGCCGAATAAGTTTTGCAAACAGATTACAGATTCGTTACACGCCTTGTTGTAACGGTTCTGTATTTTTTTAAAGCATGGCTTCGCGACACCGTTTTATATAAATATTACAATCTGTAACGATTTTAAAAGTCATATGTCAGGAATATTTCACTTCGGTATGAATCGTACACGTGTGCGACCAATCATGGTAAATTAACATCTGTTCGTTACATAATGCGAAAGGTGCTAATCAACCATGAACCAATTCATTAAATATATGATCGTCCTTTTCATCTCCATGACAGGCGTATTCGCCGTCGCGTCCGCAACTGAAGCCGCGCAAATCGGAATCGGCACGGAACAAAAGATTGTCCAAAATCCGCTGGAACTAGAACGCCAAGCGATGGAACGTGAAGCGGAACAAAAGCGTCAGCGTGAAGCGCAGCTCGCAGAAGAGAAACGACGCGCAGCGGAGCAAGCGAAACGTGAGGCTGAACGAGCGAAGCGAGTAGCTGAAGAGGAAGCTGAGCGTGAGGCGAAACAGGCTGCAGAAAAAGCGGCGAAAGAAGCTGAAGCTGCACGTGCAGAGAAAGAAGAAGCAAAAGCGGAGGCGGCTCCAAGCGCGCGGCCGGTCTCGATGAAAGTCGCAACGAACGTCCTGCAAGTCGAATCGACCGCCTACACGAACGATGCTGCTGATAACGGTTCATACAACGGCCGTGTCTTGACGGCAACGGGCCATGACGTGACCGACTCGATTTACTACAACGGTATGCGGATCATCGCTGTCGACCCTTCGGTCATCCCACTTGGCTCAGTCGTACACCTTGAGGGAATCGGGGATGCGATCGCACTCGATACGGGCGGTCGAATCAAAGGAAACATTGTCGATTTGCTCGTCGATACGAAAGATGAAGCCATCCAATGGGGGCGTCGTCATATCCAAGTCACCATCAACTAAATCGACCAAGTCAGGTTCTTCCATCCGGGAGAACCTTTTGTTGTTTAAAAGAGCCGTTATTCGGGCAAACTAATATTTGACTTTCCATAACAGGAATGAGCCGAGGAGGGATTGTGTTGATAGAATTTCAAAATGTTTCCAAGCGTTACGACGATGGGACATTGGCCGTGAAAGACTTGGATTTGACGGTACAAAAAGGGGAGATCTTCGTATTGATCGGGCCGTCAGGATGTGGCAAGACGACGACGATGAAGATGGTGAATCGTCTCATCGATCATACGGATGGTAAAATCCTGATTGACGGGAAAGAGATTTATCAATTCGATATTTACGAACTGCGTCGCAATATTGGCTATGTGCTCCAGCAGATTGCTTTATTCCCTCATTTAACGGTAGAAGAAAACATCTCGGTCGTTCCCGACTTATTGAAATGGCCGAAACAAAAAACGAAAGATCGCGTCACGGAACTGATGAATATCGCCGGACTCGACCCGGTGCTCCGTGAGAAAAAACCGACCGAACTGTCCGGTGGTCAACAACAACGTGTCGGTGTACTGCGGGCGCTTGCGGCTGACCCTGAAGTCATTCTCATGGATGAGCCGTTCTCGGCGCTTGACCCGATCAGTCGGGGGCAGCTTCAAGATGACGTCAAACGGTTGAACGATGAACTCGGAAAGACGATCTTGTTCGTCACCCACGACATCGAAGAAGCGATGAAACTCGGTGACCGGATCGCGCTCATGCGGGACGGACAACTCGTCGTCGTCGGAACACCGGCTGAGATTCGTGCTAGCGACGACCCGTTCGTGCTTGAATTTACTCAACGAAGAAGAGGTGAGGTCGATGCTTGAAACGTTTCAAAATCGACGTGGAGAACTGATTGAAGCGCTCGTCGAGCATTTACAACTATCGGTCGTCTCGCTTTTGATTGCTGTTTTGATTGCTGTTCCACTCGGGATTTGGCTGACGCGGCGCAAAAAAGTCGCGGAGACGGCAATCGGCGTCACAGCCGTCATCCAGACGATTCCATCCTTGGCGTTACTCGGTCTCATGATTCCACTCGTCGGCATCGGGGCGTTACCAGCCACGATCGCCCTCGTGTTGTATGCGCTACTGCCGATTCTTCGCAATACGTTCACCGGGTTGAATGAAGTGGATAAATCCCTCCTCGAGGCGGCCCGCGCCTGCGGGATGAAGCCGAACCAAAGTTTGATGAAAGTGGAACTCCCGCTCGCCCTCCCCGTCATCATGGCCGGGATTCGGACGGCGATGGTCCTCATCGTCGGGACGGCCACACTCGCGGCGCTCGTCGGGGCGGGTGGGCTCGGGACACTCATCTTGCTCGGGATAAACCGAAATGATAATTACTTGATTTTGCTCGGGGCAATCCCAGCTGCAATCCTCGCGCTCTTGTTTGATTTCTTACTACGTCAGATGGAAGGCGCGACGGCGGCACGCAATCGGACGAAACTAATTGCCGTCTCAACAGTCCTCGTCCTCATCATCGCGGCACCGCTCGCGTTCGGACGCACCCAGCAGACCGACCTCGTCGTGGCTGGGAAGCTAGGCCCTGAGCCGGAGATTTTGATGAATATGTACAAGTTGCTCATTGAGGAAGAGACGGACCTCAGCGTCTCGGTCCGTCCAAACTTTGGCGAGACGACGTTCGTATGGGGAGCGCTTCGGAGTGGTGATGTCGATATTTATCCTGAATTTACGGGTACGGTATTGGCAAGCCTCGTCGATGAGACGCCGAACTCGAACGATGCACAAGAAGTGTATGAGCAGGCACGCGACGCCCTCGCCGATGACGGGTACGTGTTACTCGAACCGATGCAGTTCAACAATACGTATGCCATCGCGATTCCTCGTGACTATGCAGAGTCGGAAAGCATCAATACGATTTCAGATTTGCGTAACGTCCAAAATGACATCCGTGCCGGTTTCACCCTCGAATTCACGGACCGGGAAGACGGCTATCCAGGATTACAACAGGCGTACGGTCTTGACTTCCCATCGGTCACATCGATGGAACAAAAATTGCGCTACCGGGCGATTTCGCGCGGTGACGTCAATTTAGTCGATGCGTATGCGACCGACCCGGACATCGCCGAGAACGACCTCGTCGTCCTCGAAGACGATCAGCAGTTCTTCCCGCCGTATCAAGGAGCACCGTTATTGAAAGCAGAGACACTTGAAGAGCACCCTGAAATCGAAGATGCACTCAATCAGCTCGCTGGGCTCATCTCGGATGAGGAGATGTCTGAACTGAACCGACGCGTCGCCTACGGCAATGAACGAGCTTACGATGTCGCCAAAGATTTCTTAGAACAAGCGGGGCTCTTATGAAGGTTCTCGTCATCTCAAATCCGACATCCGGTACGCATGAGACGATGCTCGGTGAAGTCATCGCCGCGGTGGAGTCGCTCTACGCTGAAATTCATATTTTGAAGACGAACGCAGAAGGGGACGCGCGTCGCTTCGCCGAGGCGAGCGGGAGTTACGACCATTTGCTCGTCATCGGTGGGGACGGGACGCTTCATGAAGATGCAGCTTGATAGGAAAAACCGGCCTAAAATCGGGTTGATACCGGGAGGCACGTGCAACGATTTCGCACGTGCCCTCGATTTACCGGTCGAACCCGTCGAAGCCGCACGGATTTTGAAGATGAGTCACGCCGAGCCGGTCGACGTCATGCGCGTCAATGACCGATATGGGCTGAATTTTATCGGTGTCGGCCTTATCGCCGATACGTCACGTCAAATCGATCCGTTGCAAAAAGAATCACTCGGGTCAATCGGCTACTTTTTAGCGACGATCCGTCAGTTTCGGGAAGCCGACCCGTTTGATGTTCAAATCGAACAGGACGGCACCATCGTCCATGACGGACCGGTCAGTTTTCTCTACATCGGCAACGGCGCCTACCTCGGGACCGTACCGACGAAGTTACAGACGCAGTCGTTCAATGACGGCTTCGTCGAGGTCGTCCATAGTTCTGCCATCGGTTTTCCGATGATTCGACAGTTATTGGCGCAACAGTTCGGTCTCGAACAGGCATCGGATGAATGGGTACACCTTCAAATGAATAACTTGATCGTGCGATTACGGGATACACAAATCATCGATGTGGATGGGGAACATTTTGAGGCGAATGAACTGCAGATCGCTGTCCTCCCGAGAGAATTGACGTTTCTTGTCGCAGGCGAAGCATAGACGGAAAGAGAAAAGAATTCAGACTTTTCTCTTTTTTTGTTGTTCTCATATGGGAACCATGTTAGTATTTCAATATTATTATGAAAATGAAATGAAAACAGGAAGTAGGGATAGGAATGGCGCAAAACTCGTTCGCCTCAAAAATTGGATTCATCTTAGCGGCCGCAGGGTCGGCAATCGGTCTCGGAGCGATTTGGAAATTTCCATACGTAACCGGAACAAGTGGAGGCGGCGCCTTTTTGCTCATGTTTTTGGCATTTACGCTCTTGCTCGGACTACCACTATTAATCGGCGAATTCATCGTCGGACGCTCGACACAACGTACGGCGTTGCTCGCCTTCAAAAAACTTGGTCACGGCCGTTGGACGTTGATCGGTTACTTAGGTGTCATCGCATGTTTCTTACTGCTCTCATTCTACAGTGTCATCGGCGGCTGGGTACTGATTTATGTCGGTCTCGGCTTAAGTGGAACGCTCAACGGTCGTTCGCCTGACGAGTTTGGTGCCGTCTTCGGGGACGTCGTCTCATCACCAGGCATTGCGGTCTTCGGACAATTTTTATTCTTATTCATCACGCTGTTAATCGTCTTAAAAGGTGTCGAAGCTGGAATCGAGCGCATGAGCAAGATTTTGATGCCGCTTCTCTTCGTCAGCTTTATCGTGCTCGTCATCCGTTCGTTGACGCTTGACGGGGCGATGGAAGGGGTCCGCTTCTTCTTGCAGCCGGACTTCTCGGCCCTGACAGGAGATTCGGTATTGTTTGCCCTCGGTCAAGCGTTCTTCTCGCTCTCGCTCGGTGTGGCGGCGATGTTGACGTATGCCTCTTACATCCAGACGAAAGGCACACTTAATCGCTCGGCTAATATGATCGTCCTGTTGAATATTATGGTCTCGTTGCTTGCTGGTCTTGCTATCTTCCCAGCGGTGTTCGCATCAGGACTTGATCCGGCTGAAGGCCCAGCGTTGTTGTTCGTCGTCTTGCCGGCCGTCTTCAATCAAGTGCCGCTCGGCGGATTCTTCATGGTCTTGTTCTTCCTCTTGTTCACGTTTGCTTCGATCACGTCGTCGATTGCGATGCTCGAAGTCGTCGTCGCAGGGGTGACGGACCGCCTGAATGAGAAGAAAGAGATTATTTCGAAACGAAAAGTGACGCTTTTAGCTGCAGCCAGCGTCTTCGCCGTCGGTATTCCATCTGCACTCTCGTTCGGTGTGATGAGCGAGTTACAATTCTTTGATGGAATGACGTTCTTCGATGTGATGGATTACGTTGTCAGCTACATTTTAATGCCAACAGGTGCGTTACTCACATCCATTTTCGTTGGTTATATCGTCGACCAACGCATTTTACAAGAAGAGATTCAAACGTCAGACACAGGCAAAAAACTCTATCCGGTATGGCGTTTCTTGATTCGTTATGTCATTCCAGTCACGGTCGCCATCGTCATGGTGTCGACGTGGTTTAACATGTAAGCAAGGGGATTTCCCTTGCTTTTTTTCGTCCTTGCGACCGAGGAAGGTGAAAAGTGTATTATGGTAAGCTTATAAAGATGACGAAACTTTTTTTGAATGGTGACGTAAGGTACAATAGAAGTATCACGAGATGAGGTGAAACGAATGAAGACATGGATGAAATGGGCCCTGACCGGGGCAGTTTTATATTTTGCCATCAGTGTATTCGATTTTTCTTGGCTATTCATCATTGTCGGAGCGCTCGTTTTGAACGAAGTATGGTCGACGAATAAGCGACGGAACCGAAATCCAGCGCCGATAGCCAAACGAGCGAAAAAGAAACTACTACTTGACGAAGAAGAGACATTCGTCGGATCACGTATTTTAAAGCCGATCGAAGAGCCAGCACCAGTCCGTCAATTCGAAGCGACGGACGACTTAGAGTTACAGTTCTTACAGCGCACCATCGAACAAGGCTACGAGAAGTTGCAACAAATCGACCGCGTGCTCCCAGACATAAAAGACCTCGAGGTGCGTCGTGAAATGAAGGCGGTCTCGAAAGAAGCGCATGAGCTCTTTGCCGAGCTATTCGAAAACCCACAAGACGCCAAACATGTGCGTGACTTGTTCACGTTCTATTTGGACTCGCTCGTGTCTGTCGTCTTAAAGTTTAAAGAGCTAGAAGGAAAACGTGTCGTCATTCAAGAAGAGACACGAGAGCAACTGATCACGAATATGCGTCTGATTGTCGACAAGTTTCAAGAACAACGAGGCCGTCTGTTAGAAGATGACGCCGTTGATTTTGAACGCGAGTTGATTATGATGGAACGCGTGTTGGCCGATCAACCTGAAGGGAGAAAAAAGCATGACTTCATCGAATGAAACGAACTGGCAGTCATGGCCAGAAGAAGAACTCACGTCAGAGACAAAAACAAAGACCGAGACAGAATCATTTTCTGACCCATCGATGGACTGGTCGGCAATGACCGCCAAACACGAGGTGCCTGCCATCCAAGCGAAACCGGACGTGCCGGATCAGCACCGTGAGCGGATTACCCGCCTCGCTGAATCGATTGATATAAAGAAGACGGATTCCGTCATGTTGTTCGGTTCGAACGTCCAACGTGAACTCTCGCAATTTTCAGATCAAATTTTGACAGAGGTTCGTATGAAAGACGGTGGCGATGCTGGAAAGTTATTGTCTGACTTGATGCAAAACGTACGCAAGATGGACCCGGATATGCTTCAACCTGAGAAAAAGAGCTTTGTCGACAACTTGCCGCTCATCGGTCGTGCCAAGAAGAAAGCGGAGAACTATAAGCTCCAGTTCGAGAAGATGAACGTCTATCTCGAAGAAGTCATCCATAACTTGGACCGCGCCAAATTTGGGTTGATGAAAGATATCACGATGCTCGATCAGATGTACGATAAGAACAAGCGATACTTCGAAGAACTGAACGTCTACATCGCGGCAGGGGAGACGAAACTCGATCACGTCCGTGAGTATGAAATCGCACCGCTCCGTCATGAAGTCGAAGTGTCGAAAGATCAAGTGAAGTTGCAACAGTTGAACGACATGATTCAACTCGCCGACCGTTTCGAGAAGAAACTACACGACTTGAAACTGAGCCGTACGATCAGTCTACAGATGGCGCCGCAAATCCGTGTCATTCAACAAAACAACCAAATCTTAGCTGAAAAAATCGAGTCGGCCGTCGTCAACACGATTCCGCTCTGGAAGAACCAAGTCGTCCTCGCGCTCAGCTTGACGCGTCAGAAGACGGCGCTCCGGATGCAACAAGATGTGACGAAGACGACGAACCAGTTGCTCGAACAGAACTCGAAGATGTTAAAAGATTCTTCGATTGAAATCGCTCAAGAGAACGAGAAGGGGATCGTCTCCGTTGAGTCGCTTAAAGTGGCCCACGAGAACCTCTTGTCGACACTTGACGAGACGCTCCGCATCCAGCAAGAAGGAAAGCAGAAGCGTCGTGACGCCGAGCGTGAACTCGATCGGATGGAACATGAGTTGAAAGAGAAAGTCATCGAGATTGCCGCGAAAAACAAAGAGTTACCGAAAGACACAGGATATTGACCCGGGAAAGTCTGAGCAATCGGACTTTCCTTTTCCTTAAGGAGGATACATATGGAGAAACAACGATTGTGGGATGAGACGTGGTTACAGTTTGCTGACATGATGGCTGAAAGGCATTCAAAATGTGCCTCTAAAAGTGTCGCCTGTGTCATCGTGAAGGCGGAGAAGCCGATTTCGATTGGGTTGAACGGGACACCGCCTGGTCACACGAACTGCAACGAGATCTTTTTAAAACGAGCGGACGGTTTTTACAAGCGAGCGGAGTATGTACATGACGATGCCGTCGATTTGATGGAGCCGGCAATCCAGCTCGTACATGACGGTGTGACATTTGTTAAATGCGCGGACCCATATGAGCACCACAATTGGTCGAAGCAACATGAGATTCATGCCGAGATCAATGCGATCGGAAAACTCGCTGCCGATTCGACGAACGCGTTCGGGGCGACGGCATACGTCACACACTCGCCCTGCCATGCCTGTTCGCTCGCCTTGATTGCGGCCCGCGTCGCCCGTGTCGTCTACGCCGTTGGATACGAGCATGGGGACGGGCTCGATTTAATGCGAGAGAGCGGGATCGAGGTCGTTCATCTTCCGCTTGAAAAAAGTTATAAAAACACATTGTAAACGTTTACATTCGGTGTTATATTATTAATGTACTGCCAATGGTGTTTTACTCTTCCATTATTCGCCCCTCCTCGGAGGGGCCTTTTTTTGGCCTGTAGCCATTTGTGTCCGTCAAGTGAGACTAAGTTTACACATAATGTTCAATATTTCACAATCTATTCCTGACATCATCTTTTATAATGAAAGTAGATTAACGAGAGGGGATATGGAACATGGAAAAACTAGTTCGTTTCACAGATGGTGCCTATGAAGTGGAAGCGTTAATCACACTCGAAGAAGTGTGGGAAGATAAATTCGCGATCGGGACGCATAAGGAATTGGCGGTCAAGGCGCTCAAAATTAACGGGAACGACATCTCGGAGATGAAGCACGTCCGCGCGCTACTCCGTTACTATCCGACACTCGGTGTATCGGGCATCTTGCTCGCACTTGACGATGCGGCAGCCGAAATCGTACGCATGTCAGGCGACACAGACCCGGCCTTACAATTCGTCGAACTTGTGGCGTTGCAGATGGACGAGGTGGCAACGGAAGAGTTGAAAGGCTTGTATGCGGCGATGATAGTATAAAGATGGCCTCTGTGCCATCTTTTTTTATTTTTTACTTGCATCACGAATTCAGTATGTTACTATTATCAATAGATGAAGAAATGGAACGCCATATCGTTATCGACAACCAAACATGGGGATCTAGATAGCTAGATCGCTGTTAAAGAAGCCACGTTCAACGGAACGTGGCTTTTTTTTGTATATCTTCAAAATCACGGCCGACATCCATCGCGACGTGGGCGTCAGAACCGAGGACGAATGGAATGCCGAGCGCAATCGCGTCGACGGCGACGGCTTCCGCATAGACTTTCCCACAATCCACTTTCCGAAGACCGGCTGTGTTCAAATCGAGACCGAATCCGCGGACTTGAATCGTCCGTAACAGACGCGTCTCGATGTCTTTGACATGTTCACGTTCCCAATCATATTGTTTTTCGTATTTGATCGGCAAATCCAAGTGTCCGATTCGTCGCACGTTCAATCGTTCCCATTCAAATCTAAGCCCGGCCTCTAGCGATTCGTAATAAGCGCGTACGACCGCCTCGAACGAGCCGAGACGTTTCACGAGCACATCAAACGTCTCGAGCGAGAAGTCGACCGGTAAATAGTCGCCGTCATCTAACAGAAAGTGCTGGGACAGAATCGTCTCATCCAGCCGGTTTGCGAACGGCTCGAGTAAGGCGATCGTCTCTTCCGCGAAACCAGGCAGGTAGTCAATCTCTAAACCGACTCGGATATCCAGGACGTCGGCATAAGCTTGTTTCAACCGCGCGACCTGATCCAGATATTCGGGGAGCGTCTCGAGCGACATCGCCGAGTCTTGGTCCGGCGTCGGGTCGACAAATCCGGCCGGGAGCGGCGCGTGCTCCGTGAACGTGATCGTCTTTAGACCACGCGTGCGGGCGGCTTTTACATATGCCTCTAACGCATCCGTCGAACCGTGCGGACAAAATGGGGTATGGATGTGGCCATCATAGGTAAAGTCAATCATCGAGTAACAAATCCTTTCCATTTCACCGGTTGACAGCACCGGCTTCGTTTGATAAATTTAACACACTACTTTAGTTTGGTAAAGTGATAATAAGATAAAGGGTGATACAGATGATTTGGTTCAATACGAAAGGTTCCATCCCGGAAGGATGGCATGAATTAGAAGACGTGGACGTCGTACGTCCGAAATAATGGATGCTCTCTTTCCTCGAACAAGCGACGACGAACGGATATCGCGTCATCGAGCCGCCGCTCGTCGAGTACTATTCGCATTACCAAGATCTCGCCTTATTCGATGAATCGGCCTATTATCGGTTGTTCGGCAACGATGGGGAGTTGCTCGTCATGCGACCAGACTATACGCTTCAAATCGCACGGAAACTGGCAGATGGGAACGAACCGATGCGCGTCGCCTATGCCGGTGCCGTATACCGCCGGACCCCGAAACATTCGGGCCAGCCGCACGAACGGCAACAACTCGGGCTCGAATGGATTGACGGTGAGGCGGCCGACACGGAATTGATTGAATCGTTCTTGTCGATGACAAAAGACATCATGCCTCGCCGAGGATTGCGCATTCAAGTCGGTTCGGCCGCACTTGTCGCATCAATCGCCGAGGCGGCCGGCATACCGGAACGGACGCTCAGACAGTATTTGGCGCTCCGAAACCTCGAGTCGCTCCGCGAGCTTGCCGTGACATACGACTATCCACTCATCGCCAAGTTGCCATTTTTAATTGGCGACTCGGCCGTTGAGGAATTGAAACAAGAAGCCGATTCGAGCCTGACGGGTAACATTGAAGACGTCGAGCGTGCCGTCGAGCATTTACGGGCCATCGGTTTGAACGCTTCCTACGATTTCGGACAGACGGGCGACTTCGATTACTATTCGGGACTGACCGTCACCGGAACGATGGACGGTCGTCGTGTCTTGTCTGGCGGACGCTATGACTCGCTTTACGGTCACTTTGGCCAATCGCGTCGAGCGTTCGGATTATCACTTGATTTAGAACAGTTAGGTGAGGTGATCTCATGAAAGTGGCAATCGCGAAAGGTCGCATCGAAAAAGCGGCACGAGACTATTTCGAACAAGTCGGACTGACCGTCTGGCCGGAGAAACGAGGCCGTGAGTTGACGGTCGAAGTCGACGGGCACGAGTTCATCTTCGTCAAAGGCGATGATGTCTATAAATATGTCATGCACGGCGCGGCAGACGTCGGCGTCGTCGGCGGCGATATTTTACGTGAGAAGACACCTGGCGTCCTCGAAGTCGTCGACTTGCCATTCGGCCGCTGTCGGATGGCGGTGTGTGGCCCGAAAGAGAGAAAGAACGGGACGAAGAAGTTGAAAGTCGCGAGCAAATATCCGAACATCGCCATCTCGCATTTCGCATCGAAACGGCAAAACGTCGAAGTGATCGCCTTGAACGGGTCGGTCGAACTGGCACCCTTAACCGGCCTTGCCGACTGCATCGTCGACATCGTCGAGACGGGGGCGACGCTTCGGGCGAACGACCTTGAAGAATACGAGACGATTTTTGATATTAACGCCAAGTTCATCACGAGTGAGACGGCGCTCGCGAACGATCCGGACGAATTGAAGGCATGGATTCGTCGTCTTAGCAAGGAGGAAGGCGCATGAGCTCACAAAACCGGACACGACGTGAAACTTGGGCTGAAGCGGTCAAACCGATTCTTGAGGCCATCGAGACGAGAGGAGACGAGGCACTCCTCGAATACACGGTTAAGTTTGATGGCGTCAACCAAATCGAAGCTGTCGATTTGACTACGTTCACACCACCGCCGGCTTATGACGAGCTGACGGACGCGCTGACGCTCGCCGCAGAGCGGATCCGTGCGTTTCACGAACGCCAACGCCGAGACGACGACGTCTTCGAAGACGAGATGTTCCGACTGGGCCGCCGTTACATGCCGCTCGACTCGGTCGGTGTGTACGTTCCGGGCGGGACGGCCGTCTATCCGTCTAGCGTCCTCATGAACGTCATCCCGGCAAAAGTGGCCGGCGTGAAACGTGTCGTCATGGTGACACCGCCAAAACCGGACGGGATTGACGTCTCCTTATTGATTGCCGCTAAAATCGCCGGGGCCGATGAATGCTATCTCGTCGGTGGCGCCCAAGCGGTCGCGGCGCTCGCGTTCGGCACGGAGACGATTCGGCCGGTCGATAAAATCGTCGGCCCGGGGAACGCCTACGTCGCCACCGCGAAAGCGCTCGTCTCTCACATCGTCGGCATCGATTCGGTGGCAGGACCTTCCGAAGTGCTCATCATCGCCGACGAGACGGCCAATCCGAAATGGGTCGCGGCCGATCTCCTCGCCCAAGCCGAGCACGACGTCGAGGCGACGGCGCTCGCGCTCGTCTCGACGGACCGGATGGCTCGCGCCGTCAAGGAAGAGCTCGCACGTCAACTGAGCGACCTCCCCCGACGAGACATCGCCATCGAGGCGCTCGAACGCGGTGGTGTGGTCGTGAAGTCAAAAGATGAGGCGATTCGCCAGGCGAATGAGATGGCGGCTGAACACGTCCAACTCGCCGTCGAGAACCCGGACGATTATATGAAACAAATTCGTCACGGTGGTTCATTCTTCCTTGGTCACGAGGCGGCCGAAGCGTTCGGTGACTATATCGCTGGACCGAACCATGTCTTGCCGACGAGCGGGACGGCTCGATTCTCGAGCGGGCTGTCGGTCGATGACTTCTATCGGCGTCAGACGTTCCTGCAAATGACGGAACTCGACGAGACGGTGACACGGGCTGCCATCCGAATCGCCAAACAAGAACAGTTAGAAGGGCACGCTCGAGCGATGGCGGCCCGATTGGAGGACGTATGAGACAACGATACGAAACGATTCCGCGTTACGTCCCACATGCGGTCAAGGGACATGCGTTAAATCAAAACGAGAGCCAATACGAACTTCCCGAGCGAATCCAAGACAAGATTCGTTCAATCGACTTGACCGGTTTAAGCCGTTACCCGGTCGACGAGTTGATTCGCCTGAAACAACGTTATGCCGAGTATGCGGGTGTCGACGTGAAGCAACTGATGGTCGGTAGCGGCAGCGATGAGTTGCTCGCCATCCTTTGCCAAGCACTCCTCGACGTCGAAGACCTCGTCGTCGCACCGCTCCCGGACTTCTCGATGTATGGCATTTACACACAAATCGCCCGGGGGCAGTTCGTTCAACCGGATGAAGACGGATTGTCGTTTGACTCGCTCATCCGGACGATCGAGGCGAACGAGCCGAAGCTTGTCCTCGTCTCGAACCCGAACAATCCGACCGGGAAAATGTGGACGCATGACGAGCTCGAGACGCTCGCGTCGCGCGTGCCGTATCTCGTCGTCGATGAGGCGTATATCGACTTCACGATGATGGATGCCTTCACATCAAAACTCGAGACATATCCGAACGTCATCATCCTGCGGACGCTCTCGAAAGCGTTCGGTTTGGCGAACTTACGAATCGGATTCATGATCGCAGACGAGACGTTAATCGCGAACATCGATCGCTTCCGTTCGCCGTTCAACGTGAGCGGCTTGAGTGCCGCCGTCGCCGCCGTCGTGTTAGAGGACTCGGCATACATCCGAGACGCCGTGGCGTTCCATAACGAGCAACGTGAAAAGTTGGTACGGCTCTTACGACCGGTCGGGACAATCCTTCCGAGCCGCGCCAATTTCCTATACGTCCAAACACCGGACAGTGAGATGTGGGCGGAGCGATTCCTCCAACACGGGGTCCACGTCCGGGCCTTCTCCGACGGCATCCGAGTCAGTGCGGGGACGGATGAGGCGTATCGATTGATTCAACAAACGATAGAAGAGGTGAGTTCACTTGAGAACAGCTGAAACGAAGCGTGAGACGAACGAGACAAAGATTGAACTGAAACTAGATTTGAACGGGACGGGACAGAGCGATATTCAAACGGGTGTCGGGTTCTTCGACCATATGCTGACGTTGTTCGCCTTCCATAGCCAAGTCGATTTATCGGTCCAAGTCGAAGGGGATACGTGGGTCGATGCCCATCATACGGTCGAAGACGTCGGGATCGCCCTCGGCCAGATGATTTTAGAGGCGCTCGGTGACAAAGTCGGGATTCGCCGTTACGGTACGAGCTACCTCCCGATGGATGAGACGCTCGCACGCAGTGTCGTCGACGTGTCGGGCCGGCCGTTCCTCGTGTTTAACGCCGACATCAAAAATCCAAAGCTTGGCGACTTTGATACAGAGCTTGCCGAAGAGTTTTTCCGCGCGGTCGCGATGAACGCCCGTTTGACGCTCCATCTTGAGGTGCTCTACGGTTCGAACTCGCACCATATGGTCGAAGGATTATTCAAGGCGTTCGGTCGCTCACTCGCCGAGGCGATTGGACAAGACGGGTCGAACCGTCTGCCTTCAACGAAAGGACGGATCGAAGGATGAACGTCGCGGTCATTGATTATGGGATGGGGAACGTCTTCAATGTCGAGCGGGCATTAAAGGCGATCGGTTGTCACGTTGTCATTACGAACGATCCAATTGAGATTGAGGCGGCGGATGCCATCTTGCTACCAGGTGTCGGTGCTTTCCCACAAGCGATGGCATCGCTCCATGCGACGGGGCTCGTGCCATTGCTGAAACAGATGGCGACGGAGAAACCGTTCCTCGGCATTTGCCTCGGGATGCAGTTATTGTTCGACTCGAGTACGGAAGGCATGTTGACTGAAGGACTCGGGCTCATCGAAGGACGGGTCGAACGGATGCGGGCGAAGCGGTTGCCACACGTCGGATGGAACTCGATTTTACGCGATGAGGACGTGTATTTCGTCCATTCGTATCACGTCGTGACGGATGAGGCGAATATCGTTGCGTCAGCCGACTATATGGGCGAGCGCGTCCCGGCCATCGTCCAAGACGGTCTCGTCACGGGGATGCAGTTTCACCCGGAGAAGAGCGGGACGTTCGGATTACGTTTATTACAAGAATGGAAGGAGTCGGTCGAACGTGAGATTACTACCGGCAATTGATTTAATCGATGGTAAAATCGTCCGCCTGACAGAAGGGGATTTCAATACGGAAGAACAGTACGGGGACCCTTATGAAAAGTTGAAGGAATGGCGAGGGCGCGTCCCGATGCTCCACTTGATCGATCTCGAGGGAGCGAAAGCGGGCGAGCCGAGACACCTTGACGTCGTCCGTTTCGCGAAAGAATGTGGCTTTTTCGTCCAGACGGGCGGGGGCATCCGTTCAGTCGAAGCACTCGATGCTGTCATGGAGACCGGGGCCGACCGCGTCCTGCTCGGGACGAAGGCGTTCACGGATCCAGATTTCTTGGATGCGGCGCTCGTCAAATACGGTGACCGCATCGCCGTCGCGCTTGACGCGTACGACGGGATGGTCGCCGTCAACGGCTGGCAAGAGGCGACGACGTTACGCGATATCGATGCCGCGAACGATTTGGTCGCTCGTGGCGTGAAGACGATTCTCTACACAGATATCGGGTCGGACGGAAAGTTAAACGGCCCGAACCTCGAGCGGATGCGTGCGCTCCGTGCAGCCGTCTCGGTCACACTCATCGCTTCAGGCGGCGTGACGACAGAGGCAGACGTCCAGGCACTAAGCGACGCACAGATTGACGAGGCCGTCGTCGGAAAGGCGTTGCTTTCAGGGAAAGTCAGTCTCGACCAATTAATTGAGTGGGAGGCGCGTCATGCTTAAACGACGAATCATCCCATGTCTCGATGTAAAAGAAGGCCGTGTCGTCAAAGGCGTCGAATTCGTGGCGCTACGTGACATCGGCGATCCTGTCGAAATCGCGAAATATTATGATGCGTCTGGTGCCGACGAACTCGTCTTTTTGGATATCACGGCGAGCACCGAGCGCCGCCAGACGATGCTCGATGTCGTCAGTGCCGTCGCCCGGAAAGTATTCATCCCTCTCACGGTCGGCGGCGGCATCCGTTCGCTTGAAGACATCTCTTCGCTTTTAAAAGCAGGGGCGGACAAAGTGTCGCTCAATACGCTCGCCGTCGAGTCACCGGATTTGATTAAACAGGCGGCCGAACGTTTCGGGTCACAATGTATCGTCGTCGCCATCGACGTTCGCTTCGAGGACGGGGAGTACTTCGTCTACACGTATGGCGGCAAACAGAAGACGGAACTGCGCGCGATTGATTGGGCGAAACGAGTCGCCGAACTCGGGGCAGGGGAACTGCTCGTCACGTCGATGAACCAAGACGGGAAGCAGAGCGGATATGATTTAGCGATTCTCGAGCTTCTGCGCCATGCGGTCGATATTCCGATCATCGCGTCAGGCGGGGCCGGTAACGCAAATCACGTCGTCGACGCGCTCGAACGTGTCGATGCGGCGCTACTCGCTTCGATTCTACATGACCGAAAAACGACAGTGGAAGAGGTGAAGCACGTATGCAGCGATCACAACTTGCCGATGCGGTTCGTTACGATGACAACGGACTGATTCCAGCGATCATCGTCTCGACGGAAGACAACGCCGTGCTCATGCTTGGCTATATGAACGATGAGGCGATTCAACAGACGCTTGAGACGAACACGGTCACATTCTGGTCGCGCTCGAAAGGCCGACTTTGGATGAAAGGCGAGTCGAGCGGGAATATGCTCGAACTGGAGAGCATTCACGTCGACTGCGACCAAGACGCGCTCCTCGTCCGCGCCCGGGCCAATGGGCCGACGTGTCATACGGGCAATCGAAGTTGCTTTTTCACGGAGGTGGAAGGATGATTCATGAACTAGAGAAGTTGATTCAAGAACGGAAGACGACACCGAAAGACGGATCGTATACGACGTATTTGTTCGAGTCAGGCGTCGACAAAATCGCCAAGAAGTTCGGTGAGGAGTCGTTCGAGGTCGTGATTGCAGCATTACAGGACGAGAACGTCGTCGAAGAGGCGGCCGACGTGATCTATCACTTGCTCGTCTTGCTCGCAGCGAAAGGCGTCTCGCTTGAAGACGTCGAGACGCTCCTCAGTGAGCGGCACGGCACGACGACACCAGCGAAACCACGTCGGGACGTCGAAGACTGGTAAAAACGAAAAGGAACGAAGCCACGAGGCTCCGTTCCTTTTTTAGCGATTGACCGAGGCGGCCATACGGATGTACGTATGACGTCGGCCACGGATGGCAATCGATAACGCTTGAATATTTTCCGGCGTGGCGATGCCAGACAGTCCGGCGTCCCCGATGTGAAACACGTCCGTCCCGCCACGTTTCGAGGATAAGGCGATTTCCCGAACCGTCGCCTCGTCGGCCCCTTCTTGCGAAGTCCCGATGGCGGCGACGACGAGCTTATTGAGCGCTTGAATATCGCGGGTGACTTCGAAAAACTCGTCCTCACGAACACCAGGCACGGTTCCTGGTGCTGGAATGAGGATGATGTCCGCTCCAGCCTCGGCGAAGCGCGTATAGGCTTCACGGTCAAGGACCCGACCGACCCCGGCTTGATGCATCTTTCCGGCGATGATGACGCCAGCGAACTCTTGCCGGGCACTGATGATGGCTTGTTCAATGGCCTCGTTCGTCACACCGGTGTTCGGATTGCCGGTCAGGCAGATGAAGTCGATGCCAAGTTCAGACGCTTTCGCGAACGCTTCCCGTGTCGCGAGCCGTCCTTGTTTCACATCATACATATCCGTCGACTTCTCAGAAAAGTCGACCGGCTCCAAATTGACACCGATCGGTAGGCCGACGAGCCGTTTCAATTCGAGAATCGGATTGTCGGACATCGACTCCCCGGGAACGTTCCCGAATAAGGCGTGACTTTCTAGTCCTTTAATATACGGGTGGAACACGTCGAGCATGTTCAACAGAATCATGTCGGCACCGAACGCCCGGGCGAGTTCCGCGTTTGTCACTTCCGGGTAGAGCGGTTGGACCGTTGGGATGACCTCGGCGAGGACGGTCCGTCCTTCTGCTTTTTGAATCGAGGCAAGTAAGTCGTGACGGTTGAACGTTAAAAAATCACTGGCTTTGCAATCAAGAATCCGTTTCATGTAGCTTCCTCCTCTATGTCGTCATCACTCTATTCCCCGTTTCTTCATAAATTCCTCTATACTAGAATGGAAATGGGGGAGATCATATTGACGGAAAAAGAGAAGATGATTCGTGGCGAACGATACATAGCAGGCGACAAGGAACTCGTGGCGGACCGGAAACACGCGAGACGCCTGACAGAACGCTTCAATGCGGCCGGGATTGACGAATTGGAGACACGTAAAGCCGCACTGAAAGAATTGCTCGGTACGACGGGGGAATCGTATTATGTCGAACCGACGTTTAAATGTGACTACGGCTACAACATTCATCTCGGGGAGCGCTTTTTTGCGAATTTTGACTGCGTCTTTTTAGATATTTGTCCGATTCGTTTCGGCGATGATTGTATGCTCGGACCGGGTGTGCACGTGTACACGGCGACCCATCCACTCGACCCGACCGAGCGCATTTCCGGCGTCGAGTTCGGGAAACCGGTGACAGTCGGGCATCGGGTCTGGATTGGTGGAGGCGCCATCCTCAATCCAGGTGTGACGGTCGGCGACGACGCGGTCATCGCATCCGGCTCGGTCGTCACGAAAGATGTTCCGGCTAAAGCGGTCGTCGGTGGCAATCCGGCACGCGTCATCAAGACGATATCTTAAGACACCACAACAAAACACGCCCGAACGCGTCGATTGGATTCCGACGGTTCTGGGCGTGTTTTTATGAAGGAATGATGACGTTCCATTTCGTCAATGCTCCTCGAGTCGCCTCGAGTGCACCACTGTTACCGAGTGTGACCCGAATCCCGGTCGCTTGGCGCGAGACGTGAATCCCATGTGAAGCGAGATGTTGCCACAACGCTTCAGGCTCGTCGACCGTCACATAGAGGAAGTTCGCCTCAGACGGATAGACGTCGCCCACTTTCGAGAGCAATTCAAACCATTGCTCGCGTAGGTGGTGATGCCACGCGATTGCCTCTTGCACGTATGAAGCGTCCGCTAGAAACAGGTTCGCGATTTTCGCGCTAAAGCCACTCACGTTGAATGGTGGCACGAACTGCCGGAAGTAACTCGCCAGGTCGCTGTTTGTCACCATGAAACCAAGACGGATGTTGGCGAGACCGAACGCCTTCGATAACGTCCGAAGCACGATCACGTTCGGGAAAGCATCGAGACGTGAAACCATGCTCGCGTCCGGCGTGAAATCGATATACGCCTCGTCGACGACAAGATACGGCACGCGACTAGCGAGTTCGCTCAGCTCGGCAACGGTCCATCGTTTTCCGGTCGGATTGTTCGGGTTTGACAGCAACAGTAGCTTTGGTTCATGCTCCGTCACCGATGCGATGAGACCGTCGAATGACAAATCGTTCGTTTGAAGGTGGCGTCCGTGCGCAATCGTTGTAAAAATCGGATAGAGGGCGAAATCCGGACTTGGAGACAAGACGACGTCTTCAGGCGACAAGAGCGCCTGCGTGACGACATGAATCATCTCGTCACTACCACATCCGACGAGCAGCTGATTCGGTTCGACCCCGGCATAGGCGGCGTAACGCGTAAATAGCTCATCAATCGGCTGAACCGGATACTCGTGTAAGTCATCGAACGATATGGAAGACAGTTGCTGCTTGATGCGGTCCGGGACCGGGAATTGGCTTTCGTTTTGATTCAAGCGAAAACCGGTTGGATAGGTAATTGGATAGATTGGCAGTGAGACAGGTCTCATTCCGTTGGCTCCATTGAGAACCATTTCTTCGTCAATTCATCGATTTCACCTGACTCCATCATCTTCTTCAATTCGTCATTAAACTGGTCACGCAAGTCATCCTCTAACTTGAAGGCGGCCGCTGACCCTTTCTCGCCATCTTCTTTCAACGCGAATGTGTAGAATCCTTGATCTTGGTCTAAGTATTTCTGGGCGACCGTGTCTTCGATGACCATCGCATCGATTCGACCTGTGTTCAGTTCTTGTACGATTTCAGGAATCTTGTTCAATGAGACGAGCTCTGCGTCTGGTGCTTGTTCTTTAGCGATGTTTTCTTGAATCGAAGCCGTTTGGACGCCAATCTTTTTGCCGGCGAGCGCTTCAATCGACTGGAGCGATTCGTCTTTTGACATAATCAAGTTCGTCGCGGATAGATAGATGTCTGAGAAGGCGGCGTTTTGCTTCCGCTCTTCGGTCGGCGTCATGCCGGCCATGACAAAGTCGACCCGACCGGCGTTAAGTGCACCGAGTAGACTCCCGAAGTCCATGTCCTCAATTTTTAATTCATACCCGAGACGTTCCGAGATTGTTTCGGCAATCTCGATATCAAATCCGACGATGGCGTCCCCGTTGGCCGTGTCGACGAATTCATATGGGAAGTAATCGGCGCTCGTCCCCATGACGAGTGTCTTTTTCTCTTCGCCCGTCGTCTCTTGACTGCAAGCTCCAAGTGCGATGGCACTCACGACGAGTGCTCCTGTTAACAACCATTTCTTCATATAATAATTCCTCCTTCACGATATGAGACTAAGTGTATATGTATGATTATTAATTGTAAAGTATAAAAATACAAAAACAATTAAAAAAATGCATCCAATCTGAAGGCACAGGATGCATCAGGTGTTCAATCAATCGCTTGAAGATAGGCGATAATGTCAGAAAAATATGTCTCGAGCGGGCGATTCGTGTCGATTGTAAGCGTATGCATATGCGCTGGTTTTTTACTACCTGCGACAGTCCGATGAAAATCTTCTGGTGACACGCTTCTGATTTGACTGAGCTTCCGGTTTCGTTCCCGCAGCCGGCGATTGATTTCATCGATGTCATCGACGAGACACTCGACGTATCGATAAGTGGCTCCGCTATTTTCTGTAATCGCTAGGCCGCGCTCAATCATCACGTCATATAGACAAGGGCTATCCAAAATGACGTTTCGCCCTAAAGACAAATGGAACTCGACGAGCGCCCAATCGAGATCATAAGCGATTTTTCCGGCCAGCCCGGGGTCGAGCGAGTGTTGTGCGGTTGATTCGAGCAGTGCCGTCTTCGTGACATCGTGATCGACGATGACCGCATCCAGTCGTCTGGCGATTTCGCGAGACAGCGTCGATTTGCCTGACCCGGGGAAACCGGACATTTGAAGAAAAAACATAGGGTATCCTCACGTTTCGTTTGATTTCCCGATGGTGAATCCGCCGAACGGGGAGAGCGTCTCATCGACGTAACGGATGAGTGCGTCGGATTCGTTCGTATGCTCCTACGCCCCCGTCAGCATTGGCACATCATCAGGACGTTTCCATTCGGGTCTTTGAAATGAAACCAATGGTCGTGTTCAATCGGGGTTAAAATGTCAATTTGTCGTTGCACCATATGCGCGTATGCTTGGTGGATATCCGGCGTGTTCAAATGGAAAAGTGGGGTCTGGATGACGTTCGCTTCAGAAAAAATCTTACTATCGAGTACGAGATTTGGTCCGTTTAACGGGACGACATAAAGATGTCCGAACAGGATGTCTCCATCTGTCGCTAAATCAAACAGCTGACAATACCAGTCCCGGGACGTCGCAACGTCGCGGACGGGAATAAAGACGGTCCCGATTTCTGGGAGAATTGGATTCATGGATTCGCCTCCAGTTGATTCGCTACGAAACGACGGACTTCGGCCCGTGAACGCAGAATCATGATGTCTTTTTCGGATTCAAGTTTGTGTAAATGCTGTCGAATCGCTGGTCGCTGCGACTTCGGATAATCCCACACCGACTTCAAGAACTTCGGGTCGAACCGTTCCTCACAACCGGAGCCCATGTCCGGACGTGTCTGGCCGTGATCGGACAGCATGCGCTTCAAGACGCGATACGTCCAAACGGTCCTCGGCAAGTCGAGAAATATAATCGTGTCGGCAGCGGGAAGGCGCAATGAGGAATCTTCTTTGCATTAGAAATTACCTCTCGCATGTTGAATATCATGATTCTTCTGATTCTAGGATACGCCATTTTTCAATGACACCGTCCACTTCGTATAAGACCCGCACTTCCATTTGATTCAACACGAGCCGTTGCTCCGTTGCGAATAGGATGATCGGATAACCGGTCGACAGCGGCTCGTCCGCCTCGAAGACAGGGCTATGCGCCTGCATGGCGTAATAGCCGTCCGAGCGCGTATTGGCTGCCCCGGCATCGACTTGAATGACCGTCTCAAACCCCTGTAGTCTCAGCACGTAACTATACGTCGTACGAGCCCCTCGTTCGAGCCGCCATTCTTCAATCTTCGCTTCACGTCCGTCATTCGTTTTCTCCAGTAACACTTGTTGCGCCGTATACTCGCGTTCATAAGGGATCATCTCTTGAATGTTGACGGCCGTCATCGTGGCGACTTTTTGTGATTCTTCCGATGCCGGTGTGATGAGAATACCGATAAAAATCAAGATGGGAATCAATAAGTAAATGATGACCCGACTTCGCATATGCCTTCACCTGTCCTTTATCGATTTTTTCGCCATCAATCGAAAGAACCCTGCCTTTAGCCCGAAAAACATCGAGCCGACACGTCGAATCATCACGATTGAACGTCTGCCATGTATGATGGACGTAGGAGGGGATGGATATGCGTATCGGAGTCATTGGAGGTGGGATTGCCGGGTTGACGGCTGCCGCCCTCGCACAACGGCACGGACATGAGGTGACGGTTTATGAGGCGTCACGGGAATGGGGCGGCTGCGCCGGCAAGTTCGAGCGAGGCGACTACTTGTTTCCGGCCGGGGCGACGCTCGGTATGGGGTTTGAGCCGGGCGGGCTCCATGACCGCGTATTGCGCCATTTAGAAGAGACGGTCCCGGTTCGGCCGTTACAGGAAGTCATGGCGGTTCACTTGCTCGACCGAACCGTCGTCTATGATCAGGACCGCGATCGTTTCTTACGTGAACTCGAAAATAAGTTTCCGAGTGAGGCGAACCATGTCCGCGCGTTCATGAAAGAGATGTGGCGAGACTTTGAGACGCTCCGTCCATTGTTTGAACGGTTGCCGGCCTTGCCGTTTCGTAGTCGACAAGACGTCTTCGTCGCGGTGGAGGGACTAAATCCACAGCTTGTCGCCGTCGCGCCGAAACTCTATCGTCCGTTGCAAAAGACGCTTGCCCGTCATCAGCTGAGCGGGACGGTGTTCGAACAGTTTATTGATGGGATCTTGCTCGACAGTCTGCAGACAGGGGCGAAAGACGCGAGCCATCTGCTCGCCGCGGTCGCCTTGTCGATTTACCACGAAGGCGCGTTTTACGTCGAGGGGGGACTGTATCAACTTGCCGACGCGCTCGAACGCGCACTTCGTCGAGACGGCGGGACAGCACTACTTGGTCGTCACATCACCTCGATCGAACCGGTGAGTGACGGTTGGTTGCTGACGGATCGGCGCGGTCGGCTCGACATCGTCGATACGGTCGTATCGGCCATCCCGCTCGAGGCGACGAGTCAACTACTGACCGGGAAGGACGCGAAATCGTTCAAGCGCCAATATCGGCGTCACTTGAGCCGTTCGCAGTGGGGCACGTTTAGTCTATATATTACGCTCCCAGAACACGTCTGTTTGAACCGGCCATTGTTCCAACAAGTGTATACGGAGCATTTACCGAGCGGCCATGCGTTTTTGTCGATGTCAGCAGGCGGCGACGTGTTGCGTACCGACAAGCCCGAGCGGACGGTGACGGTGTCGACCCACGTCGACCTTTCGGAATGGAAGGATTGGAAACAGCGCGCCGTCTATGAGAAACTGGAACATGAATGGACCGAGCGTTTGATTGAGGCTGTGCGCATCGGATTCCCAGGTTGGTCGGGGCACACGAATCTCATGCTTCCAGGAGGACCGGGCGCCTGGGTGAAGTATACGAAACGCCCGAACGGTGCCGTCGGCGGCTATGCACAGACGCCGCGTCAATCATTGTTTCATGCCGCGAGTTATCGGACGAATCTTCCGGACTTTTTTGTCTGCGGGGACACGGTGTTTCCAGGCGCAGGGACGATTGGCGCGATGACGAGCGGGTTGCACGTGGCCCGGGCGCTCGGCGTGACGTTATAAGGAGACGATGGAAGATGATGAAAAAGCGATTTGATGAACTGACGACGCGTGAGCTGTACGCGCTCCTTGCCCTACGGACGGAAGTGTTCGTCGTTGAACAAGAATGTGCATATCAGGAGGTTGACGGGAAAGACCTCGATGCCGTCCATTATTGGGTGGAAGAAGGGGGCGAAGTCGTCGCGGCCTTGCGTGTTTTAATTCACGCTTCACCCATTGCGATCGGCCGGGTCGTGACGAGACCGGGGCATCGGGGCAACGGCTATTCGCGTCAATTGATGCAGGCCGCGGTCAACGATTACGGGGGAGAAACCCTCTACTTACAAGCGCAGACGTATGTCGAACCGTTTTATGCGAGTTTCGGGTTCGAGCGGACGAGCGATGAATACGATGAGGACGGGATTCCCCACGTCGACATGGTACGAAAAAGCAACGCTTGAACTGAATCCATGATGTACCTTTCCGAATTCGTTCATGGTAGAATGATGGAGAACACTCGCGCACGTTTCGTGCGATCACATTATAGACAGCAAAGGGGTTTACGAACGTGACTGACCAACAAGTGATTGAAAAAGCAAAAGAATTGGCCGAACTTCTCGCGAAGACGCCAGAAGTGGCGCGTTTCAAAGAAGCAGAGACGAAAGTGAACGAAAGCGAACGCGTGCAAACGCTCATCAAACGCATCAAGTTCTTGCAAAAAGAAGCGGTCAACTGTCAACACTACGGGAAGACAGAGGCCCTCGCGAAAGTCGAACAGAAAATCGACAAAGCAATGGACGAGCTTGACGCGATCCCGGTCGTCCAAGCGTTCCAAGAGACGCAAGTTGAGGTGAACGACCTGCTTCAATACGTGACGGTGACGCTTGCGAACTCAGTGACCGACCGCATCATCGAATCGACAGACGGCGACGTACTCGCTGGTAAAACAGGAAGTGGCATGGCGGCCGAGAAATCACGCGGCGGCTGCGGATACTAACAAACAGCTGGCCTCTGGTCAGCTGTTCTAATTTCTAGAGGTGAAAAAAATGGAAATCATACATCAAACCCCGATGATGAAACAATACTTCTCAATCAAGGCGGACCATCCAGACGCCTTTTTGTTCTATCGACTTGGCGATTTTTATGAGCTGTTCTTTGAAGACGCGCAAATCGTAGCGAAAGAACTCGAATTGACGCTCACATCGAAGAACGGGAAGAACGCGGAACATCCTATTCCAATGTGTGGGGTTCCTCATCACTCGGCCGCTATCTACATTGAGCAATTGATTGAGAAAGGTTTTAACGTCGCCATCTGCGAACAGATGGAAGATCCAAAAGCAACGAAAGGGCTCGTCAAACGGGAAGTCATCCAAGTGATCACACCTGGGACGTATATGGCCGCCCTCGGTGACAAGGAGAACCGCTATCTTGTCGCGGTGACGAACCATCCACTCGGCTACGGGGTGGCACGCGGCGATGTGACGACAGGTGAATCTTGGCTCACGACTCTCCCGACACGTGAAGCCGTACGTCGTGAGATGGAAGGGCTACTCCCGAACGAGGTGCTCGTCTCGGACGAACGTTTGAAGGACGTGTTGGCACCGCTCGGGATCCCACTCTCGGTTCAAACCGACCGGATCGATAGCGACTTGGCCGTTGACGCTAGAGACGAGGCGCAACGAGACGCGTTCGCCTTGCTATACGCATATTTGACACGAACACAAAAACGTTCGCTCGACCACTTGCAACCTGCCGTTGCCTATGAAGTCGAGCAGCACATGCAGCTTGACGCCAACACGGCCCGAAACTTGGAATTGTTCCGCTCGGCCCGTTCCGGGGAACGGAAAGGGTCGCTCCTCGCCCTGTTAGATGAGACGACGACCGCGATGGGAGGGCGACTATTAAAACGTTGGCTCGAACAACCGCTCTATACGGAAGGGGCGATAGAAGCGCGACTCGATGCGGTCGAAAACTTGTTAGACGACTTCATGTTACGTGACCAACTCCGCGAGCAGTTGAAGTACGTATACGATATCGAGCGTCTCGTCGCCAAGGTCGGATACGGGACGGCAAACGCCCGCGACCTCGTGCAGTTGCGCGATACGTTATCCCGCATCCCGGACGTGCGCGCCCTGTTACAAGCGGTGACGGCGTCAAGGCTTCGTCAAATTGATGCGGAACTCGATTCGTTTGAGGAATTAGCGGAATTGCTTCACCGAGCGCTCGTCGACGCACCGCCCATCTCGACGAAGGAAGGCGGCATGATTCGAGAAGGGTATTCGAGCGAGCTCGACGAACTGCTCGAAGCGAAAGCGAACGGGAAGACGTGGATTGCCAACCTTGAACAACAAGAGCGTCTTGCGACCGGAATCAAGTCGCTCAAAATCGGTTATAACCGTGTGTTCGGTTACTATCTTGAAGTCACGAAAGCGAACGCGAAGCTGCTCGAGGAAGGGCGGTATGAACGGAAACAGACCCTAACGAACGCCGAGCGTTACGTCACACCGGAATTAAAAGAAAAAGAGGCGCTCATTCTTGGGGCCGAAGAGAAGAGTTGCACGCTCGAGTATGACTTGTTCGTGGCACTTCGAGACGAGGTCAAGCGCGAGACGAAACCGTTGCAGCGGCTTGCCCGTTCGCTCAGTGAACTCGACGTCTTGCTCAGTCTCGCCATCGTCGCCGAAAAACGGGATTACGTTCGCCCGACGACGGCGAAACATGTTCAAATCGACCGCGGCCGCCATCCTGTCATCGAGACGGTGCTCGGGCGCGGCGAGTACGTCGCGAACGACTTGACGCTTGACGACTCGCGGCGGATGCTCCTCATCACGGGACCGAACATGTCCGGTAAGTCGACGTACATGCGTCAATTCGCACTCATCGCCATCATGCATCAGATCGGTTCGTTCGTCCCGGCCGAAGCGGCCGAGCTCCCATTGTTCGACCGTATCTTCACGCGAATCGGGGCAGCCGACGATTTAGTCAGCGGCCAGTCGACGTTCATGGTCGAGATGACCGAGACACGTCAAGCCGTCACGGAAGCGACGGAACATAGCCTCATCTTGCTCGATGAGATTGGACGCGGGACGTCGACGTATGACGGGATGGCGCTCGCGCAAGCGATCGTGGAATATATCGCGGCCACGATCGGCGCGAAGACGCTCTTCTCGACCCACTATCACGAGTTGACCGTGTTGGAACAGACGATCTCGACGCTAGAGAACGTGCACGTCCGCGCAGTCGAACGTGATGGTCGCGTCGTCTTCTTGCACGAGGTCCACCCAGGCAAGGCGGATAAATCGTATGGGATTCACGTCGCCGAGTTGGCCGACTTGCCGGCAGATTTGATTGACCGGGCCCGGTCCATTTTAGAGCACCTCGAAGCCGAACCGGCGCCGGATGAAGCGAAGCGAGAAACACGCCCGACAAGTGAGACGGATGTGGCCCAGCTGTCCTTGTTCGAGAAATCGGACAGTTTAACAGACGAACTGCTCGCGCTCGATTTACTCGCCATGAATCCGATTGAGGCGATGCAGGCGCTCTATGCGCTACAACAAGCTGCGAAGAAAGGATGAGACGATGGGAATCATTCAAGAACTCCCTGAACAGTTAGCCAACCGAATCGCGGCGGGCGAGGTGGTCGAGCGACCCGCCTCGGTCGTCAAAGAACTCGTTGAGAATGCGATTGACGCCGGCGCGACGAAGATTGAGGTCGAGCTCGTCGAGGCCGGGATTCGGCTCATCAAAGTCCGGGATAACGGACACGGATTTTATGAAGATGACGCACCGCGCGCTTTTCTCCGTCACGCGACGAGCAAGATTCGCGACGAGCATGACTTGTTCCGCATCCGAACGCTCGGTTTCCGAGGCGAGGCCCTCGCGTCGATTGCCTCGGTTAGCCACGTTACGCTCAAGTCACGCCGCGCTGAAGAGGTCGGATTTGAGATGACGCTCGAGGGAGGGGTCTTGACCGAGACGAAGCCTGCGGCAATGAACGTCGGAACGGAGATCACGGTCAGCCAGCTGTTTTACAATACGCCGGCCCGGTTGAAATATTTGAAGACATCGGCGACCGAACTCGCGAGCATCACGGATACGTTGAATCGTATCGCCCTGTCTCATCCGGAGGTTCGTCTTGCAGCCTATCATGAAGACAAGGAGTTGTTGCGGACGAACGGAAACGGTGACCTTAAACAAGTGATGCTCGCCATCTATGGACGCCAAGTCGCCTCTCAAATCGTGACGGCGTCGAGCAAGACGAACGACTATAGTTTGAGCGCGTATCTCGTCCGTCCGGAAGTGACCCGTTCGAATAAACAATACGTGACGCTCATCTTGAACGGACGCAGCATCAAAAACTTCGCCCTCACCCAAAGCGTCCTCGAAGGCTATCACACGCTACTCCCGATCGGCCGTTACCCCATCGCTGTGCTCGAAGTGAACATGGACCCGATGTTGATCGATGTCAACGTTCACCCGACGAAGCGCGAAGTCCGGCTCTCAAAAGAAAAAGAGTTATGTCAATTGATTCGAGACACGGTCCAACTGACGCTTCGTGAGCAACGCCTCATCCCGACGGTCCAACCGAAACCGAAAGTGGAACGCGCCCAGACGGAACAAGCGCGACTCGACTTTACCGTCGAGCGCTCGCCTGAAGTGAAAGAAGAGCCGGCATGGAACTACCCGATACCACGTGAACCGATCACGTCGCCGAGCCAGTGGGCACCAACGCCTTTGAACAAGGAAGTCTCGCCGAGGCACGAGCCTGATTCGGAGGCCACCCCGATGAAACAGAAGAAGGAGCGGCTCCCCGAGCTCGACGTCATCGGGCAATTACACGCGAGTTATATCGTCTGTGGCGGCGAGGACGGCATGTACGTCATCGACCAGCACGCCGCGCAAGAACGGATCAAGTATGAACTGTTCTATGAACAACTCGGGAATCCGGGGAAAGAGTACCAGCTACTCTTGTTACCGCTCACGCTCGAATTCACCCAGCAAGAAGCGCTCGCCATCGAAGAAGTGCTGCCGCTCTTAGAAGAGGCCGGGATTCAACTCGAGCCGTTCGGGGGGAACACGTTCCTCGTCCGAGAGATTCCGACGTGGTATCCGCAACACGACCTTGAAGGAACGGTTCGGGATTTAGTCGAGATGGCGATTCGCGATCGTTCGATTGACCTTGCCAAATATCGCGAGGAGGCGTCCATTTTGATGGCATGCAAACGTTCGATTAAAGCGAACCATCCGTTGAACGTCGAGATGATGCGCCAACTGATTCACGACTTGTCGGAGACAGCGTCGCCTTACACGTGTCCGCACGGTCGCCCAATCCTTGTTAAATGGAGTACGTACGAACTTGAGAAACTGTTTAAGCGTGTCATGTGACAACGTTGTAATCTTTTTTAACGGTCTGTAACGTTTACCCGATGCGTGACGTGGGAACATTATACACATGTCGCTCAACGCATCGAGGTTGAGAGGTGGCTCTTTCACTGCCTCACCCTCAAGATGTAGACATGATCCATTAACCAGTAGGGGGAAAAGATTATGGCAGACAAGCTTAATGTAACGAAACGAGAGTTACGACCACGATCGGTCCGTGCAAACTTACGCAAAGAAGGAAAAGTGCTAGGTGTCGTTTACGGCTACAAAGTCGAGAGCACACCAGTCGCGTTTGAAGAGATGGCACTTCGTAAAATCCTTCGTGAGCATGGTGATAACGCCTTGATCGAACTCAACATCGACGGCAAGAAAGTGAACACGCTCGTTCACGGGACAGAAGTTGACCCGTTCACGAACGAGTATAAGCACGTCGAGTTCATGGCCGTGAAGATGGACGAAGCAACAGAAGTCGAAGCGGACGTCACGCTCGTCGGCGACGCGAAAGGTGTCAAAGAAGGCGGCTTCTTGGCACAAACGCTCTATAAAGTCACGGTATCGGCCACACCTGCCAACATTCCAGAGCGCATCGAACTCGATGTATCTGAACTTGGCATCGGTGACTCGGTGACGGTAGCGGACATTCCAGAAAACAAAGACTACGAGGTTGTCTCGGATGGCGAACTTCAAATCGCATCGGTTAATGAGCCGGTATCACTTGAAGAGCTTGAAGCAGACACAGATACTACGCAAGAAGGTGAAACTGAAGCGACTGAAGAAGTGTCGGCTGAAGCATCTTCGGAAGAGTCTGAAGAGAAGTCTGAAGACAAAGAATAAGCTCGATCGAACGACCCTTTGCGAAGGGTCGTTTTTTTCGTCACAAATCCGACATATGTAAACGATTACGATGTGAAAAATGTGTCAACATGGTCTAAGGTCGATTGCAATTTATTGGATTCGGGCTTATATTGTTAATGATTTCACATGTTCGTTCTTATTATAAAGGTTCATTCAAACAGAAAGAAGGGTTTGTGACATGGCATCAATGGAAATCCATGCACTTGAATCATTACGGAAGAAAGCCCAGGCGTCATCGCACATGATTCATTATCGGCCAATGGAATACTTTTTACGGGCGATGCTCGCCGGGATCTTTATCGGGTTCGCCGCCATCTTCACACTAAAAGTCGTCAATGGCATGTATCTGCTTGATTCGCCGTTCACGACGCTCATTGGCGGCTTTTCGTTCGGGATCGCACTCGTCATGATCATTTATGGGGGAGCTGAGCTGTTCACGGGGAATACGATGTACTTCACGACGTCGACGTTGCGCGGATATACGACGCTCAGTGATACGATGCTCGTCTGGTTATTGTGCTTTGTTGGGAATGCAGTCGGCGGAATTTTGTTCGCCATATTGCTTGCCCCGACCGGAATCATTCAAGAACTTGGGATGAACAACTGGTTGTTCGCCGTCGTCGAGAGCAAGATGCACCATACGACGGTCGAGATTTTCTTCCGTGCCATCTTCTGTAACTGGATGGTTTGCCTGGCGATTTTCTTGCCGAAACAAATGAAAAATGAATTTGCGCAAATCTTCTCGATGATCTTCCTAGTCGCGGTCTTCTTCGCTTCAGGATTCGATCATGTCATCGCGAATTTCGTTTTGTTCGCGCTCACGCTCGTCGTCCCGCACCCAGAGACAATCAGTTTCGCCGGGGCGATTCACAACTTGGTTCCGGCGACGTTCGGAAACATCATCGGAGGTGCCTTGTTCATGGGGGCCATCTATACGTGGTTGAACGCGAAAGGATTGCGGGAAGCCCAAGAGTCAGAAGAAGTCGAGTTGACGATCGTCAAACCTGCTAAAGAAGTATGACTTATATCACGAATCGTAACAGTCGAGTCCCTGCCTAGGGTTCGGCTGTTTTTTGTCATGTTTGCCCTATAAAGATGTCACAAAGTCGTCCCGCATAAATGCCTGCGAACGTGACATAATCTATATATAGATGATTAGTTCGCTGTTTACAGCGAATGGATTCAATATATAGTGAGGTGTTGCAGGGTGAATTTAATTCGATTGTATGAAGATGTCTGTGTCCTCCCTGACCAGGATTTGGTCCAAGAAAACGCGAACGTGGACGGCAAGTCGCCGCTCGGGAAGCTGGCTCGCTTGTCCTCGGAAGTGTCAAAAGAACTCGCGACGACGTACTTGTTGTCCGAACGCTCGCGACGTGCGGTCGCCGATAATTTTTTATACATTCACGATGCAGACTATTACGTGACGGGCTCAACGACGTGTTGCCAAATTCCGCTCGGTGACTTGCTAATGAACGGCTTTCACACCGGACATGGGACGATTCGGCCCCCGAAAGACATCCGGTCGGCGATGGCACTCGCCTCGATTATCCTTCAGGCGAACCAGAACATGCAGCACGGAGGACAGGCGTTCCCAATGTTTGACGTTGATTTAGCTCCCTATGTGGAGAAGACGTATGAACGTCACCTCGAACGACTCCGTCATCTCCCGGTCGAGTTGACGGACACCGAGATGCGTACGATTGCGGAAGAAGAGACGATTACGGCGACGTATCAAGCGTGCGAGGCGTTCATCCACAACGCCAACTCGATGCATTCCCGTGGCGGTGGGCAAGTTCCGTTCGTTTCCATCAACTATGGGACGGATACGTCACGATGGGGCCGAATTTTTATTCGGGAACTGTTACGCGCGACCGAACGCGGTCTCGGGAATGGCGAGACACCGATCTTCCCGATTCAAATTTTTAAAGTAAAAGAAGGCGTCAACTTCCATGAGGGAGACCCAAACATCGACTTGTTCAAACTCGCTTGTCGAGTGACAGGGAAGCGGCTGTTCCCGAACTTTTCCTTCATCGACGCCCCGTTCAACGCGCAATACAATGACGGTACGCCGGAGTCCGAGGTCGCCTATATGGGTTGCCGGACACGCGTGATGGGCAATCGGCACGGCGCTGAGACGTCGATCGGACGGGGAAACTTGTCGTTCTCGACACTGAACTTGGTAAAGATGGCCCTCGTTTCATCTGACATCAAAGCGTTCTATCGTATGCTCAACGACTATTTCGACATCGCAATCGAGCAATTACGCGACCGGTTCGAATACCAGTGCAAACGCCGAGCCGATGAATTCCGTTTCCTTTACGCACAACATGTTTGGCGTGGCGGCGAGACGCTCGCTCCGGATGACGAGGTCCGCGACGTATTGAAGCAAGGTACACTCTCGGTCGGTTTTATCGGGCTGGCCGAGACGTTACAGGTTCTATTGGGGTCGACCCATGCCGAGTCGCGAGAAGCTGAACGACTTGGCCTAGAGATCGTGACGCATCTAGCCGAGCGGGTGAAAGAAGCGGCCGACCGATATGATCTAAACTTCTCGCTCCTTGCGACCCCGGCGGAAGGGTTGTCCGGCAAGTTCGTCGTGAAAGATCAGGAAGCGTTCGGGATGATTGAAGGCGTGACTGACCGCGCGTTCTACACGAACTCGTTCCACGTGCCAGTCTATAAAGATGTCTCGATTCGTGAAAAAATTAGAATTGAGGCGCCTTACCATGCCCTTTGTGACGCTGGCCATATCACGTATGTCGAAGTCGATGGTTCCCTTGCCCATAATTCGGAAGCCGTCGAGGCAATCGTTAGACTGATGCGTAAACATGACATTGGCTATGGGTCGATCAATCACCCGGTCGATCGTTGTGGGAATTGCGGACTTGAAGGCATCATTGATGAAGCATGCCCGACTTGCGGGGAGTCCGAGCAAATTGAGCGTATTCGCCGTATCACAGGATATTTGGTCGGCACAATGGATCGATGGAACTCGGCAAAACGGGAAGAAGAACGAGCGAGGGTGAAACATGATGCGCGTCCTATCCGTCATTGAAGATTCGGTCGTCGACGGGCCGGGAATCCGTACCGTCGTCTTTACAGCGGGCTGCCCGCATCACTGCCGAGGCTGTCACAACCCGGAGTCATGGAATCCAGCCGGCGGGGAAGAGGTGTCAGTTGAGACACTTCTAGAACAGATCCAAGTGTCTGGGTGGGACGGGGTTACCGTTTCAGGCGGTGAACCGTTTATGCAACCGAAAGAGTTGGCGGCTCTCGTTCGGGGCTGCAAGCGATTGGCAAAAAACGTTTGGGTTTATACCGGGTATACGCTTGAGTTACTTGAACAGATGAATGACGAACACGTGACGGACGTGCTCAATCAAGCCGACGTGCTCGTCGACGGGAAATTCATCGAGTCCCTAAAGGACCGATCGCTCCGGTTTCGAGGTTCGAGCAATCAGCGCATCATTTTTTTGAACAAAGTGTGATCGGGGCGAATCGCCTCGATTTTTTGTATACTCATAAAAAAGGGGGAATTTACATGAAATGGTGTACATATGAACGTGACGGGGAAGTAGCGATTGGGATCGTCGAAGGGACGAACGTGTATGACGTCAGTAATCAATTACATACGAACGCATTGTTAGAAGTCATCGCCCGTGAGTTCGAGCCAGACGTCGACCTAGACGTCGCACCGCGCTATCCGCTCGAATCGGTCAAACTGCTCGCACCGTACCGTCCGCTCAAAAACGTCATCTGTATCGGAAAGAATTACGAAGAACACGTGAAAGAGATGGACACGGCAGGGGCCGGGAAGCTCGTCATCTTCACGAAGGCGCCGACATCGGTCGTCGGTCCAGACGCAGTCGTCGAACGACATCCGGAGCTGACCGACCAGCTCGATTATGAAGGGGAGCTTGCCGTCATTATCGGCAAGTCGGGCCGCGATATCGAACACGTCGAGGAACACATCTTCGGCTACACGGTCTTAAACGACATTACGGCGCGAGACGTGCAAAAACAACACGTCCAATTCTTCCGCGGCAAGTCGTTTGATACGTTCTGTCCGATTGGCCCTTACGTCGTCACACCGGACGAGCTCTCATTCCCGCTCACGATCGAGACGACCGTGAACGGGGAACTTCGACAAGCCGGCACGACCGCCGACATGATTCGGCCGATTGAAGAATTGATTCGGACGCTGTCAAAAGGAATGACGCTCGAAGCCGGGGACATCATCGCGACCGGAACGCCTGCTGGTGTCGGCCATGGGATGAAACCACCTGTCTATTTACAGACAGGCGACACGGTCGAGGTATCCATCTCGGGGATTGGTTCGCTACGAAATATCATCGTCTAACACATTGACGCAAATTGTGAAGAATCTTGTAAACGCTCCGTCAATTCTCGATGAGCGGATCGGTTCCGATTATAATCAACATAGAGATTAGAGGAAACATCATTGAGGAGATGAATCAATATGGAACGAAATGATCACACACCTGAAGATAAACGACGCGACGAATGGCTCGACACGGAAATCGGGTCATCGACACGTTCGCCCGAACCACCGCGAGTGGAACGGCCGGCGAGACCGTCCTTCCTCGGACGGATGTTCCCGGGATTTGTCGGAGGGGTCATCGGGGCGCTCGTGACCGGGGCGGTCGCGTTCCCGTTTCTCGACCAACCGGTGTCGAACGTGAACGATACGGCCGTCACCTCGGAAGGGACACCGCTTCAGACGTCCTCGAACGTCGGGGACACGTCGGTGACGGATGCCGTCGCTGCCGCGCAACCGGCCGTCGTGACCGTGAACAATTTCGCGACGCAAGGTTTCTCGAGCCAGTCGGTCGAGGCCGGTGTCGGCTCTGGGGTCATCTATAAAAAAGAAGGCGACGCTGCATATATCGTCACGAACCATCACGTCGTCAACGGGGCTGACCGATTGACGGTCACGTTTAACGATGGGAAGACGGCGGATGCGACACTTATGGGCAGTGATGCGACGTATGACTTGGCCGTCTTGAAAGTCGATGCGGCCGACGTGCCAGCCGTCATCAATATCGGTAAGTCCGGCGAGTTGAAGCCAGGACAGACCGTCATCGCCATCGGCAACCCACTCGGTCAGTTCGAAAACTCGGTGACGCGTGGTGTCGTCTCGTCGACGTCCCGACTTGTACCGGTCGACACGGATGAGAACGGACAAGCCGATTTCAACGCCGAGGTCATTCAGACCGATGCGGCCATCAACCCTGGTAACTCAGGCGGCGCCCTCATCAATGAGGCGGGTCAATTGATTGGCATCAACTCGATGAAAATCGCGACAGATGCCGTGGAAGGGGTCGGCTTCTCGATTCCAATCGATATCGCCTTGCCGCTCATCAACCAAATCGAGCAGACGGGCGAGGTGAACCATCCGTCGCTCGGGGTCTCGCTCCGCGACGTGTCGGAGTTTCCGCCTGGATACTTGACCGAACAGATCAACTTACCGGAATCGGTGACGAACGGGACGATTATCATCGATGTGCAGGCGAACAGTTCAGCAGCACGAGCCGGACTTCAAGCCCGTGACGTCATCGTCAAAATCAACGACCAGGACGTCTCGTCGTTCATCGACCTCCGGAGCGAACTCGTTCGCGATACGGACGGGACGGTGTCAATCGAGTACATTCGTGACGGTCAGACCGAGACGGTGGACGTCGAGATTCAAAATGCGAACGGTTCAGCACTCTAAAAGGTGGGCATCTTGCCCGCCTTTTTTGATATGCTTAGAAAAAAGGAGGGATTCATTTGCTTCGTATCTTCTATGGCATATTATTTTTAGGCGCCGGCGTCATGCATTTCGTCAACGAGCGTGCCTTCATGTCCATCATCCCGAAGGCTTGGCCGTTCAAACGGTTCATGGTCCAAGTGAGCGGCGTGATCGAGATTGTGTACGGGACGTTGCTGCTGCTGAATCGGGGCACACGGTTCGTCAAGCGGACGGGACCGGCCTTCTTGCTCGCCGTCTTCCCGGCGAACATCAACATGGCGCTGAAACCGTCGCGAATCGGCGGAAAGACGATCCCGAACTGGGTAACGTGGCTCCGTTTACCGCTGCAATGGGTGCTCATTAAAGGAATTAAAAAAATTTAGTACATACGGAGGGGGAAAGTCATGGCTACGAACGTATTGACGTGGTTCGACCACTTTCACACGCATCCGGAAGTGAGCTGGAAAGAAGTCGAGACGACGAAGACGATTGCAACGATCTTGACCTCGCTCGGCGTATCGCACGACACGTTCGATGACGTCACGGGCGTGTTGGCAGAGATTGGGGACGGCGAAGACGTCATCGCCGTCCGGGCCGATATCGATGCGTTATGGCAACAAGTCGATGGGACGTTTCAGGCAAACCATTCGTGTGGTCACGACGCGAATATGAGCATGGTGCTCGGCGCGCTCGATCTTTTGAAAGATGAGCCGTTACAAAAACGGATCCGCTTTATCTTCCAACCGGCAGAAGAGCAAGGCAACGGGTCGCTCGCGATGATTGAGAAAGGCGCCTTGATCGATGTGACGGAACTATACGGAATCCATCTGCGTCCAATCGAGGAGCTCGCGCTCGGTCAGTTCGCGGCGACGATTCAACACGGGGCCGCCATCTTTTTAAGAGGCAAGGTCATCGGCGACGACGCGCACGGGGCACGTCCGCACCAAGGACAAAACGCGCTCGACGTCATGTTCACGATTCATCAACAGTTGAAAAACATCTATCTGTCGCCGTTCGAACCTCATTCTGTGAAGTTGACCGGGGTGCAGGCCGGCAGCGACAACGTGAACATCATCCCTGGGAACGCCACGTTCTCGATTGACGTACGGGCCCAATCGAACGAGGAATTGCTCGCCTTGCGTGACCGGGTCGAGACAATGCTGCATCAGATTGAATCGCTTCACGGGGTGACGCTCGAGTGGGAGTGGCAAGACTTCACACCTGGAGCCGTCGTCGGCAAACGCTCGAGCCGGCATGCGACGGATGCGATCACGAGTCGGTACGGAAAAGAGGCGCTCGTCGAACGGATCGTGACGTCCGGGAGTGATGATTTTCATTTTTATACGGTGAAAAAAACGGAACTCGACGCAACGATGATTGGCATCGGCGCCAACTTGACGCCGGGGTTGCATCATCCGCACATGACGTTCGATCGGTCGGTTTTACAGGAAGGGGCAGTCTTGTTGGCGGATACGTTGCGCCGGGCTGCCACGGAAAAATGAGACGGAAGCGAATCGCTTTCGTCTTTTTGTTATTGCCAACGTCTAATGTAAGCGTTATCATAATCCTATTAGCGACAATATAACGACAATTCTGAATTATTCGCTAACGGGGAGGAAATTGGATGGAACAGGGGAACAAGCAAGAAATGAAACTCGGATGGGCGCTCTTGCCGCTACTTGTCATGATCGGGGTCATGCTCGTGGCGATTGTATTGCTCGAGCAAGGACCACATATCCCGCTCATCATCGGGACGGCGGTGGCATCGATGGTCGCCTACAAGCATGGCTTTAAGTGGAAAGAGATTGAAGAGATGATGTACAAAGGGATCCGGCTCGCCTTGCCGGCGGTCGTCATCATCATTCTCGTCGGTTTGACGATTGGGGCATGGATTGGGGGTGGCATCGTCGCGACGATGATTTATTACGGCTTGACGATTATCTCGCCGGCTTATTTTCTCGTCACGATCTGTTTGATTTGTGCGGTCGTCGCATTATCGATTGGAAGCTCATGGTCGACGATGGGGACGATTGGTGTCGCTGGCATGGGGATTGGACTCAGCATGGGGATTCCGGCAGCGATGGTCGCGGGGGCGGTCATTTCCGGTGCCTATTTCGGGGATAAAATGTCACCGCTGTCGGATACGACGAACTTGGCTGCCGGCTTGACGCATACAAACTTGTTCGAACACATCCGTCATATGCTCTATACGACGGTTCCGGGCCTTTTAATCGCGCTCGGTGTCTACTTTTGGCTCGGCAGACGGTTTAGCGAGTCGGGGACCGATTCATCAGACATCACTCAGACGCTCGCGATCTTGCAAGACAGCTTCTTCATTTCACCATGGCTCTTGTTGATCCCGCTCGCGGTCATTGTACTCGTTGCGAAAAAAGTGCCGGCGATTCCGGCCCTCGTCGTCGGGATCGCGCTCGGGTTTCTCGCTCAATATGTCATTCAAGGCGGGACGCTCGCGGACAGTGTCGGGGCGTTGCAGAGCGGATACGTCATCAATACGGGGAACGAACTCGTCGACAACTTGTTCAGTCGAGGCGGGTTAGACGCGATGATGTATACCGTGTCGATGACGATTGTCGCGATGACGTTCGGCGGAATCTTGGAATATTCGGGTATGCTCCAGTCGATTATGAATCAAATCGTGAAGCTTGCGAAGACGGCCGGTTCGATGATTGCGTCGACGATTTTGGCAGGGTTCGCGACGAATGCCACATGTTCCGAGCAATACATATCGATTGTCGTACCGGCTCGCATGTTCGCCGGTGCTTATGAGAAGATGGGGCTTCAATCGAAGAACTTGTCGCGTGCGCTCGAGGACGGGGGGACGCTCACGTCCGTCTTTATCCCATGGAACACATGTGGCGTGTTCATCCTCGGAACGCTCGGCGTCGGGGCGTTCGAATACGCGCCATACGCTGTGTTGAACTTCATCGTCCCAGTCATCTCGGTCATCTATGCGTTTACTGGCTTCACAATCGCGAAGCTCCATGTGTTACAGACTGTCCCACCGGATGATCAGCGACAAGCGCAATAAACAAGGACGCGTCGTCTGACGCGTCCTTTACGTTGGTAGCTTGAATTTATAAACGGAACGAGGCCTTCCTTGCGCATAACTCATCTCTTCGCCAATCACCTCGACGTAGCCGGCATCAAACAGCTTTTTGATGAGCCGTTCCGTCGTCCGGCGCGACACGTGAAGGTAAGCGGTCATCTCTTTGGCGGTAAACTCATGTGTCTGTTTGGCGAAGCCGATAATTTTACTCACGTTCGCCGGACTGATTCCGAGTCGTTTCATCAAGTCGAACGCCCGGTCTTCTGTCACGCGGTACGCGATTGTTTCGTCTGTTCCGGGGAACGACAACTTTTTCGACGCGTCGATGATTCGGATCGGGTGATGCGTCGAGGCTGAGATGGCGATTGTCGCGTGATCATGGGCCGTCTGATAGTCAGGCCCATACCCGATTCCGATTTTTGTCTCCTCATCGGAAGGGGCGAGTGTCTCGATTTGTAACGCCCGTTCAATCACACCTTTTGTGGTGAGGAGTGAGGTCGTGTCGGAATGGACCTCGACATGCCCGTGATGTGGCAACGCGGCAAGGTAGGTTTGAAGCCCAGGCGTCGTCGAGGCATAGAGCACAACGGCGAATTGGGCCGCATCGGCCTGGGCGTGCCGGACCCGCTCGATCAGCTTTTCAACGTGAACGACAATCGTACGTGTCGGTTCGATCATGAGCTGGCTGTTATATCCGGCATCAAGCAACTCGTGATGGACGCGCTCGATGCTCGTCACGGCAAGCGAGGCGTCATGAGGTTGCTTCGACGCATGAAACGTGAACACGTCCGTAAAGGAGACGTCGGGATCGATTTTCATGACGTTCGGTCGAGCCATGTCCGGTAAAGAGGCGAAGATTGACGCCAATCGTTCCGGATCGTTCACATCCATCGTCAAGCGATCGAGCGGGACGTGCTGCGTAACGCTCGCATGTAAAAGTGTCGTCAAAAGCACCGTCTCGTCTTGGACGACGTGATGCGCGAGTGTTTCCTTCAAATAGGGAAGGGCGTATGCATACGGGAACGAACCGGAGAAGAAGACGGCGTCGAACGATCCGAGCTGTTGTGCGATGGTGGCCGCTTCTTTCGGATGGTGATAGATGAACGGACTGAACCGGACGTCATCGAACGAGACGGCGCGCATGAGGGTCGAGACGAACGTGTCGGACCCGACGAGCGCGAGATGGATGGCCATGAAAACTCCTCCTTGCAATTTAACGACTATTTAACGACAATATAACTAACGATACGACAGAAGTAAAGGAGCTTATGTATGAAAATTGAGAAGATTGAAGTGTTTGCCGTCCGTTTCCCACTAAAAGTCCCATTCGTCGTCAGCTATCACCGCTATGAGGATATGCCGTCCGTCATCGTCAAATTGACGAGTGCTTGCGGTCGTGTCGGATACGGCGAAGCGGTCGCCGATGAGCATGTTACCGGTGAGTCGCTAGAGAGCACGATTTCAATCATCCATCGCTTGCTCGGACCACAGTTGATTGGGGAGAACCCGATGCATATGGAACGGATTCACGATGTGATGGACCGGTCCATCCGGGACGTGCCCGCCGCGAAAGCGGCACTCGACATCGCGTGCCACGACCTCGTCGGGAAGAAGCTTGGTCTTCCGGTATACGACTTGATCGGTGGGCGTTATCATGACGCCTTCCCCGTGACGCATGTCCTCAGTATCGGTGACCCGGATGCGATGGCCGAGGAAGCGAAGCAGCAACTCGATGCCGGTTACACGTCCATCAAGATGAAAGTCGGGGTCGACGTCGCCTCTGACGTCGCGCGCGTCGCCGCGGTCCGACGCGCGGTCGGACCGGACGTCCCGATTCGCGTCGACGTGAACCAAGGCTGGGAGAATGCCGGGAAGACGCTACAGTCGATGCAGCAGCTCATCCCGTATGCGCTCGACTGGATCGAACAGCCGGTTCGGGCCGACGATTTCGAGGGGATGGCCGAAGTGAAAGCGAAGAGTGTCGTCCCGATCATGATTGATGAAGGAGTGCGCGGCATGCCTGAGATGCGCCGGTTGACGCTCATGCAGGCGGCACACAAAGTGAACATCAAACTGATGAAGTGCGGTGGGATCTATCCGGCGAAAAAGCTCGTCCATATCGCGGAAATGTCAGGAATCGAGTGTCAAATCGGGTCGATGGTCGAGTCGTCCATCGCCTCGAGTGCGGGCTTCCATGTCGCCTTCTCAAGTAAAATCGTACGTTCCGTCGAATTGACGGGCCCGCTCCGGTTCGCACAAGATGTCGGGAACTTGCAGTACGATTTGCCGTTCATCCGCTTGAACGAACAGCCCGGACTCGGGATCGAAGTCGATGAGGCCGTCCTCGAGCAGTTGGCGACGGCGCAGTATGAGGTGACGGGCTGATGTGGTCTGGGGTTTGGAACGGTCTCACGTTACACGTTCGCCATTTGACGGAACAGGATTTGCCCGCCATCGAGTCCGTCCAACGAGCAGTCATTGACGAATTGACCGAGTCCGCTCACTATCAAGCGCTCACGACTGGCGAGTTTCAAAAACTATTGGCAGACCGAACCATCATCGGGGCATATCGGGACGAAGATTTAATCGCGTTTCGCGCGCTCCTCATCCCGCCAATCGATGCAGAGCATCTCGGCCGGGACATCGGGTACCCAGAACACTCACTCGAGCGCATCATCTATCAGGAAGTGACGAACGTCCATCCGTCGTTTCGGGGTTATCGCCTGCAACAACATCTCGGCCACCTCTTGATGGAGGCGTTTAGCCAAGACGTCCGATTCGACCTCGTCTGTGCGACGGTCGCCCCGTTCAATATTCCGAGCTTGAAAGATAAGTTCGCCCTTGGACTTCGGATTGGCGCGCTGAAGCCGAAATATGGGGGGAAATGGCGCTACATCTTCATGAGAGAGCTACACACCGGTTGGCATGGGGATGGACTCGTCACATCCGTCGAGATGGCTGACACGGCGCGACAAGTGCGTCTGTTACAGGACGGCTGGTATGGGACGGGTATGCGTGAAATAGATGGGACATGGTATATCGACTACGAAAAACAAGAGGCTGGGACATAACTCAGTAGATTTATAACAAAGAGGCCACCTGGAGCGACTTGTTCGCTCCAGGTGGCCTCTTGTCATTTTTATGGGTTCGTGCACGCATTTCGGACTAAACAGATAGGGGCGACCTCTGATAAAGTTAAAGTGACCAAACCATAACTTTGGAGGTGCCCCTATGTACAAAGAGTATACCATGAAC